>JANWKR010000012.1 GCA_025451275.1 Steroidobacteraceae bacterium
GACTCGATCACGTCGGGATAGATGGTGCCCTGTGCGAGGAACTGCACGGCGGTGAGCTTGTGCGCCTCTTCGTCGAACACTTCGACGAAGGTGCGGCCGATGATCTTGCGCTTCTCCTCGGGGTCGGCGACCCCGGCGAGGGCCTTGAGGAAGCGTGCCTCCGCATCGACGCGGATGACGCGCACGCCGAGATGCTGCGCGAAGGTATCCATGACCTGGTCGCCCTCGCCGAGGCGCAGCAGGCCGTGATCCACGAACACGCAGGTGAGCTGGTCGCCGATGGCGCGGTGGAGCAGGGCCGCCACCACCGAAGAGTCGACGCCACCGGACAGCCCCAGCAGCACTTTGCCGGCGCCCACCTGCGCGCGCACGCGCTCGATCGCGTCGTCGATGATGTTGCCGGTGCTCCACAGTGCATCTGAGCCGCTGATCTCGCGCACGAAGCGCTCCAGCAGCCGTGTGCCCTGACGCGTGTGCGTGACTTCGGGATGAAACTGCACGCCGTAGAAACGGCGCCGCTCATCGGTCATGGCGGCGAACGGGATGGTGCCGGTCGCGGCGCTGGCCACGAAACCCTCCGGCAGACGCTCGACCCGATCGCCGTGGCTCATCCACACGTCGAGCACGGCCTTGCCCGCGCCGTCGCGACGGTCCGCGAGGTGATCGAGCAGGCGCGAGGCGCCGGTCACGGTCACCTCGGCATAGCCGAATTCGCGCTCGGTGGAGGGCGCCACCTTGCCGCCGAGCTGCTGCGCCATGGTCTGCATGCCGTAGCAGATGCCGAGTACCGGAACTCCGAGCTCGAACACCGCAGCCGGCGCGCGTGGCGGATCCTTGTCGGTTACCGATTCAGGCCCGCCCGAGAGAATCACGCCGCGCGGACCGAAGGCCCGTACCTCGGCATCGCTCACGTCCCAGGGCCGGATCTCGCAGTAGACGCCGAGCTCGCGCACGCGCCGCGCGATCAGCTGCGTGTACTGCGCGCCGAAGTCCAGGATCAGGATGCGGTGCGCATGGATGTCCGGGTGCGCAGCGGCTTGCGCGGGAGCGGCGTCGGCAGGTCGGGGAACACTTGCCATGTGCCGGCGCTCAGGACACCCGGTAATTGGGTGCCTCCTTGGTGATGCTGACGTCGTGCACGTGGCTCTCGCGGATGCCGGCGGTGGTGATGCGTACGAACACCGGCCGCGTGCGCATGTCGGTGATGTTGCGGCTGCCGGTATAGCCCATGGCCGCGCGCAGGCCGCCGGCGAGCTGGTGCAGGATGGTGACCACGCTGCCCTTGTAGGGCACGCGCCCCTCCACGCCCTCCGGCACGAGCTTCTCGAGCTCGGTGGCGGCGTCCTGGAAATAGCGGTCGGCCGAGCCCTGCCGCTCGCTCATGGCCCCGAGCGAGCCCATGCCGCGATAGGACTTGTAGGAGGCGCCCTGGTACAGCTCCACCTCGCCGGGTGACTCCTCGGTGCCGGCGAACAGGCCGCCGATCATCACCGCGTGGGCGCCGGCGGCGAGCGCCTTGGCGATATCGCCGGAGAAGCGGATGCCGCCGTCGGAGATGACCGGCACGTCGGTGTCGCGCAGCGCTTCTGACACGTTGGCTACCGCGGATATCTGCGGCACGCCGACCCCGGCGACGATGCGGGTGGTACAGATCGAGCCCGGGCCGATACCAACCTTGACTGCGTCAGCACCGGCGTCGACGAGCGCGCGCGCCCCTTCGACGGTGGCGATGTTGCCGGCAATGACCTGGCTGTCCGCCCACTTGGCCTTGATGCGGCGCACGGTCTCGACGACCCCCTTGGAGTGCCCGTGCGCGGTATCGACCACCACCAGGTCGACGCCCGCCTCGCGCAGCGCTGCGACCCGCTCAAGCGTGTCGGGAGTGGTGCCGACCGCGGCGCCGACCCGCAGCCGCCCACCCTCGTCCTTGCAGGCGCGCGGGAATTCAGTGGCCTTCTGGAAGTCCTTGACGGTGATCATGCCCACCAGCTCGTGCGAGCCGTTTACCACCAGCAGCTTCTCGATGCGATGCTTGTGCAGCAACGCCAGGACCTCGTCCTTGGGCGCGTCCTCGCGCACCGTCACCAGGCGTTCCTTCGGCGTCATGACCGAGGACACCGGCGCTTCCAGCTTGTCCTCGAAGCGCAGGTCGCGATGGGTGACGATGCCCACCGCCTTCTTGCCCACCACCACCGGCACGCCTGAGATGCCGCGCGCGCGTGTCAGCTCGAGCACTTCACGGATGGTCATGTTGGGCGAGACGGTGATGGGGTCCTTGATGACCCCGCTTTCGAACTTCTTGACGCGGCCGACCTCGCGCGCCTGCGCCTCGATGCTCATGCTCTTGTGGATGACGCCCAGGCCGCCTTCCTGGGCGATCGTGATCGCCAGCCGCGCCTCGGTGACGGTGTCCATGGCCGCGGACAGGAGCGGCACGTTCACCTTGATGCGGCGCGTGACGCGGGTGGAAAGATCGACCTCGCGTGGCAGAATTTCCGAGTAGGCCGGAACCAGGAGGACGTCGTCGAAGGTGAGAGCTTCTTCGAGGATGCGCATGCGCAATTATAAGCGCTGAGGCCGGTACGGTAAACCTCGTGCTAAGGTTCCGCCGATGACCCTCAGCCCCGAAATCCCGGCCGCCGGCGCACCGCCGCGCGAGGTCTACAGTGTGTCGCGCTTGAACCGCGAGGTGCGCACCCTGCTCGAGCGCGGCCTCGGGACGGTGTGGGTGGCCGGGGAACTGTCCAATTTCTCCCAGCCGGCCTCCGGTCACTGGTACTTCTCCGTCAAGGATCGCAACGCGCAGCTGCGTTGCGCGATGTACCGCTCCAAGAACGTGTTCGTGGGCTTCACTCCGCGCGCCGGCATGCAGGTGCTGCTGCGCGGCCGCATCAGCCTGTACGAGGCGAAGGGTGAGTGCCAGCTGGCGGTCGAGCACCTGGAAGAGGGCGGCGTCGGGGCGCTGCGGCGCGAATTCGAGCGCCTCAAAGCCAAACTCGCCGCCGAGGGCCTGTTTGCCCTGGAACGCAAGCGCCGCCTGCCGCGCTTTCCGCGCCGCATCGGGGTGGTCACTTCACCGACCGGCGCCGCCCTGCGCGACATCCTGCACATCCTGGCGCGGCGCTATCCCCCCGCCGCAGTCCTGATCTATCCGGCTCCGGTGCAGGGCGCGGCCGCCGTGCCGGCGCTGGTTGCGGCGCTCGGGCAGGCGTCGGCGCGCGCCGACTGCGACGTGCTGATCCTGGCGCGCGGTGGCGGCTCGCTGGAGGACCTGTGGGCATTCAATGACGAGCGCGTCGCGCGTGCCATCCACGCCTGCGCGGTGCCGGTGGTCTCCGGGGTCGGCCACGAGATCGACTTCACCATTGCCGACTTCGTCGCCGATACGCGCGCCCCGACCCCCTCCGGCGCGGCCGAGCTGGTCGTGCCCGACCGGGCCGCCTGCCTGGATGCGGTGGCGCGCACCGCGCAGCGACTGAGCGGCTGCATGCGGCGCGAGCTGCGCACCAGCGGCACGCGGCTCGAGGCGTGCGGCCGCCGCCTGCGGCAGGCCCATCCCGGTGTGCGGCTGCTGCAGCAGGTGCAGCGCCTCGATGACCTGGAACTGCGTCTCGCCGGTGCGGCGCGCAGCCTGCTGCTCGGCGCGGGACATCGCTTCGCCGCGGCGCAGGTGCAGCTGCGCCACCATTCGCCGCAGCGCGCACTCGCGGACTGGCGTGCGCGCAGCCAGGACCTGCAGGGACGCCTCAGCCACGCCGCACAGCAGCAGCTGTCACGCACCGCGCATCGCCTGGCCCTGGCGCGGCGGGGACTCGATGCGGTGAGCCCGCTGGCGACCCTCAGCCGCGGCTTCGCCATCGTCACGGGCAGCGACGGTGCCCTGCTCACGGAGGCGACCGCGGTTATGCCAGGCGCCGAGATCGAGGCGCGGCTTGCGCACGGGGTGCTGAGTGCGCGGGTCACGGGGCGCAAATGAGCGAGGCCCGCAGAGCCCACCGCCGGAATGCGGCGCGCGCCCTGTGCGCAGCCGTGGCGGGGCTCGCCGGCGTCGCCTGGGGGCAGACGCCGCCGCCCTTGCTGCCGCAGCAGGAACTGGTGCCCGGCGGCGTGGCGCTGTTGGACGTCCCCGCCTCCGCGGACACGCCGCCGCGCGTCACCTTCGAGGATCGGCGCGTGCTGGTGCTGCGCGTCGCCGACCGCTGGGTCGCCGTGGTCGGCCTGCCCCTGGCACAGTCGCCCGGCCGCGCGGTGCTGCGCGTGCAGGACGGCACGGCCGAGGGCAGCACCGTCGGCTTTGAGGTCGGCGACAAGCGCTATGTCGAGCAGCGCCTGACGGTGAAACCGGGGCAGGTGAATCTGTCGAAGAAGGACCTGGCCCGGGTCGATCGCGAGTTGCCGCGCCTGCACGCCGACTACGCCACCTGGTCGGACGCGCCGCCGGCGACGCTGCGGCTGCTGCCGCCCGTACCCGGCGTCCGCTCGAGCTCGTACGGCTCACGGCGCGTATTCAACAACGAACCGCGCAACCCCCACAGCGGCATGGACATCGCCGCCGACACGGGCACACCGATCCATGCTGCCGGCACCGGCCGGGTGGTTGACACGGGCAACTTCTTCTTCAACGGCAACACCGTGATCCTCGATCACGGCGGCGGACTGGTCACCATGTACTGCCACATGAGCGCCATCGGCGTAAAGCGAGGTGCCGTGGTGCGTGCCGGGCAGGAGATCGGCAAGGTCGGCGCCACCGGCCGCGTCACCGGGCCGCACCTGCATTTCGGCGTGGCGCTGAACGCCACCTTCGTCGACCCGGCACTGTTCCTGCCCGCCCCCGAAGCGCCGGTCCCGGCCGCCCCGCAGGCGGCGGAGCCGCATGGCCCCTGACGCCTGGCGCGATGCGGAGTTCATGCGCGCCGCGCTGGCCCAGGCAGTGGCCGCGCGCGCCGCCGGCGAGGTGCCGGTAGGAGCGGTGCTGGTGCGCGACGAGCGCATCGTCGCCCACGGCGCCAATGCCCCCATCGCCAGCAATGATCCGACCGCGCACGCTGAGATCGCGGCGCTGCGCGCCGGCGGCCGCGCGCTCGGCAGCTACCGTCTGGCCGACACTACGCTGTACGTGACCCTCGAGCCGTGCGTCATGTGCGCCGCGGCGATCGTGCACGCGCGCGTGCGGCGGCTGGTATTCGGCGCCTGGGACCCGCGCGCCGGCGGTGCCGGCAGTCTCGCCAACGTGTTCAACCTGCCGGGCCTCAATCACCGGGTCGACGTGTTCGGTGGCGTGCTCATGGAGGAGTGCGCCCGGCTGCTCGACGAGTTTTTCGCAGCGCGCCGCGGCTGAGGGTCAGGGCCGCGGCGCCGGGTGTGTGCCCGCGACCTTGGCCGCCTGCTCGTCCGGCGGCGGCGCCGGCGCTGCGCCGGGCGCAGCCGCGGCAGGCGCGGCATTGGCACCCGGGGCTGCGGTGGCGGGCTCGGCATGCGCGCTGGCCTCGCCCGGCTGCCATTCGAGCAGCGTGAGGAAGCGCTGAATGCGGTCGACGAACTGCACCGGCTCCCAGCCGCGCGCGTAACCACGCTTGGCCCGATCCGCCCAGCGCTGCTGTGCGAGCAGCGGCAGGCGCACGCGCACGTCGGTCCACGAATCGGGGTCCTTGCCCTGCGCCTGCGTGATGATGCGCGCGTCCTCCAGATGGCCGAAGCCGACGTTGTAGGCGGCGATGGTGAGCCAGGTACGGTCGGGCTCCGGGATGCGGTCGGGGATCATCTCGCGCACCTGCTCCAGATAGCGTGCGCCGGCAAAGATGCTCTGCTCGGCATCGTTGCGGTTCTTGATGCCCATGGCCTGGGCGGTATCGGAGGTCAGCATCATGATGCCACTTGCGCCGTCCTCCGACTCGGCGCGCGGGTCCCACTTCGACTCCTGGTAGCCGATGGCCGCCAGAAGCCGCCAGTCAATGCCGGTCTGCAGCGCGGCCTGCTCGAACCAGCTGCGGTACATCGGCAGCCGGTCGCCGACGTGGCCCTGGAACTCGCGCGATTCCTCGTACTCGAAACGGCGGGTGTCGCCGGAGGATTCCTGCACCAGCTGCGGCAGGCGCCCGCTGGCGGCGAGTTCGTGGAAGAATGCGTTGACGCTCGCGAGCAGTCCGGGCGTGCCCTTGCGCACGATCCACTGCACCGGGCGCCGCTGCGGCAGCTCGAAGCCCACCAGCACGTTGGGATAAAGGTGGTGCGCGAAGGAATACTCGCGTGCGTCGGTGATGGCGTACTGCGCCTCGCCGCCGTCGACGTCTTCGACCGGGTCGGCGGAGCTGGGCGCGGTCTCCTCCCACTGCAGTCCCGGTGCCACGGTGCTCTTGAGGCGCTGCAGGATGCGCTCCTGCGGACTGCCGGCACGCACCGCGAGCCTTGCCGACTCCAGCTGCAGGGTATCGCGCGGGCGCACGCCGCTGCGCTGATAGACCACCAGCTGCGGGATCAGGCTGTAGGGCTCGGCGGCGTCTCCGGCGCGGTGCCAGTCGGGGTTGTCGGTCAGCGAGCAGGCGGCGATATCGGCGCGCCCTGCGGCCAGCTCGGCCTGCATGGCGCCTTCGTTGGCCACCGGATACATGTTGAGCTTCACGCCCTCATGTGCCGCGAAGGCACTGGCGAGATCGAACTCGAGCCCCTCGGTTCCCTGGGCGCCCAGGTAATAGCAGGTGGGCAGATTGAGCGTGACTACCCGCAGCTCGCCGCGGCTGCGCACCGGGTCGATGAGCCGCGGCTGGACCTTGCTGCAGGCCGCCACGGCTGCGAACGATACGAGTACGGCGGCGAGAGCGAATGCGCGCACGAACCTCCCCTCACCGCATGGGCTTTCCGCTAGAATACCAGCCCGCAAAAACCCGTGGCCCAAAGTCGGAGAGGTACCGAAGCGGTCATAACGGCGCCGACTCGAAATCGGATGGTCGGGTAAAACCGGCACGTGGGTTCGAATCCCACCCTCTCCGCCATGAGTCCGCGCTGCCGCTTACGGTTCCGGCTTCTTCTTCAGCGCTTCGCGGTAAGTGGCGGCGAACGCTTCGACGAAGGTGTGCGGCAGGTGATCCGCCGGCATCTCGATGAGATTGCGGTAGAACGTCGTATACAGCTCCCAGTACTGCGCCTTGTCGGCCGAGCGCGCCTTGCCGCGCCGTGCGGCGCGCTCGAAGCGCGCCTCAAGTTCTGCCGGATCCAGACGATCGAGAAACTCGATGAAAGCGGCGCGGGTGGCCTGCGCAGTGGCGGTCTCATGGCGCTTGGCATCAGCGAGCGTCTCGCGCAGCCACTGCACCGAGTCGAGGCGGCGGTTCTCGTGGTGCACGAACAGCATCACCAGGAGTTCCTCCACCATCGAGTCGGCGAGCGAGGGGCGCGGGTCATCGTGATCCTGCGGCGGCGCCTCGATGCGGTAGCGATTGCGCGTCTCGGTGCGTGTGCGCTCGAGGTCCTTGAAGCCCACCAGCGCCTCGCGGAACAGGCGGCCGGCGAGATGCAGCAGCCGTCCCTGGGCGTCAGCCGGCAGCTGCTCGGCGTCGATGCCCGCACCGCGGCAGAATGCATCCAGCCCGGTATGCACGTCCTCGAACGCCAGCGCGCCGCCGCCGTTCTTCGGTTCGCGGCCGACCGCCTCGGCGAGCCGCGCCATGCGCATGGCGAGCGAGCCGGCGTCGGCGCCGTTGGTGGCGCTCAGGGCGAGATCGGCCGCCTCGGCGTCGGCGTACCCCTCGGTGTGAGTGCCGTGCGCGAGTGCCTGGACGCGGCCGGAGTTGACCGCCTGGCCGTAGGCCGTGACCGGGAGTGCGGCCTCGATGTCGATGACCGGGACCAGGAGCTCTTCGACGTTGAGCTTGGCGCCGATGTCGCGGTCGGTGGCGGTGCGGCCCACCGTGCGCAGCGCATGGATGCTGGTCGGGACGGCGGCGGCGCCGGTTTCCTCGGTCTCGGCCTGGCGCTGCTCGAGCGCGGCCACGATTTGATACGCCCCCATGCGCAGCACGTCACCATTGGCGAGCCGGTAGCCGCTCGAGCCGCGCTTGGCAAGCGGCTCCATGTCGTCGTTGACGAAGACGCCGTTGGTGCTGACGTCCTGCAGGTAATAGTGGCCTTCGCGGAACTGTACCCGCGCGTGGTGCGCGGACACGTAGCGCAGCGGATCGGGCAGCACCCAGTCGTTGTCGGCCGAGCGCCCGATGGTGCCGCCTTCAACGGAAAAAACCGCAGTGCTGCGCTCCGCGAGCGAGCGCCGCTGGTCGCTGACGATCCGCAACCTGAGCATGGTTCCCCGACTCATTGCCGCCAAATTCCCCGCGCAACCGGGCCGCTCCCGCAGGCGGCGCCCGGACATATAATGCCAGCGTCAAAGCTAGCAGCGACCCCAGAACCGGCCATGGCAACCAGTCACATTTTCCGCATTATGTTCGTGAATCAGGGCAAGGTTTACGAGGTCTATGCCCGCAAGGTCAGCCACGGGGAGCTGTTTGGATTCATCGAGGTCGAGGAACTGGTGTTCGGGGAACGATCCTCGGTGGTACTCGATCCGTCGGAGGAGCGCATCAAGGGCGAGTTTGCCGGCGTGAAGCGCAGTTTCCTGCCGATGCATGCGGTGCTGCGCATCGACGAAGTGCGCAAGCAGGGCGTCAGCAAAATCACCGTGCTCGAGGCCGGCGCCAACGTCGCGCAGTTCCCCATGTCCATGTACTCAACGCCTCCGGGCGAGAAGAAGTGAGGCGGACGTAGCTTCATGCTGCAGCTCCCCGGCCCGCCGGCACTATCCGCGTTCCGCATCGCCAAGCTCCTCGACCGACTGACCGCGCTCGATGCACGCGTAACCGGGCTGGCGGCGCGCTTCATGCACTTCGCCGATCTCGCGCAGCCGCTGACGGACGCCGGGCGCGCCATCCTCGATACGCTGCTTACCTATGGACCGCGCCTGCCGGCGGCGACGGACGCGGCGGCGGGGGCGGCCGTGCTGGTGGTGCCGCGCGCCGGCACGATCTCGCCCTGGTCGAGCAAGGCGACCGATATTGCGCAGGTGTGCGGGTTGGGCGACGTGCGGCGCCTGGAGCGCGGCATCGAGTACCGGCTGCACTCGCGCGCGGTACTCGGCGCGCGCGAGCTGACCCGCCTCGCGCCGGTGCTGTTCGACCGCATGACCGAGATGGCGCTGCTCGATGCGGCGGACGCCGCGCGCCTGTTTGAGCACGCCCCGCCCCAGCGGCTCAGGTCCGTGTCGCTGGCTGGGGGGCGTGCCGCGCTCGAGGCCGCGGATCGCGAGCTCGGGCTGGCGCTGTCGGCCGACGAGATGGACTATCTCATCGAGAATTTCACGCGTCTGGGACGCGATCCGACCGACGTCGAACTGATGATGTTCGCGCAGGCGAATTCGGAGCACTGCCGCCACAAGATCTTCAACGCCAGCTGGGTCATCGACGGCCGCGCGCGCACCGAGTCGCTGTTCTCTATGATCCGGCATACCTACGCGGCGAGTCCCGCCGGCGTGCTGTCCGCCTACCGCGACAACGCCGCGGTCATCGCGGGCACGCGCGGCAAACGCTATTTTCCGGATCCCGTCAGCGGCATCTACTGCGGCGTCGCCGAGCAGATCGACATTCTCATGAAAGTCGAGACGCACAACCATCCCACCGCGATCTCGCCCTTCCCGGGGGCGGCCACCGGTGCGGGCGGCGAGATCCGCGATGAGGGCGCCACGGGGCGCGGCGCCAAGCCCAAGGCCGGACTCACCGGCTTCACGGTGTCCAATCTGCGCATCCCGGGCTTCGAGCGGCCGTGGGAGCACGAGTTCGGCGCACCGGCTCGCATCGCCTCGGCGCTCGAGATCATGATCGACGGGCCGATCGGCGCGGCGTCGTTCAACAACGAGTTCGGGCGCCCGGCGATCTGCGGTTACTTCCGCACCTTCGAGCAGCGGGCCGCCGCCGATCCGCCGCACCGCGAGCGCGGCTACCACAAGCCGATCATGATCGCCGGTGGCCTGGGCAACGTACGGCGCGCGCACGTCGAC
Organism: Steroidobacteraceae bacterium; assembly: GCA_025451275.1. Lineage (GTDB taxonomy): Bacteria > Pseudomonadota > Gammaproteobacteria > Steroidobacterales > Steroidobacteraceae > 13-2-20CM-66-19. The sequence goes on from JANWKR010000012.1 coordinate 10,040, forward strand.
AAGGCCGAGGTGCCGGTCGGCGCCCGTCTGGTGGTGCTCGGCGGCCCGGCGATGCTCATCGGGCTCGGCGGCGGGGCGGCTTCCTCGCTCGGCAGCGGCAGTTCGAGCGCCGACCTCGATTTCGCCTCCGTGCAGCGCGGCAATCCGGAGATGCAGCGCCGCGCGCAGCAGGTCATCGATCACTGCTGGGCGCTGGGGGCCGACAATCCCGTGCTGCTGATCCACGACGTGGGCGCCGGCGGTCTGTCGAACGCGGTACCGGAGGCCGTGGCGCACAGCCAGCGCGGCGCGCGCATCGACCTGCGCGCCGTGCCGAGCGCGGAGAGCGGCCTGTCGCCGCTCGAGCTGTGGTGCAACGAGGCGCAGGAGCGCTACGTGCTGGTCATCGAGGCCTCGCGCCTGGAGCAGTTCGGCGCGGTCGCGGAGCGCGAACGCTGTCCGTTCGCGGTGATCGGTGCGATCGACGGCAGCGGCCGGCTGGTGGTGCGTGACCCGCTGTTCCGCGATGCGCCGGTCGACATGCCGCTCGACGTGCTGCTCGGCAAGCCGCCGCGGCTGCGGCGCGAGGTCGTCAGCATGGCGCCGCAGCGCCGGCGCTTCGACAGCACGCGCCTCGAGCTGCGCGAGGCGGCCTACCGGGTCCTGCGGCTGCCGACCGTGGCCGACAAGACCTTCCTCATCACCATCGGTGATCGCACCGTGGGCGGGCTCATCAGCCGCGATCAGCTGGTCGGACCCTGGCAGGTACCCGTGAGCGACGTAGCGGTCACGCTCGCGGATTACGAGGGCACGGGCGGCGAGGCCATGGCCATGGGCGAGCGCACGCCGGTGGCGGTGCTCGATGCGCCCGCCTCGGGACGGCTGGCGGTCGCGGAGGCGATCACCAACATACTGGCCGCCGACATCGGCGCGCTGTCGCAGATCAGGCTGTCGGCGAACTGGATGGCGGCCGCGGGGGAGCCGGGCGAGGACGCCGCCCTGTACGCGACGGTGCACGCCGTGGGCATGGAGCTGTGTCCCGGCCTCGGGATCGCGATTCCGGTGGGCAAGGACTCGCTGTCGATGCGCACCACCTGGCGCGAGGCGGGTGAGCAGAAGAGCGTCGTCGCGCCCGTGTCGCTCATCGTCTCGGCGTTCGCACCGGTGGCGGACGTGCGTCGCACGCTCACGCCGGCACTGCAGCTGGACGAGCGCCCGACCTCGTTGTGGCTCATCGATCTGGCCGCCGGGCGCAATCGCCTCGGTGCTTCCGCGCTGGCGCAGGTGTACGGCGAGCTGGGAGACGAGCCAGCCGACCTCGATGAGCCGGCGCGCCTGACGCAGCTGGCCGCGGCGCTCGCCGAGCTGCGCGCCGCCGGCATGCTGCGCGCCTACCATGACCGCTCCGACGGCGGCCTGTTCGTGACGCTGCTGGAAATGGCGTTCGCCGGCCATTGCGGTCTCGATATCGCTCTGCCGGCCGCGCGCGGCGGCGCGCTCGAGCAGCTGTTCGCCGAGGAGCCGGGCGTGGTGGTGCAGATACTCGCCGGTGACGAGCCGGCCTTTCTCGAAGTGCTCGGCCGGCACGCACTCGGGGCTGCAGCCCTGTATCTCGGCGCGCCGGTGAGTGAACTGCGGGTACAGATACGGGTCGGCGCGGTCGAGTTCGACGAGGCCTGGGCTGATCTCAAGCGCGCCTGGTCCGAGACCTCATGGCGCATGCGTCGCCTGCGCGATGATCCGCAGTGCGCCGACGAGGAGTTCGCGGCGCAGACTGCGGAGGACGATCCCGGGCTCACGGTCGCGTTGCGCTTCGATCCCGAGGAGGATGTCGCCGCCCCGTACCTCACCCGCGGCGCGCGCCCGGCTGTTGCGATCCTGCGCGAGCAGGGCGTCAACAGCCACGTGGAGACCGCGGCCGTGTTCGAGCGCGCCGGCTTTGAGGCGCACGACGTGCACATGACGGACCTGCTCGCCGGCCGGCGCCGCCTGGCCGACTTCAAGGGCCTGGTGGCCTGCGGCGGTTTTTCCTACGGCGACGTGCTGGGCGCGGGCGAGGGCTGGGCCAAGTCGATCCTGTTCCACGAAGCGGTGCGCGAGGAGTTCGCACGCTTCTTCGCGCGCGGCGATGCCTTCGCGCTCGGCATCTGCAACGGCTGCCAGATGTTCGCGGCCCTCAAGTCCCTGATCCCGGGAACAGAGCACTGGCCGCGCTTCGTCAAGAACCGCAGCGAGCAGTACGAGGCACGGTTCTCGCTGGTCGAGGTGCTGCGCTCGCCATCGGTGCTGCTGGAAGGCATGAGCGGCTCACGGCTGCCGATCGCGGTGGCGCACGGCGAGGGGCGCGCCGAATTCGCCACCGAGTCCGCGGCCAGCGCCTGCGCGGCCAGCGGGCTGGTCGGTTTGCGCTACGTCGACAACGCCGGAGGCGTGGCCGGTGCCTATCCCTCCAATCCGAGCGGCACGCCCTTCGGGATCGCGGCACTCTCGAATGCCGATGGACGCGTGACCATCACCATGCCACACCCGGAGCGCTCGGTGCGCTACCTGCAGAATTCCTGGCGACCGCGTGATGCGGGCGAGTTCAGCGGCTGGATGCGGCTGTTTCGCAACGCACGCCGCTTCGTCGACTAGTGAGAAGGGTCAGCTCGCGGAGACGAACGGTGCGATGTGGTGCGTGCCGGTCTCGTCGAGGAAGAAGCGCCGCACCATGAGTGCCTGCTGCAGCTTGCCCTTGCGGACGTAAGCTTCGTAGACCAGGTCCTTGACCACTTCGAGCATGACGCCCGCCTCGTAGCCGTCCAGCAGCGGCAGCGGCGAGCGCGCGTCCAGCTCCGCCCCGAACAGCACGCTCTTCATCTTGGTGAACAGCTCCGGGGCGATGTCGACCAGGTCGCGCACGGCGTTGAGCTCGTCGAACAGGCGCAGCTTGCCCGCCTCGCCGAGGTCGGCAAACATCGCGTGCGCGCTGCGCCGGCACATGGAGGCGAAGGCGTTGTAGGCACCCTGCGAGAAGCAGATGAGCGCCTCGCGGAACAGCAGTTCCACGTCCTCCGGCACATAGGTGAAGCTGAACTTCTCGCGCGCGCGCTCCACCTCCGCGAACTGCGGCGACAGCTCGATGCGCTGTGCGCCATACACGCGGGCGGTGAAGCGCAGAAAGATCGGCGCGTGGCAGGCGTCGCACAGGTACACCAGGCCCACCTGCTTGGGGCGGTACAGCTGCAGGTCCTCGAAGCGCGGCACCGCACTCAAGGTGATGTGCGCCACCGCCTGGCAGTGCGGGCAGGTCACGACCAGGTTCTTTTCCTGATCGTGGTGCAGGCGGCTCGCAGAATCGATGTAGAGGGACATACTTTCGGAGCGTGGCGGCTGATGTTTGTTGTGAGCGACCGCCAGGAGCCATGTTACTCCAGCGTGCGGCAACCCACCGCCCGGCTTAAGGATCAGCCGCGCAGCGCCAGCCGCGCCACGTTATGTCACAGGCCGCCCGGTGCGTGCAAAGGCGAGGATGCGGTCGGCCAGCCGGTCGTACTCACCGCTGAAGTGGTGCCCCTTGCCGACCTGCTCGCGCGCGATCCCGGGCTGACTCAGGCCGGGGCAGATCGAATCGGCTTCACCTTCGCCGTAGAGGCACAGCACCGGCACGTGTCCGATCATGTCCAGCTCCGGCCGGGTCGGCGGGCCGCCCTCATCCTTGCCCGCCCAGTCAGAAATGCGCACCTCGAAGGAGGCGTGCGCATCGATGCCGAGCAGACTCACGCTGGCGATGCGCGCGCGCAGCTCCGGCGGCAGGCGGTTGACGACGAACGGCAGCACGTCGGCGCCGAAAGAGTAGCCGACCAGCAGCACGCGCTGCTTGTTCCAGGCGCTGAAGTAGTGGTGCAGTACTCGGGCGACATCGCGCGCTGTCTGGTCCGCACTGCGCTCGGTCCAGAAGTACTTGAGCGAGTTCAGGCCCACCGTCGGCACGCCCTGCGCCGCGAGCCGCGCGGCGAGCTCCTGATCGAGACCCGCCCAGCCGCCGTCGCCGGTGAGCAGCAGCGCGAAGTCCTGGCTGTTGCCGCTGGCGTGCACCTCCTGCACCGGCAGGTCGCCGATGTCGGGCGGCCGCTCGGGCGCGGCTTCGAGGCGCGCGGTCAGGCGCCGGTAGGCCTCGCGGAACTGCGGCATCCAGTTGCGCTCGACCCCGAAGCCGTGGCCCACCAGGGGCAGCCGCACGACGTCGGCCCCGGCGACCGCCGCGGCGAACTCATCTGCGGCGTGCGCATTGCACACCTCGTCCTTCTGTCCCTGGAAGGCGATCCACGGCTGACGCAGGCTGTGCGCCGGCTCGAGCACCAGCTCGTGCTGCGGGTTCTGGGTGTAGTGCAGCCCCGCCCCGGGACACAGCTCCGCGCCGGCGAAGTCCTGATCGGCGCAGAAGCCGAGGCTGAGCGCGCCGGCGAACGTGCCGGGCGGCGACTGCACCAGCGTGGCGTAGGCGACCGTGGCCCCGGAGGAGTAACCGACCAGCACCGGCACGTGGTAGTCGCTCATGCCGATCTCCTTCTGCACCTGGTGGCTGAGCGCCTCGAAGTCCGCGGCGATCATCTGGCAGGGCGCGCCGGGGCGCTGCGCCGCACGGTGCAGGCTGGCAAAGTACTGGCGGATGTCGACGCCGATCACCACCGCGCCAAGCGCGGCGAGTGCGTGCGCCATGTTGACCACGCCGAGCTCCCAGCCGCCGTCGCCGGAGAGGAACAGCGCGACGCTCGTTGGCTGGCCCTCGGGGATGTAGACGGTCACCGTGCCGAAGCGTCCGGCGGGCAGATGGGTCGCGTACGGCGCCGTGCCGGGTGCGTGCGGCGCGTCCTGGGGCGCAGTGTTGGCGGCAGCAGCAGCGGGCGGCGGGCTCGCGGCGTGCGCCGCCGCGAGCAGCGTGGCCACCGTCAGCATCGCGGCCGCGGTCGAGCGGGATCGCACAGTCATCGGGCGAACAACTCCTTCATGCCGCCGGCGATCAGCACCGACACATCGACCAGCACGCGCGGCAGCGCGATGCCGCCCGGGGCCACCAGGTAGCGCGGCTCCCACGCCGGATCGAACTTCGCCTTATAGCGGCGCAGGCCCTCGAAGTTATAGAAATGCTCGCCGTGGCGGAACACGAAATTGCCGACGCGGTGCCAGGCGGGGGCGAGCGGATGGGCCTCGAGGCCCGACAGCGGTGCCATGCCGAGGTTGAACCAGCGGTAGCCCTCACGCCGTCCCCACAGCATCAGCTCGATGAACAGGAAGTCCATGACGCCGCGCGGCGCAGCCGGGTCGAAGCGCATCAGATCGACCGACAGCTCCTCCCTGGTACCGGTGGTCCAGAGATTGGCGAACGCCCAGAGGCGCCCCTCGCTGCGCACCACCGCCACCGGAAACTGGCGCAGGTATTGCGGCGTGAAGGCGCCGACCGAGAAACGCTTCTCACCGGTGGCCTTGTCGGCCAGCCACGCGTCGGAGATGCGCTGCAGCTGCGGCATGAGCTGATCGAGCGCCTCCGGCGCCACGACTTCGAAGCCGGCGCCGTCGCGCTGCGCGCGCCGGTGCGCCTGGCGCAGGTCGGCGCGCGCCCCGCCCTCGAGCGAAAAGTCGCTGAGCGACACGCGCGCCTCCTCGCCGATCTTCAGTGCCGCGAGACCCAGGTCGACGTACAGTGCCAGCCGCTCGCCGGACACCTGGTAGAAGACGGTCTGGCCGCCGTGATGGTCGGACATCTCGTGCAGGCGCCATACCAGCTCCTCGGCGCCCTGCGCGGCGCCGACCGGATCGCCGAGTGCGATCCAGCTGTGGCCGGCGATCTGGTACATGAGGAAGGCATCCCCGGCGTCGCTGAACAGCAGCCGCTTGTCGCCGGTGAGCGCCGCGTTGGCCACCGTGTAGTCGGCTACGGCTATCAGGGCGCGCGCCCGCGCCAGCTCCTGCGGGCCGGCGACCGCCGGCTCGGGGCGCGCCGGGCGCAGCAGGTTGAGCAGGACGTAGGCGCTGCCGAGTGCGATGACCGCCAGCGAGGCGCGCAGCATGCGCGGTGCGTTGCCGTGCAGCGCAAACGTCCACCACAGCTGATCCGAGTAGGCGACGTGGCGGTAGGACACCACCCCGATCCACACCGCCATGGCGATCACGCCCAGGATGCTCGCCACCCAGGCGGGCGTGAAGCGTTCGGAGAGGATCGCGGTCGGACGATAAAAGGCGCGCCGCCCGAGCAGCAGCACGCCCAGCACCAGCATGAGCAGGCTCGCTTCCTCGAAGTCGAGACCCTTGAGGAGCGAGGCGAAGATGCCCGCCACCAGCAGCCACACCGAGATGTGGAAGGCGGCCTGCACGCGGCGGAACAGCGCGCGCGCCAGTACCAGCAGCCCGAGGCCCACGAGGCTCCCGACCAGATGCGAGACCTCGAGTACGGCGAGCGGCAGGAACTGGTCGAGGAACGCGAGCCGCTCATCGACCGCCGGTGTCGCGCCCGAGAACAGCAGTAGCGCGCCGGCCAGGAAGGTGAGGGCGCCGGCGATCTGTGGCACGACCGGCGCGATGTACATGCTGGCGAGTTCGTGGGCGCGGGCCAGTGCCCGGCGCTGCGTGGCCACTTCCTTGCAGCCGAACAGCAGGGTCCCGAATACCAGCGGCACCACGTAGTACACGGCGCGATATGCGAGCAGCGAGCCGAGCAGCGCGTCCGCCGGCACGTTCGGCAGAGTGAACAGGATCACCGCCTCGAACACGCCCACCCCGCCCGGCACGTGGCTGATGATGCCGGCGATCACCGCGGCGGCGTATACGGCCAGAAAGGTCACGAAGTGGATGTGGGCCGCCGGGGGCAGCAGCCACCACAGCACCGCCGCCGACAGCGACACGTCCAGCACCGACAGCGCCACCTGGGTCAGGCCGATCACGGGCCCCGGGGCGCGCAGCGCCCAGCCGCGAATCTCGAGCGTGCCACGCGCCAGGCACGCCCACAGGGAGTAGGCGCCCACCGCGCCCAGCAGCACCGTGCCGACCACCTGCGCCCACTCCTGGTGCAGATGCAGCAGGCGCGCAAAGTGCTCGGGCGCGAACAGCAGCGATAGACCGGTGATGGTCGCCAGTCCGATCCCCAGTGACAGACTGCAGAAGGCGGTGACGGTGGCGACGTCCACCGCGGTGATGCCGGCGGTGGCGTACAGGCGGAAGCGGATGGCCGCGCCGGTGAACCACGCGAAGCCGAGCGAGTGCCCGAAGGAGTAGGCGATGAACGACGTGAATAGGATGCGCGGATAGGCAATCGCCCGGCGCAGATACGCGAGTGCCAGCACCTCATAGGTGGACAGCAGCCAGTAGCTGAGCGCCGTGAAGCCGAGCGCGGCCAGTATCTGGCGGTGTGGGATCGCGTGCAGATGCGCGAACACGCTGCGCACGTGCAGGTGCGCGAACTGGTGGTGCAGGACCACCGCCACCGCCACGAACACCGCCAGCGCCGCGAGCGGCCCCACCCAGCGCCACAGCCCGGACAACCCGGAATCGTCGGGCGGCGCGTATGGCGGCGGGCGCGACACGGTGCAGCGCGTCCTTTCAGCGCGTCAGGGGCTTATACCTGATGCGGTGCGGTTGGGCGGCTTCCTCGCCCTTGCGGCGCTTGAAGTCCTCGACGTAATCCTGGTAGTTGCCCTCGAACCACACCACCTGCGAGTCGCCTTCGAAGGCGAGGATGTGCGTGGCGATGCGATCGAGGAACCAGCGATCGTGCGAGATCACCACTGCGCAGCCAGGGAAGTTGAGCAGCGCCTCCTCCAGCGCCCGCAGCGTCTCCACGTCGAGGTCGTTGGTCGGCTCGTCGAGCAGCAGCACGTTGCCGCCGGCGCGCAGCACCTTGGCGAGATGCACGCGGTTGCGCTCGCCGCCGGAGAGCGCGCCGATCAACTGCTGCTGCTGCGTGCCCTTGAAGTTGAAACGGCCGACGTAGCCGCGCGAGGGCGTCTCGTAGGCGCCGACCTTGATCGTGTCGAGGCCGCCGGAGATCTCCTGCCAGACGGTCTTCTTGTCATCCAGCGTCTGACGTGACTGGTCCACGTAGGCCAGCTTGACGGTGGGTCCCACCCGGATCGCGCCGCCGTCCGCCTGTTCGGCGCCGGTCAGCATGCGGAACAGCGTGGTCTTACCGGCGCCGTTCGGGCCGATGATGCCGACGATGCCGCCGCGCGGCAGGTTGAAGGACAGGCTGTCGATCAGCAGCCGCTCACCATAGCCCTTGCGCAGGCCCTCGACCGCGATCACCAGGTCCCCGAGGCGCTCCCCGGGAGGGATATAGATCTCGTTGGTCTCGTTGCGCTCCTGGAACTCCTTCGAGGCCAGCTCCTCGTAGCGCTGCAGGCGCGCTTTACTCTTGGCCTGGCGCGCCTTGGGGTTCTGCCGGACCCACTCGAGCTCGTGCGCCAGGGTCTTGCGCAGGGCCTCGCGCTCGCGCTCCTCGAGCCCCAGGCGCTGCTCCTTCTGCTCGAGCCACGAGGAGTAGTTGCCGTGCCAGGGGATGCCATAGCCGCGGTCGAGCTCCAGGATCCACTCCGCGACGTTGTCGAGGAAGTAGCGGTCGTGGGTCACGGCGATGACGGTACTCGGGTACGCCTCGAGATAGCGCTCCAGCCAGGCAATGGATTCGGCGTCCAGGTGGTTGGTGGGCTCATCGAGCAGCAGCATGTCCGGTGTCGACAGCAGCAGCCGGCACAGGGCCACCCGACGCTTCTCGCCCCCGGAGAGAGTTCCGATATTCGCCTCCCAGGGCGGCAGGCGCAGCGCGTCGGCGGCGATCTCCAGCTTGCGCTCGAGCTCCCAGCCCCCGGCGGTGTCGATGGCGTCCTGCAGCTTTGCCTGGCGCTCGAGCAGGGCGGTCATCTGCTGCTCGTCCATGGGCTCGGCGAATCTCTCGCTGATATGGTTGAACTCCTCGAGCTGGCGGAAGGTGTCGCCGAGGCCCTCCATCACCGTGCTGCGCACGTCCTTGGCGGCGTCCAGCTGCGGCTCCTGCGGCAGGTAGCCGACGCGGATTCCGGACTGCGGCCGGGCCTCGCCATCGAAGCTGGTGTCGAGGCCCCCCATGATCTGGAGGAGGGTCGATTTGCCCGCGCCGTTAAGCCCGAGCACGCCAATCTTGGCGCCGGGGAAGAACGACAAGCTGATGTCGCGGAGGATGACGCGCTTGGGCGGCACCACCTTCGACACGCGGTTCATGGTGTAGATGTATTGAGCCATGCGCTGCAGAGTGTAAGGAAATTCTCCGGGAATTGTCGCCGCGGCCCGCACCGATGGCGATGGCGATGGCCATGGCGCGCTCGCGCCGCTAACCCGTGTGCGGCGCGCCGCTGTGTTAGGCTTGCGCGCCTTGACGCGTGCTGCGCACGCGAGCAGTGGACACCGCCATGACAAGCGTCGCAGTGGTGGTCAGCGAACGGCTGGCCCGTTACGGGTTCGGTGACGGTCACCCGTTCGGCCCCGACCGCCTCGCCGCCTTCGTGCGCGAGTTCGGGGCACGCGGTCTGGCGGCGCGCGTCACCGCGCTCGAGCCGCGCGCCGCGAGCGACGAGGAGCTGCGCTCCTTCCACAGCCCTGAGTACCTCGAGTTCGTGCGGGAACGCTCCGCCAGCGGCAGCGGCCTGCTCGATGCCGGCGACACGCCGGCGTTCAAGGGCGTGTACGAGGCGGCCGCGGGCGTGGTCGGCGCAACGCTGAGCGCGATGGAGGCGATCATGCGCGGCGAGTGCCGGCGCGCATTCGTGCCGATCGCGGGTCTGCATCATGCTGCGCGCGACCGCGCTGCCGGCTTCTGCGTATTCAACGACTGCGGCGTGGCCATCGAGCAGCTAAAGCGCGCCGGCCTCAAGCGCATCGCCTACGTCGACATCGATGCGCACCACGGCGATGGGGTGTTCTACGCCTTCGAGGACGACGCGGCGGTCGTGTTCGCCGATCTGCACGAGGACGGCCGCTACCTGTATCCGGGTACCGGCGCGGCCGCCGAGACCGGCCGCGGCGCCGCCCGCGGCATGAAACTCAACGTGCCGCTGCCGCCCGGAGCCGACGATGAGGTGTTCGCCGCGGTCTGGCCGCGGGTAGCCGCGCACCTGGAGAAGTTCGAGCCGGAGTTCTTCATCCTGCAGTGCGGCGCGGACAGCATCGAGGGCGACCCGATCACGCACCTGCGCTTCTCGCCGCAGGTGCACGGCCGTGCCGCGCGTGAATTGGCCGCGCTCGCCGACACGCTCGGCCACGGGCGCGTGCTGGCCCTCGGAGGCGGGGGCTACAACCGCACCAACCTCGCCATGGCCTGGACCGAGGTGGTCGAAAACCTCATTTAAGGGGGCCGCGGCGCGCGGCCCTGTCGCGAACCTTCCGCGCGGCGGGCGTGCCGGCACAAAGGCGGCTGCGGCATCGTTCCGGTACAATTCGCGCCCCCCGGCAAGCTCCGCAGCGAAGGCGCCGCGCATGTTCCGCAACACCATGAAGATCGAGGGTTTCGATCCGGCGCTGGCCGAGGCCATGGCCGGCGAGCGGCGGCGCCAGGAAGACCACGTCGAGCTGATAGCGTCCGAGAACTACGCCAGCCCACGGGTGCTCGAGGCGCAGGGCTCGGTGCTCACCAACAAGTACGCGGAAGGCTATCCGGGCAAGCGCTACTACGGCGGCTGCGAGTACGTCGACATCGTCGAGCAGTTGGCCATCGACCGCGCCAAGCAGCTGTTTGGTGCCGACTTCGCCAACGTGCAGCCCCACTCGGGCTCGCAGGCCAACGCGGCGGCGTATCTGGCGCTGGTCCAGCCCGGCGACCCGATCCTCGGCATGAGTCTGGACCACGGCGGCCACCTGACCCACGGCGCCAAGGTCAACTTCTCCGGCAAGCTCTTCCGCGCCGCCCAGTACGGCATCCGGCCGGAGAACGGCGAGATCGACTACGAGCAGGTGCAGCGGCTGGCCGAGGAGCACCGGCCGAAGATGATCATCGCGGGCTTCTCCGCCTACTCGCGCGTCATCGACTGGGCGCGCTTCGCCGTGATCGCCAAGAGCGTCGGTGCCTACTTCGTGGTCGACATGGCGCACGTGGCGGGCCTGGTGGCGGCGGGGCTGTACCCGAACCCGGTGCCGCACGCCGACGTGGTCACCACCACCACGCACAAGACGCTGCGCGGCCCGCGCGGCGGCCTGATCCTCGCGCGCGCCAACGACGTGATCACCAAGAAACTGAACTCGCTGGTCTTTCCGGGCACGCAGGGTGGTCCGCTGATGCACGTCATCGCGGCCAAGGCGGTGGCGCTGCTCGAGGCACTGCAGCCGGAGTTCAAGGACTATCAGCGCCAGGTGCTGGCGAACGCGCGCGCCATGGCGGCGCGCTTCATCAAGCACGGCTACCCGATCGTGTCCGGCGGCACCGACAACCACCTGTTCCTCATGAGCCTCGCGGACCGCAACATCACCGGTAAGGATGCGGACGCGGCGCTCGGCCGGGCCAACATCACCGTCAACAAGAACGCGGTGCCGAACGACCCGCGCCCGCCCATGGTCACGAGCGGGCTGCGCATCGGTAGCCCCGCGTCCACCACCCGCGGCTTCCGCGAGGCCGAGGTCGAGCAGGTGGTCGACCTCATCGCACAGGTGCTGGATGCGGAGGGCGCCGCGGCGGCGGTCGAGCGCGTGCGCCCGCAGGTGGTCGAGCTGTGCGGGCGTTTCCCGGTATACCAGTGACCGGAGGCTGACGCGCCGCATGTACTGTCCGTTCTGCGGCCACGAAGAGACCAAGGTGAACGACTCACGCCTGGCAGGCGAGGGGCGGCAGATACGCCGCCGCCGCGAATGCCTGAAGTGCGGCGAGCGCTTCACCACCTTCGAGACCGCCGAGCTGGTCATGCCACTGGTGATCAAGGGCGACCGTGGGCGCGAGGCCTTCGACGAAGACAAGCTGCGCGGCGGCATGCTGAAGGCGCTCGAGAAGCGGCCGGTGGCGCGCGAGCAGATCGACGAGGCTCTGAGCCGTATCGTGCACAAGGTGCGCAGTCTCGGTGACCGCGAGGTATCCGCCCGCGCTATCGGCGAACTGGTCATGGAGGAGCTGCGCCACCTCGACGAGGTGGCGTACGTGCGCTTCGCCTCGGTCTACCGTCAGTTCGAGGATGTGGAGGCCTTTCACGAGGAAATCCAGCGCCTGCGCAGTGCCCGGGCGCGTCCCGAGGCGGCGCCACGCGGCCGCAAGCGCGCGGGCGGTCGGGACGCCAGCCGCGAGCAGCTGCCGCTGCTGCCGGAGGCCGGTTCAACCCCGGCGGAAGGCGATCCGGGCGGCGGCGGCAGGAAATGACCCGCCATCTGGGAAGCGCAGCGCCGCGGGTGGAATAATCACCCCTCCCGGGAGTCTCGTGGCAACGATGTTCTCCGACTTTGACCGCTTCGCGATGCAGCGTGCCCTGACCCTGGGGGCACGCGGTCTGGAGACTGCCGACCCCAATCCGCGCGTCGGCTGCGTGATCGCGCAGCGCGGCCGCGTGATCGCGGAAGGCTGGCACGAGCGCGCCGGCGAAGCGCACGCCGAGGTCGCGGCGCTGCGCGCCGCTGGCGAGCAGGCCGCGGGCGCCGCGGTGTACGTGACGCTCGAGCCGTGCAGCCATCACGGTCGCACGCCGCCGTGCGTGGACGCCTTGCGCGAGGCGCGCGTGGCGCGGGTGGTGTACGCCGCCGACGATCCCAATCCGCTCGTCAACGGGCAGGGCGCGCAGGCACTGCGCGCGGCCGGCATCACCGTGGAGGCCGGATTGCTCGAGGCCGAGGCGCGCGAACTCAACGTCGGCTTCTTCAAGCGCATGCAGCTGGGGACACCGTTCGTGCGCCTGAAGCTCGCCATGAGCCTCGATGGGCGCACCGCACTCGCCAACGGCGTCAGTCAGTGGATCAGCGGCGAGGCGGCACGCGCCGACGTGCAGCGCTGGCGGGCACGCAGCTCGGCGATCCTGACCGGAATCGGCACCATACTCGCCGACGATCCGCTGCTCAGCGTGCGCGCGGCGCCGCAAGGCGAGGGCCGCGAGCCGCGCCAGCCGCTGCGCGTGGTGCTCGATACGCGCCTGCGCACGCCCGCCAAGGCGCAGCTCTTTGCCGGCGGCGGCGAGGTGCTGATTCTCACCGCCCCGGCGAGCCCGGACGATGTCCGGGCCGCAACCCTGAGCGCGCGCGGCGCACGCGTCGAGGCGCTGCCGGCATCCGGCGCGCGCCTCGATCTGGCTGCGGTACTGGCGCGGCTGGGCGAGCTCGAGGCCAACGAGGTGCTGGTGGAGGCCGGCGCGACGCTCGCCGGCGAGTTCATCGCGCTGGGCCTGGTGGACGAGCTGCTCCTCTACATGGCGCCCCGGCTCCTCGGTCCCGACGCGCGCGCGCTGGTGCAGCTGCCGCGTCTCACTGAACTGGAACAGGCGCCGCAGTTCACTCTTTTCGAGATGCAGCAGCTTGGTGCCGATGCGCGCCTGCGGCTGCGTCCGCAGGCGCCCTAGCATGTTCACCGGCATCGTCCTGGACATCGGTCGCGTCGCAGCGTGCGAGAGCCGCGGCGGCGACCTGCGCCTGACCATCAGCTGCACGCACCTGGACCCGGCGGCACTGCATGTCGGCGACAGCATCTGTGTGCAGGGCTGCTGCCTGACTGCCACCGAGATCGTTGGACCCAGCTTCGTGGCGGACGTATCGCGCGAGACGCTCGCGCTCACGACCCTCGGGGAGCTGCGCCCTGGTGCGGTGGTGAATCTCGAGCCGGCTCTCAGGGCCGGCGACGCTCTCGGCGGTCACCTGGTCTCCGGCCACGTCGACGGGGTGGGCGAGGTGCTGGCGCGCAGCGAGGATGCGCGCTCGCGCCGCCTCACGCTCGGCTTGCCCGCGGCGCTCGCGCGCTTCGTCGCGCCCAAGGGCTCGATCGCGGTGGACGGCGTGAGCCTGACCGTCAATGAAGTCGGTGCCTCGAGCTTCGGCGTCAACATAATCCCGCACACCCAGACCGCGACTACGCTCGGGGCGCTGGCGAGCGGGGCGCGCGTCAACCTCGAGGTTGACCTGGTGGCGCGCTACCTGGCACGGCTCCTGGCCGTGCCGGAACGCTGAAAATCGGGACTTGCGGACAGTAACTTAGGTTGTTCTACCCATATGGGGCACCTGGAGCCGCGACTAGACTGCAGCCAATGACGGCATCCCTCCACCTGCGGACCCGACGACGCCTCGCGCTGCTGGTGGCGTGCGCACTCCTGGTGCGCGGCCTGATCCCGGAAGGGTTCATGCCGGTCTCCGGTGCGGGCGGTCTGAGCGTTGAGCTGTGCCCGGCCGGCGGAGTCATGCCTCCGGCCATGGCGACGCATGATGCTCACCGCGCCCAGGCCGGTCATGCCGGCCACCGCGGGCCCCATCCGGGTGCTCCGCACCCGAGCTGTGTCTTTAGCAGCGGGGCGAGCGTCGCCTTTTCTGCCGCGCTTTCTGTACCGATTCCCGCCGCACCGATCATTGCCCGTTTCAGCGCGCCTGCCGGTGCGCGTCACCACGTCCCCGCCATCCTGCGCGCGCAATCTTCCCGAGGGCCGCCCTCCCTGGCCTGAATCCGTGAGCTCGGCGGCGCAGCCGCTGCGCCGCCTGCGATCTGTTCGCGTCCGCCCGTCCCCCGGTGCGTTGCCCGTGTTGGCCGCCGGCGAGCGCCAGTCGAGGGAACAATAAAATGATTGTTGGTTTTTTGCGGGCTCAGGGCGCCTCACCGGGACGCCTTGGGTGCGCATCAGTCGTGGTCTCAGCCCTTCTGGCCACCTTGGCTACCGGGCAAGCGGTGGCCTGCGCCACCTGCGGCTGCACGCTCAGCGCCGATGCCGCCATGGGCTACTCGGCGTTGCCGGGCTGGCGCCTGAGCCTCGAGTACGACTACCTCAACCAGGACGAGCTGCGCAGCGGCACGCATTCGGTTGCGGGCGTTCCCGACGGCAGCGAACTCGAGCACGACACGCTGAATCGCTATGTCACCGGGGCGTTGAGCTACACGCCCAACTCCGCCTGGAACGTCACGCTGCTGGTGCCTTACGTCATCCGCGATCATTCGACCTACGGCGACTTCGACTCGACCCAGCCGCTGCCGCCGCTCAGTTATTCGCGCAGCTCGAGCATCGGCGACGTCAAGGTAGTCGGCAGCTATCAGGGCTGGCTGCCGACCCGCAACCTGGGCGTGCAGCTCGGCGTAAAGCTGGCCACCGGCCGCTACGGCACGGCGGTGGATTTCAATGCCGGTCCGAATGCGGGCACACCGCTCGATGCCAGCCTGCAGCCCGGCACCGGCAGCACCGACCTCATCGTGGGCGCCTACTACTACCGAGCGGTGAGCCAGAACTTCGACGCGTTCTTCAACGCGCAGTTCCAGAGCGCGCTCCGCCATCACATGGACCAGCCAGGCAACGACTATCGACCGGGCAATTCCACCACCGTCAGTGCCGGGCTGCGCTATGAGGCCAGCCCGCGCTGGGTTCCTCAGGTGCAGCTGAACCTGCTGCACAAGTCCCCCGATCAGGGCGCACTCGCCGATGTGCAGAGCACCGCCGGCATCGTCGCCTACCTGAGCCCGGGCATCACCGTGCAGGCGGCGCGCGGCCTGCAGCTGTTTGGCTTCGTGCAGGTGCCGGTGTACAGCAACCTCTACGGCATCCAGCTGTTTCCGCGCTTCACCGCGAGCGTAGGGGTCAGCTATGCCCTGTGATCCCGCAGCGCAGATGGCAGCCACGCGCCGCACCTTCCTCGGGGGCCTCGCCGCGTGCATGGCCGGCGCTGCTCTGCGGCCGCCATCCGCCGCGGCGCGCGGCCTGCACACCGGCGAGGCGGCGCCCCCCGCCACGCTCGTCACGCTGGACGGCACGCACATCTCCACCGCCGAGCTGCGCGGCGAGGTCGTGATCCTCACTTTCTGGGCCACCTGGTGCACGCCGTGCCGCACCGAGCTGCCGCTGCTGTCGGACTACCTGGCCGAGCACGGCCGGGACGGGCTGCGCATCCTGGGGTTCAGCCTCGACACCGCGGAGCAGCTGCCCGAGGTGCATCGCATCGCGCAGTCCCTGCGCTTCCCGGTCGGATTGCTGCGCGACTCTAGCGCGGCGGGCTACGGTCGCATCTGGCGTCTGCCGGTCAGTTTCACCATCGACCGCACCGGGGTGCTGGTCGACGATGGCTGGAAGGACAAGCAGCCGTCGTGGACGCAGGAACGCCTGCAGCGGGTCGTGACGCCGCTGCTGGCACGGCCCGCCTGAAGGTGTTCCGCGGCAGCCACGGCCAACTACAATGGCCGGCCATGCGCAGCCCATCCCTGCCACGACGGCGCCGCGCGCTCGCGCTGCACGGCGCAGCCGCGGCCATGCTGCTCACCGCCGCGCCCGGGACTGCCGCGGACGGGGCGAGCATCGGCCAGCCAGCCCCCGCACTGGTCGTGCCGCAGCTCGATGGCAAGACCTTCGACCTCGCCAGGGAGCGCGGCAAGGTGGTGATCGTCAACTTCTGGGCGACATGGTGCTCGCCGTGCCGTGCCGAGATGCCGCCGCTCGACTCCTTTTATCAGCGCTACCGTGCGCGCGGCCTGGTGTTGATCGGCGTGAGCGTCGATGACGCCCAGGATCGCGCCGAAGTGGCGCGCGTCATGCAGCAACACAGTTATCCGGCGGCGCTGGCGGCGAGCGCCCAGGCCAACGGCTTCGGAGCGCCGCTCGCAGTCCCGATGACCTGGATCATCGATCGCACCGGCACCGTGCGCGCGCGGCTGCTGGCCGGCAACGCCGTTACCGAACAGACCCTGACGCAGGTGGTGGTGCCGCTGTTGCCACCGGCCGCGCCGAAATAGGGGCCAGCTCCCACGCGCGGCGGGCGCAGCGAGGCCTCGGGTATACTGGCGTGCCCAACCAGCCGCACGCACGCCATGTCCAAGATCGTTCCCATACCCGGCAAGGGCGCCGCTCCGGGGCCGGCTCCCGAGCTCAGTTCGGTCGCGGAGATCGTTGCCGAGCTGCGTGCCGGGCGCATGGTCGTGATCATGGACGATGAGGATCGCGAGAATGAGGGCGACCTCATCATGGCGGCCGAGCACGCCACGCCGGAGAGCGTGGCGTTCATGATCCGCCATACCAGCGGCATCATCTGCGTCCCCATGCCGGAAGAGCAGCTCAACCGCCTCGAGCTGCCGCAGATGGTGCCCGTCAACAGCGAGTCGCATCGCACGGCCTTCACGGTTTCGGTGGACCTGCGCGCCGGCACTACCACCGGCGTGTCTTCCGCCGACCGCGCCGCCACCATCCGCGCGCTGGCCGAACCGGCCTCGGCAGCGGGCGACTTTGCCCGCCCCGGCCATATCTTTCCGCTGCGCTCGCGGCGCGGCGGCGTGCTGGTGCGCGCCGGCCACACCGAGGCGGCGGTCGACCTGTGCAAGCTCGCCGGGCTGAAGCCGGCCGGCGTGCTGTGCGAGGTGATGAACGACGACGGCAGCATGGCGCGCCGCCCGCAGCTGCAGGAGTTCGCGCGGCGTTACGGGCTCAAGGTGGGCACGATCGCCGACCTGATCCGCCATCGGCTGCGGACCGAGCGCTCGGTGCAGCGCATCTCCGAGCAGAGCGTGCAGACCGAGCTCGGCGAGTTCCGCCTGTACGCCTACCAGGACGACGTGAGCCTCGAGGTGCACCTGGCGCTCGCGCACGGCCGGCTCGACGGACGGGAAGTGCCGCTGGTGCGCGTGCACCTCACCGACACGCTGCGCGATCTGCTCGGCCTGCACGGCGTGGCGCGGGCCTGGACGCTGCGCGCGGCGATGCAGCGCATCGTCGACGCCGGCCACGGCGTGATCGTGGTGCTGCGCCACAAGGAATCGCCGCGCGAGCTGGCCGACGCGGTGCGCTACTTCGCCACTCCCGACCCGGCGCAGGCCGAGGGCGACAGCCACGGCGAGGGCGGGGTACTGCGCACCTTCGGCATCGGGGCGCAGATCCTCAAGGACCTCGGCGTGCGGCGCATGCGGGTGCTGTCGGCGCCCAAGCAGATGCACGGCATCTCCGCCTTCGGGCTCGAGATCGAGGGTTACGTCGGGGAAGAGGTGTGAGTGCGCCGCGACTCATCGAGGGCGAGCCCGCCGCCGCCGGCCGCCGCATCGTCATTGCGGCCGCGCGCTTCAATGACCTGATCGTCGCCAGCCTGATTGCGGGGGCGCAGCGTGCCTGGGCGGAGCGCGGCGGCGCCGCCGCCGAGCTCACCGTGGTGCGCGTGCCCGGCGCCTTCGAGCTGCCGCTCATCGCCAAGAGGCTCGCCGCCAGCGGACGCTATGACGCCGTGGTGGCGCTCGGCTGCGTGATCCGCGGCGACACGCCGCACTTCGAGTATGTGGCCGGCGAGGCGGCGCGCGGCCTGCAGCGCGCCAGTCTCGACACCGGTGTACCGATCGCCTTCGGCGTACTGACCGTCGAGACGCTCGAGCAGGCGCTGGAGCGCGCCGGTACCGGTGCCGACAACAAGGGCGCCGAAGCGCTCGAATGCGCGCTCGAGATGGCGGCGCTCGTGGCGCGGCTGTGAAGGCGCGCGCCGGCAGCGCCGCTCCGCGCGAGCGCGAGTACAGCGGCGCGCGCAGCGTGGCGCGCAAGCTCGCGCTGCAGGCCCTGTACCGCTGGCAGCTGAATGCCGGCCCGTGGCAGGACCTGGTACAGGAGTTCGGCGCCTCCGAGGACATGCCGCGCGCCGACGCCGAGTATTTCCGCGTCCTGGTCGAGGGCGTATGGCACGCGCGCGCCGAGCTCGATGCACGGCTGGCCACGCTCGCCGACCGTGAGCCGCGACTGCTCGATCCGATCGAGCACGCGGCGCTGCTCATCGGGCTGTTCGAGCTCAGCGCGCGCGGCGATGTGCCGCACCGCGTCGTCATCAGCGAGGCGGTGTCGCTCGCCAAGCGCTTCGGCGCCACCGATGGCCACAAGTTCGTGAACGCCGTGCTGGATCGCGCCGCGCGCGAGCTGCGGCCCGGCGAGCACTGACGCCACGGGGCGCACGTGGCGCTCACTGAATTTGCACTCATCGACCGCTACTTCCGCAGCTGCGGCGCGACCCGCGGCGACGTGCGCCTCGGCGTTGGCGACGATGCGGCGCTGCTGGCGCCGGCGGCCGGACAGGAGCTGGTGGCGGCGACGGACACGCTGGTGGCGGGCGTGCACTACCCCGAGCCGGCCGACCCGGCTTCCCTCGGGCACCGCGCCCTCGCTGTTAACTTAAGTGACCTCGCAGCCATGGGTGCGCGCCCGGCCTGGGCGCTGCTGGCGCTCACCCTGCCGCAGGCCGAGCCCGCATGGCTGGCGCAGTTCGCCGCCGGCCTCGGCGAGCTGGCGCGGGCGCACGACGTGGCGCTGGTGGGCGGTGACACTACCCGCGGCCCGCTGTGCGTCACCGTGACCCTGCTCGGCCACGTGCCGGGCGGCAGCGCGCTGCGGCGCGCGGGCGCCGCCCCGGGCGACGTGCTGTTCGTGTCGGGGACGCCGGGGGATGCGGCCGCGGGACTCGCGCTGGAGCAGGGACGGCTCGCCGCCGCGCCCGAGGCCAGCGCCTACCTGCGCGAGCGTTTCCTGCGCCCGCAGCCGCGCCTGGCGCTCGGCGAACGGCTGCGCGGCTATGCCAGCGCCTGCATCGATGTCTCCGACGGCCTGCTGGCGGATGCCGGCAAGCTGGCCGCGGCGAGCGGTGCGGGCGTCGAGCTCGACTGGGCGGCGCTGCCCTTGTCGGAATCACTGCGCGCCGCACTCGGCGCCGAGCGCGCGGGTGAGCTCGCGCTCACCGGCGGCGACGACTACGAGCTGTGCTTCGCGGTGCACCCTGATCGCGTTGCGAGCCTCGCCGCAGAGCTGCCGCCGCAGCGTTGGGGCTACACGCGCATCGGCACGCTGCGTGCCGCACCAGGCGCGGTCGTGCAGCGCGAGGGTACTGTGATGGAGTTCTCGCATTCCGGATACGAGCACTTTGCCTGAGCGCAGCCGGCCGGGTTGCGCCGCCGCGCCCGGGCGCGTGAGGGATGCATCACAGTCACCCGAGCGGGCGACCCCGTATCCTGACGCGCCGTTTCGATTAGCGACGCGCCATGTCATTACCGGCCTCAAGAACCGTACCGCCCGCCAAGCCCGGGGCACGCATGCCCGACAAGATCGGCAAGTACGTGGTGGTGCGCGAAGTGGGCCGCGGCAGTACCGGTGTCGTCTACCTGTCCCACGACGCGTATTACGGCCGCGACGTCGCCATCAAGGTCTACAACATGGACACCGGCGGCGACGAGGAGCGTGCGCGCATCGCCCGCAAGATGTTCCTGTCGGAAGCGCACCTGGTGGGCATGCTGCAGCATCCGCACATCCTGCCGATCTACGACGCCGGCGAGGAGAACGGGCACTGCTACATCGTCACCGAGCACGTGCACGGCGCGCGCACCCTGGCGGCCTACTGCCGCCCCGACAACCTGCTGCGCATCGATGACGTGGTGGAAATCATGTTCAAGTGCGCCAAGGCGCTGCACTACGCGCACTCGCGCGGCGTGATCCACCGCGACATCAAGCCCTCCAATATCATGCTCACGCAGGACAGCGACGTGCGCATCATCGATTTCGGCATCGCGCTGGTGTCGGACTCGGACATCTCGCGCATCGAGGGCATCGCCGGCAGTCCCTCGTACATGTCCCCCGAGCAGGTGCAGAGCCTCGAGCTCACCAACCGCTCGGACCTGTATTCGCTCGGCGCGGTGATGTATGAGCTGCTGACCGGCGCGCGCCCGTTCCGCGCCGGCAACCTGCAGAAGCTGCTGCACCAGATCGTGTACGCGACGCCGCCGCCGATCCACACCCTGCGCAAGGACATTCCCGAGGAAATCGAGATGGTGGTGGCCAGCGCGCTGCAGAAGGACCCGGAGAAGCGCTGCAAGAGCGGGCTGGACTTCGCCGCCGAGCTCACGCGCGTGCACGCGCGGCTGCGCGAGGCCAACTCGCGCATCGACCGCCAGGAGCAGTTCGGCGTGCTGCGCCGGCTGAAGTTCTTCCACGAGTTCAGCCATGCCGAGATCTGGGAAGTGCTGCGCGCCAGCAGCTGGCAGGACTACGCGGGCGGCGAGGAGATCGTCAAGGAAGGCGAGATGGACGACCGCTTCTACATTCTGGTGAGCGGCGGCTGCGTGGTGGAGCGTCACGGGCAGCGCATCGGTGCGCTCGACACCGGTGACTGCTTCGGCGAGGCCAGCTACGTGCCCGGCGCCAAGCGCACGGCCACCATCCGCGCCGGCGGCGCGGTGACGGTGCTCAAGGTGAGCTCGACGCTGCTCGAGCAGGTATCCGCCTCCTGCCAGCTGCGCTTCAATCGCGTGTTCCTCAGCTCGCTGATCGCGCGCCTGCAGAGCGCCGAGCGCAAGGGCACCGCCTCCGCCGCCTCCTAAGACCGCGGCTCTTGCGCGGCAGCGCGGGCGGCTCCTACCCTGTCGCCCCGTGCACGTACTGCTCATCGAGGATGACACCGAGGCGGCGCGCTTCCTGGTCAAGGGATTGCGCGAGAGCGGCTATGCGGTCGATCATGCCGCCGACGGCCGCGACGGCCTGTTGCGCGCCACCGAGGGCCACTTCGATCTCATCGTCACCGACCGCATGCTGCCGCAGCTCGATGGGCTGACGGTCATCGAGCAGCTGCGCGCCAAGGGCATCGGCACCCCGGTGCTGGTGCTGTCCGCGCTCGGCAGCGTCGACGACCGCATCAAGGGGCTCAAGGCCGGCGGCGACGACTACCTCACCAAGCCGTTTGCATTCGCCGAGCTGCTGGCGCGCATCGAGGCGCTGCTGCGCCGCCGCCCCAACACCCCGCACACCACGCGCCTGAAAGTCGAGGACCTGGAGTTCGACCTGCTGGCGCGCCGCGTCACGCGCGCCGGCCGCGAGGTCGAGCTCACCGCGCGCGAGCTGAAGCTGCTCGAGTTCCTCATGCGCCGGGCGGGGCAGGTCGTGACCCGCACCATGCTGCTCGAGGGGGTGTGGGACCTGCACTTCGACCCGCAGAGCAATCTCATCGACGTGCACATCAGCCGCCTGCGCCAGGCGATCGACCGCGGCACCGATCATCCCCTGATCCATACCGTGCGCGGCTCGGGATACGTGCTGCGCAGCGACCTCTGAGCCGGCGTGCGCCTCGCCCTGTTCAACACCACCGCCTTCCGCCTCTCGGTCGGCTACACCCTGCTGGTGACGCTCGCAGTGGGGGTCACCCTCGGCAGCGCCTATCTGCTCACCGAGAGCCTGATCACCGACGAGGTCGACCTGATCATCGACACCGAGCTCAAGAGCCTGGAAGACAAGTTCGCGCGCGCCGGCGTGCCAGGCGTGACCGACGAGATCAACCTGCGCATCGACAGCTGGGGTCGCATCGGCGCGGTCTACATGCTCGCCGACGCCAACTACGAGCGCATCTCCGGCAACGTCACAACCTGGCCGTTCGACGGCATGCCGACCGAGCCGCGGCCGGAGTTCGAGATCGCCACCATCGAGCCGGGCCGGCGCGCCGTGCACCCGGTGCGCGCCGCGGTGCGCACCCTCCCCGGGGGCGACCTGCTGCTGGTCGGCACCGACATCTCGCAGGGGCGACGCTTCGCCGAGAAGTTCCGCTTCGCCACCCTGTGGGGCATCGGCTTGTCGACCCTGGCCGCGGCACTGGCGGGCTTCTGGTTCAGTTTCCGTCTGGCGCGGCGCGTCGGCGAGGCGGCCAGCACCTGCGAGGCGATCATGGCGGGCGCGCCCGGGCGGCGCCTGCCGGTGGCGGGCGCCCACGACGAGTTCGACTCACTCGCCATATCGGTCAACCGCGTGCTCGACCGGCTCGAGGAGCAGGCCGGGACGCTGCGCGCCACTTTCGACAGCGCCGCCCACGACCTGCGCGCGCCGCTGCACCGCCTGCGCACGCGCATGGATGCGTTACTGCTGCGCTCCCCGCCGCTCGAGCCGGCAGTGCACGAGTCGGTGGACTCGGCGCTGCGCGAGGTTGACCACCTGCAGCGCACGCTCGCGACGCTGCTGCAGATCGCGCTCGCCCAGTCGGGTGCGCCGCTGGCGGCGCCGGCCGCGGTGGACGTCGGCGAGCTGGCGGCCGAGCTCGTCGACCTGTTCGAGCCGGCCGCGGGCGACAAGGGACTGAGGCTCGCCTGCCACCAGGAGGCGGCGGTGGTGCAGGGCAACCGACAGCTGCTGGCGCAGCTGATCACCAACCTGATCGAGAACGGCCTCAAGTACGTACCCGCCGGCGGCGCCATCGACGTGGCGGTGCGGCGCCTGGCCGACGGCGTGCGGCTCACCGTAAGCGACGACGGCCCCGGCATCGCAGGTCCCGACCGCTCGCGCGCCGTGCAGCCGTTCGTGCGCATCGGCATGGCCGGGCGAGAGGAGGGCAGCGGACTCGGCCTGAGCCTGGTGGCCGCCATTGCGCGGCTGCATCGCGGCCGCCTCGAGCTGCAGAGCAACGAGCCCGGCCTCAGGGTGGTCGTCGAGCTGCCGGCCTGAGCGGCCGTCGCGCCGGGGACTAGGAGGCCTTGCTGGAGGTTCCGGCGCGGCAAGCCTTGACGAACTGCGCCCGGGACGGACCGGTGAGCTGCTTGGCGTCGGCCTGCTTGTTGCACACCTTGAGCGAGGGGTGCTTGACGGGGGTCGCGGACGGCGCGGCCGGAGGATCGGCGGCGACGGCGAGGCCACAGCCGAGGACGGCGGTGGCGGTGAATGCGGCGAGGACTCTCATGCCCTGACTCCTTGCGGTGCTGCTGGAGTGGGAAGTTAGTGGGCACGGCCTTGCGCGGCAATGAAGCCGGCATTAAGAAATCTTCATGCGGGAGCCGGAGCCGCGGCCTGGCGCCGGCGCGCGGCGCCTCAGGCGTCCTTGTCGTGCTCGATCAGGGCGTAAGCCGAGTGGTTGTGAATTGACTCGAAGTTCTCCGACTCGACCGTGTAGGCGGCGACACGCTCGTCGTGGTTCAGGCGCGTGGCGACGTCGCGCACCACGTCCTCGACGAACTTCGGATTCTGGTAGGCGCGCTCGGTGACATATTTCTCGTCGGGCCGCTTGAGGATGCCGTACAGCTCGCACGAGGCCTCGCTCTCGGCGATCTCGATGAGCTCCTCGATCCACATGTGGCTGCGCAGGCGCGCGGTGATGGTCACGTGCGAGCGCTGATTGTGCGCACCGTAGTCGGAGATCTTCTTCGAGCACGGGCACAGGCTGGTGACCGGTACCACGGCGCGCACCCACATCCTGGTATGCCCGTGGCTGTGCTCGCCGATGAGCGTGGCGCGGTAGTCCATCAGGCTCTCGACGCCCGACACCGGCGCCTTCTTCATGATGAAGAACGGGAAGTTCATCTCGATGTGGCCGGTGTCGGCCTCGAGCCGCGCGGTCATGTTGTGCAGCATGGCGCGGAATGACTCCACCGAAATCTCGCGCTCGGCGTGCAGGATCTCCACGAAGCGCGACATGTGCGTGCCCTTGAAGTTGTGCGGCAGGCTCACGTACATGTTGAACGTGGCGATGGTGTGCTGCTCCCCGGAGGAACGGTCCTTGACCCGCACCGGGTGGCTGATGTCCTTGATGCCCACGCGATTGATCGGCAGCTGGCGCGTGTCGGCGCGCGCCTGCACGTCCTCAACTTCCGTGAGGGCGGCGCGCCCGATCTTGGCCGAGGCGGCGGGTGGATTCATGATGGAAAGCCTACAGGAAAGGTGCCTAAACCCGTAATTCGCATTGTGGCGGCACGGGAACGCGCCCTGCATCCCCCGGAATGCGGAGGCGGCGCTCTGTCAAACCGCGTGGGTGCCGCTCAGGCACCGCCGGCGGAACGCATGCGCTCGGGTGACTGCAGCGCCCACCAGCGCTCGACACTCGCGGCCAGGCCGGCGGCGTCGAGGCCGGCGGCCGCGAGGCAGCCCTCGCGCGAGCCGTGCTCGATGAAGCGGTCGGGGATGCCGAGCTGCAGCAGCGGCAGCTGCAGACCTTCCGCGGCCAGCAGCTCGCCCACCGCCGAGCCGGCGCCGCCGTGGCTGGCGTTCTCCTCGATGGTGACGAAGGCGCGGTGGCGCCGCGCGAGCGCCGCCAGCAGCTCCTCATCCAGCGGCTTCACGAAGCGCATGTTGACGAGCGTGGCATCGAGCGAGTCGGCGATGTGCTGCGCGCTCGCCACCAGCGCGCCGAAGGCGAGCAGCGCCAGGCCGCTCTTGCCCTCGCGGCGCAGCTGCGCCTTGCCGACCGGCAGCGCCGTCATCTCGGCCTGCACCGGCACGCCCGGTCCGGTGCCACGTGGGTAGCGCACGATGGCCGGTGCGGCGAGGGTGCTGGCGGTGTACAGCATCTGGCGGCACTCGTTCTCGTCCGCCGGGGCCATCACCACGGTGTTGGGAATGCAGCGCAGGTATGACAGGTCGTAGCTGCCCTGGTGGGTCGCGCCATCGCTGCCCACCAGTCCGGCGCGGTCGACCGCGAACACCACCGGCAGATTCTGCAGCGCGACGTCGTGGATCAGCTGGTCGTAGGCGCGCTGCAGGAAGGTCGAATAGATGGCCACCACCGGCTTCAGTCCCTCGGCCGCGAGTCCGGCGGCGAAGGTCACCGCGTGCTGCTCGGCGATGGCGACATCGAAGTAGCGGTCCGGGAAGCGCTTGGAGAACTCGACCAGGCCCGAGCCCTCGCGCATCGCGGGCGTGATGCCGATGACGCGCGGGTCGCGCTCGGCCATGTCGCACAGCCACTGCCCGAACACCTGCGAGTAGCTCGGACCTGCGCTTTTCTCCTTGAAGATCGTGCCGCTCGCCGGGTCGAAGGGCCCGGGCCCGTGCCACTTGATGGGATCGGCCTCGGCGGGCGGATAGCCCTTGCCCTTCTTGGTGACCACGTGCAGGAACTGCGGACCGCGCAGCTTCTTCACGTTGCGCAGCGTGCGCACCAGCGCCTTGACGTCGTGGCCGTCCATCGGGCCGATGTAATTGAAGCCCATCTCCTCGAACAGGGTGCCCGGCAACACCATGCCCTTCAGGTGCTCCTCCGAGCGGCGCGCCAGCTCCCACACCGTCGGCATGGGGCGCAGCACCTTCTTGCCGCCCTCGCGCAGGTGCGCGTAGACGCGTCCCGAGAGCGCACGCGCGAAATGGTTCGACAGCGCGCCGACGTTCTCCGAGATCGACATGTCGTTGTCGTTGAGGATGACCAGCAGGTCGGCGGGCAGCGAGCCGGCGTGGTTGAGCGCCTCGAACGCCATGCCCGCGGTCATGGCGCCATCGCCGATCACCGCCACCACGCGCCGGTCGGAGCCGGCGCGCGCCGCCGCCACCGCCATGCCGAGGGCGGCGGAGATGGAGGTGCTCGAGTGTCCGACGCCGAAGGTGTCGTACTCGCTCTCGGCGCGGCTCGGGAAGGGTGCCAGGCCGCCGTCCTGCTTGATGGTGTGCAGCCGTTCGCGTCGCCCGGTCAGCACCTTGTGCGGGTACGCCTGGTGACCGACGTCCCACACCAGGCGGTCGTGCGGGGTGTCGAATACGTAGTGCAGGGCGATCGTGAGCTCCACGGTGCCCAGGCCCGCGGCAAAGTGCCCGCCGCGCGTGCTCACCTCGTGGATGAGGAACTCGCGCAGCTCGCGCGCCAGCACCGGCAGCTTGCCCACGGGCAGCCGACGCAGATCCGCCGGGCTCGCGATGGAGGTCAGCAATGGGTACTTGTCCGGCGCGGCGGTCATCGGCTCATGCAGTGTACACGGGGCGCCGTGCCGCCCGGAAAAGGCGCCCGCGGCGCCACCGGCCGGCTGGCACCCGCCTCAGCTCGAGCGGTCGACCACGTAGCGCGCCAGCTGCGTCAGGGCCGCGGCGCGGCCGCCGAGGGGCTTAAGGGCCGCGATCGCGGCATCGCGCAGCGCCGCGGCCCGTGCCCGCGAGGCGGCCAGTCCCGCGGTGCTCGGGTAGGTCGGCTTGCCGTGCGCGGCGTCGGCGCCGGTCGACTTGCCGAGCAGCGCCGCATCGCCCTCGACGTCGAGGATGTCGTCCTGGATCTGGAAGGCGAGGCCGACCTCCGCGCCGAAGGCCTTGAGGGCGTCGAGCTCCGCTCCGCCCGTCACACCGGCGGCGAGGGCGCCGAGTACCACGCTGCCTTCGATGAGGGCGCCGGTCTTGCGCCGGTGCATGTTCTCGAT
Organism: Steroidobacteraceae bacterium; assembly: GCA_025451275.1. Taxonomy (GTDB): domain Bacteria; phylum Pseudomonadota; class Gammaproteobacteria; order Steroidobacterales; family Steroidobacteraceae; genus 13-2-20CM-66-19. The sequence goes on from JANWKR010000012.1 coordinate 37,242, forward strand.
CGCCGCCACCGACAGCTGCTGCCCGACCGCGGCGAGGTCGACCGCCTGGCCGCCGGCCATGCCACCGGTGCCGGTGGCGCGCGCCAGCACGCGGATCATCTCCAGACGGGTCTGCGCCGAGGTGCCGGTCATCGGCTCGTTGGCGAGCACGGCGAAGGCGAGCGCCTGCAGCGCGTCCCCGACGAGAATCGCGGTGGCCTCGTCGTAGGCGCGGTGACAGGTGGGGCGGCCGCGGCGCAGGTCATCGTCGTCCATGGCCGGCAGGTCATCGTGCACCAGGCTGTAGACGTGGATGAGCTCGACGGCCGCGGCCGGGGTATCGAGCCGCTCGGGCGATGCGCCGAGGGATTCGCCGGTGAGATACACGAGCGTCGGCCGCAAGCGCTTGCCCGCGCCCAGCACGCTGTAGCGCATTGCCTCGCGCAGCCGCGCGGTGCCGGGATCGGGCAGGGCGAGCGCGGCATCGAGCACGCCCTCGATGCGCGCCTGGCAGGCGGCGACGCGCGCAAGGAAGGCGGCGGACGGCGCGTTGCCGTCCGTGGCGGCGGCGTTCATCACTCGAGGTCCGGGTCCCCGGCGTCCGGCGCCGCCGGCGGCTCTTCGAACGGCACGGGCTGGGCCTCGCCGCCCTTGCGGAGCAGGATCTCGACCTTCTGCTGCGCCGCCTGGAGCGAGCTCTGGCAGTGCCGGGTGAGTGCCACGCCGCGCTCGAACACTTTCAGGGCCTCATCGAGGGGCAGATCGCCGCGCTCGAGGCGCTCGACCAGGCCCTCGAGTTCGGCGAGCGCCTCTTCGAAGTCCGGCGGTTTGCTGTTGCGCGCCAAGTGAGTCTGGTCCGTGAGCGGCAGGGCGAGGTTGCGGGGCGCGCAACGTTACACAGCGCGCCGCGGCAGGGTCAACGCCAGGGTTGCAGCCCGTGCGCGGCGGGGATAGAGTCCCGCACTCTGATTAGACCAAGTCTAAGTGAGGAGCGTCATGAATCTCAAAGGCAGCAAGACGGAAAAGAACCTCAAGGATGCGTTCGCCGGGGAATCACAGGCGAATCGCCGCTATCTGTATTTCGCCGCGAAGGCCGACGTGGAGGGGTTCAACGACGTATCCGCCGTGTTCCGCTCCACCGCCGAGGGCGAGACCGGCCATGCGCACGGACACCTCGAGTACCTCGAGGCGGTCGGCGATCCGGCCACCGGCCTGCCGATCGGCGAGACCAAGCTGAATCTCAAGGCGGCCATTGCCGGCGAGACGCACGAGTACACCGACATGTACCCGGGGATGGCGAAGTCGGCGCGCGAGGAAGGCTTCGCGGAAATCGCCGACTGGTTCGAGACGCTCGCCAAGGCCGAGCGCTCGCACGCCAACCGCTTTCAGAAGGCACTGGACTCGATCTGAGCCGCCCGGGACGAGGCGGGCGCGCGCCGGCGCACGCCCGCCACGCACGCCTCGCGCCCGGCCGGACGCGCGCATGAGCACTACGCCGCCGCGCCCCGGTGCCGCCGGCAGCGGACGCGAGGGGAGCCTCGAGGCTCCGACGCGCCACCCGCTCGCCTGGGACACCGCGGAGTTCTACGAGCAGGGCGCGCTCGAGAAAGAACTCGAGCGCGTGTTCGACATCTGCCACGGCTGCCGCCGCTGCTTCAGCCTGTGCAACGCCTTCCCGACGCTGTTCGACGCGGTGGACGCCACCCGCGAGGGCGAGGTGCACGCCCTCGAGCGCAAGGTCTTCTGGGAGGTCGTCGACCACTGCTACCTGTGCGACATGTGCTTCATGACCAAGTGTCCGTACGTGCCGCCGCATCCCTGGAACGTCGACTTCCCGCACCTGATGCTGCGCGCCAAGGCGGCGCGGGTGAAGACACAGGGGCTGTCGCTGAGCGAGCGCGTGCTGGCCGCCACCGACACGGTCGGCAGCCTCGCCGGCATCCCGGTGGTGGCGGAGATCGTGAACGCCGTCAACGCCTCGCGCCCCGGACGCGTGCTGCTGGAGAAGACCCTGGGCGTGGACCGCGGCGCGCCGCTGCCGAAGTACCAGGCCCGCAGCGCCCGCCGGCGCCTGGCCGCGCTCGGCACGGTGACGCCGGCGGCGGCCGGGGCGGCGCGCGCCACGGCCGACACGACCGGCCGCGTGGCGCTCTTCACCACCTGCTACGGCAACCGCAACGAGCCCGAGCTGGATGAGGATCTGGCGGCGGTGTTCGGGCACAACGGCATCGAGCTGGCGCTGCTCGATGGCGAGCGCTGCTGTGGCATGCCGCGGCTCGAGCTCGGGGACCTCGAGGGGGTGGCGAAGCTCAAGGAGTTCAACATCCCGCGCCTGATGCAGGCGGTGGAGGCCGGTTACGATCTGGTGGCGCCCATTCCGTCGTGCGTGCTGATGTTCAAGCAGGAGCTGCCGCTCATGTACCCCGCGGATCAGCAGGTACAGCGGGTCGGCGCGCACATGTTCGATCCGTTCGAGTACCTGATGCTGCGTCACGCAGCGGGCCTGCTGCGCACCGACTTCAAGGCCGCGCTCGGCAAGGTGAGTTACCACGTGCCCTGTCACCTCAGGGTGCAGAATCTCGGACTGAAGACGCGCGACCTGCTGACGCTCGTGCCCGGCACCACGGTCGAGCCGATCGAGCGCTGCTCCGGCCACGACGGCACCTACGGGGTGAAGCGGCGCTTCCGCGCGGCCTCCGTCAAGATCGGCCGCCCGGTGGTGCAGAAGGTGCAGGCCAGCGGCGCCGACCACTACGCGAGCGACTGCCCGATGGCCGGGCACCAGATCGCGAGCGGCCTGGAGGGCGCGCGGCCGCCCGAGCACCCGCTGCGGCTGCTGCGCGTAGCCTACGGACTGTGAGGCCGGGGGGCGCGCAGTGAACAAGCTCCAGGCGGACGATCTCATGTCGCTCGAGCAGTACGCGCGCGACCGCACCGCGTTCCGTGCCCGCGTGCTGCGCCACAAGGGCGCGCGGCGGCTGGCGGTCGGGCCGAACACCACCTGGTGCTTCGAGGACCGCGTGACCGTGCAATACCAGGTGCAGGAGATGCTGCGCGCCGAACGCATCTTCGAGCCGCTCGGCATCGCCGAGGAGCTGGCCGCCTATAACCCGTTGATCCCCGACGGCAGCAACTGGAAGGTGACGCTGCTGCTCGAGTTCGACCCCGCGGAGCGGCCGCACGCGCTGGCGCAGCTCAAGGGCGTCGAGGACCGCTGCTGGGTGCAGGTCGCGGGCAGCGCGCGCGTGTTCGCAATCGCCGACGAGGACCTCGAGCGCGAGAACGCGGAGAAGACCTCGGCGGTGCACTTCCTGCGCTTCGAGCTCGAGCCGGCGATGGTCACCGCCCTGCGCGGCGGCGCCGCGCTCGCCGCCGGCATCGACCACGAGCACTACCGCCACGAGGCGCGCCCGGTGCCGGCGCCGGTGCGCGCGGCGCTGACGCTCGATCTCGCGTGAGTGGCGCGGCCGCCGCGCCGCGCCAACCTGCTACACTCGCGCCGCAGCGGCCGCAGGCGCGGCAAGCCACGGAACACGCACCATCGGGATGACTCAGTCCTATACCGCTTCCGATATCGAGGTCCTGACCGGCCTCGAGCCCGTCCGGCGCCGGCCGGGCATGTACACCCACACCCAGCGCCCCAACCACCTGGCGCACGAAGTCATCGACAACAGCGTCGACGAGGCGATCGCCGGCTACTGCAAGCAGATCGACGTGGTGCTGTACAAGGACGGCTCGCTCGAGGTCGCCGACGACGGCCGCGGCATGCCGGTCGACATCCATCCCAAGGAGAAGGTGTCGGGTGCGGAACTGATCCTCACGCGCCTGCACGCGGGCGGCAAGTTCTCCGACAAGACCTACAAGTTCTCCGGCGGCCTGCACGGGGTCGGCGTATCGGTGGTGAATGCGCTGTCGAAGCACCTCGAGTGCTGGATCAAGCGCGGCGGCAAGGAATACAACATCAGTTTCAAGGACGGCAAGATCGCCTCCAAGCTGGAGGAGATCGGCACCGTCGGCCAGCGCAACAGCGGCACCACCGTGCGTTTCTGGCCGGATCCGAAGTACTTCGACTCGGACAAGTTCTCGGTGCCGCAGCTCAAGCACACCCTGAAGGCCAAGGCGGTACTGTGTCCGGGGCTGCGCGTCACCTTCAAGAACGAGACGAGCGGCGAGAAGGACGAGTGGTTCTACACCGGCGACCTCGGCGCCTATCTGCTCGAGGAGCTGGGCAAGAACGAGCGCATTCCGGCCGAGCCGATCACCGGCACGCGCACCGGCGATGACGATGCGGTCGACTACGCCCTGTGCTGGGCGCCGGATGCAGAAGCCGCGCTCGCCGAGAGCTACGTCAACCTGATCCCGACCCCCGAGGGCGGCACGCACGTCAACGGCCTGCGGGCCGGCGTGGCGCAGGCGGTGCGCGAATTCTGCGAGTTCCGCAACCTCGTGCCGCGCGGCATCAAGCTCACGCCCGAGGACGTGTGGGACAAGGCCAACTACGTCCTGTCGGTGAAGATTCACGAGCCGCAGTTCGCCGGACAGATGAAGGAGCGCCTGGGCTCGCGCGATGCCGCCCCGCTGGTCGAGGGCTTCGCGCGCGACTCGATGGCGCTGTGGCTCAACCGTCACCCGGACGCGGGCGAGCGCATCGCGCAGTTCGCCATCGCCAACGCGCAGGAGCGCGCCAAGGCCGCGCAGCGCGTGGTGCGCAAGCGCCTGACCGGGGGGCCGGCGCTGCCGGGCAAGCTCGCCGACTGCGTCAGCCAGGAGCCGAAGCGCTGCGAGCTGTTCCTGGTCGAGGGCGACTCCGCCGGCGGCTCCGCCAAGCAGGCGCGCGACAAGGACTTCCAGGCGATCATGCCGCTGCGGGGCAAGATCCTGAACACCTGGGAAGTCGACCCGGGGCAGCTCGCCGGCAGCGAGGAGGTGCACAACATCAGCGTCGCGCTCGGCGTCGATCCGGGCTCGCCCGATCTGTCGTCGCTGCGCTATCACCGGGTCTGCATCCTCGCGGACGCCGATTCCGACGGCCAGCACATCGCCACGCTCCTGTGCGCACTGTTCCTGCGGCACTTCCGCCCGCTGGTGGCGCACGGTCACGTGCACGTGGCGATGCCGCCGCTGTACCGGATCGATGCCGGCAAGCAGGTGCACTACGCCCTCGATGACGGCGAGCGCGATCAGCTGCTGAAGAAGATCGAGAAGGAGAGCCCGCGCACTAAGCCCACGGTGACGCGCTTCAAGGGCCTCGGCGAGATGAACCCGACGCAGCTGCGCGAGACCACCATCGACCCGCGCACGCGCCGCCTGGTGCAGCTCACGATCGACGGCAAGGACAACACCGACCAGCTCATGGACATGCTGCTCGCCAAGAAACGCGCCGCTGACCGGCGCGAATGGCTCGAGGAGAAGGGCAACCTGGCGGAAGTGCAGGTCTAGCCGTGGCGGGCGAGAACCAGGAGCTGAACTTCGAGGGCGTCGAGCGCCAGCCGCTGCGCACCTTCACCGAGAAGGCCTACCTCGACTACTCGATGTACGTGATCCTCGACCGGGCGCTGCCTGCGCTCGGCGACGGACTCAAGCCGGTGCAGCGGCGCATCACCTACGCCATGAGCGAGCTCGGGCTGTCGGCGGTGTCCAAGCACAAGAAATCCGCGCGCACCGTCGGCGACGTCATCGGCAAGTTCCATCCGCACGGCGATTCGGCCTGCTATGAGGCGATGGTGCTCATGGCGCAGTCGTTCGCCTACCGCTACCCGCTGGTCGACGGCCAGGGCAACTGGGGCTCGCAGGACGATCCCAAGTCCTTCGCCGCCATGCGCTACACCGAGGCCAAGCTCACCAAATACGCCGACGTGCTGC
>JANWKR010000013.1 GCA_025451275.1 Steroidobacteraceae bacterium
CCGAGGGTGAGGCGCTTCAGTAGGCGGCGTCGGGACTCGTCAGTAGGCGATGGCATGGCATGCTTCTCCTCAGCAGCGGTCTTCAATGGGCCCGCCGGACACAGCGGGCGGGAGGCTGATACCCGGTGAGTGCACCGCCAATTCTACGCCCGTGCCGCGTGGCGCTACTGTAGGCGGGGATCCCAATATGCAAGGAGACTCGACCGTGACGCGAGCGGCTCGCTGCCTTCAATTGCTGCGCCATATGTGGCGCATGCTGTGCGCGTCGTCGGCCGCAGCCGAGCCGGCGCGGCCGTGCAGCTCGCCGTCAGTTTTGGGACCACGTCGTTCATCATGTCCGACCTTCCGGCGTGCTCTGATGCCCGCGGGGCTCTGCGTACCGGAAGGATCCGAGCGCAGCACCGGGCGCCGACCGCGCCCGCCAGCCCCGGGTAAGTCCTTGATCCGCAAGCGGCCCTATCCGGACCGCCGTTGCGATGGGCTACGGCTTTCAGTATGCTTCGCGCCCCTTTGCAATCCAAAGGGCGCGCCGGCCCGAATGGCCGCGCTTTCTCCTTGCCGCACCGGGTCAGCCTTAGCTCCGGGCGGCTCAAACCGTAAGGAGTACACAATGAGGCATTACGAGATCGTTTTCCTGGTGCATCCGGATCAGAGCGAGCAGGTGCCCGCGATGATCGAGCGCTACAAGGGCATGATTGCCGCCGGCGGCGGTCACGTGCACCGCCTCGAGGACTGGGGCCGGCGCCAGCTCGCCTATCCACTCGCCAAGGTGCACAAGGCGCACTACGTCCTCATGAACGTCGAGACCGACCAGAAGACGCTCGATGAGCTCACCGGCGCATTCCGTTTCAGCGACGCGGTGCTGCGGCACCTGGTCGTGAACATGGACGCGGCCGTAACCGACCCCTCGCCGATGGCCAAGGCAGCGGACGAGGAGGGCGAGGGCGGCGGCCGGCGGCGCGAGCGCGTGCGCGATGAGGCGCCGGTCGGCTCCGACGACGACGACAACGCCGCCGAGAGCGCCTGAGGCGCCGGCTCCACCACGAATTCGAGGATCAGTACCATGGCCATGCAGAGAGAAGGACGCAGCGGAGGCGGCGGCAGCCGTTTCTCGCGCCGCAAGAAGTTCTGTCGTTTCACCGCCGAGGGCGTCAAGCAGATCGACTACAAGGACCTGGCGACGCTCAAGGGCTACGTCACCGAGACCGGCAAGATCGTGCCGAGCCGCATCACCGGGACCAAGTCCTTCTATCAGCGGCAGCTCGCGGTTGCGATCAAGCGGGCACGCTTCCTGGCGCTGTTGCCCTACACCGACCAGCACTAAAGGCGTACCGCGATGGAAGTCATTCTCCTGCAGAAAGTCGCCAACCTCGGCAACATCGGCGACCGCGTCAAGGTGCGCTCCGGCTTCGGCCGCAACTTTCTCCTGCCGCAGGGCAAGGCGACGCTCGCCACCGCAGACAACATTGCGCGCTTCGAGGCACGCCGCACGGAGCTCGAGCGCCTGGCGCGCGAGCACCTGTCGTCGGCCGAAGAGCGCGCCGCCGCCATGAAGGATTTCAAGCTCACCATCCCGGCCAAGGCCGGGACCGAGGGTAAGCTGTTCGGCTCGATCGGCACCAGCGACATCGCCGAAGCCAGCACGCGCGCCGGTTTCAAGGTGGAGCGCAGCGAGGTGCGTCTGCCGAGCGGCCCGCTGCGCGCGGTGGGCGAGCACACCGTCCACTTGCACCTGCACGCCGATATCGACGTGCCGCTGCACGTGACGATCATCGCGGAAGAATAGTCCCGGCAGCACAGGCCCAGGACCATGGCCGGTTCTGCCAAGACGCGCGGAGACTCGGGCTCGGTCGCGCTGCTTGATGCGCCGGCGCCGCCGCACTCGATCGAGGCCGAGCAGGCCGTGCTGGGCGGCCTGCTGCTCGATGCGCAGGCCTGGGACAACGTCGCCGACGCGGTTACGCGCCAAGACTTCTATCGCCCCGACCATCAGCTGATCTTCGACGCCATCGGCGCTCTGGCCGGTGACGCCAAGCCCTGCGATGTCGTTACGGTGTCGCAGCACCTCGAGCGCACCGGCACGCTGGAAGGCGCAGGCGGCCTCGCTTACCTGAGTTCCATCGCCCGCGATACCCCGACCGCCGCCAATGTGCGTGCCTACGCCGACATCGTGCGCGAGCGCTCGCTGCTGCGGCAGCTGATCCGCGCCGGCACCGATATCGCCGCGTCGGTGTTCAAGAATGACGGCCAGACTGCCCGCGACCTGGTCGACCGCGCCGAGCAGAAGGTGTTCGAGATAGCCGAAGGCAGCTTCCGCGGGCGCGAGGGCGCGGTGGCGGTGCGCCATCTGTTGCCGGCCGTCATCGACCAGATCGACGAGTGGCACAACAATCCCGACAAGCTGCGCGGCCTGCCGACGGGCTTCACCGACTTCGACAAGCTCACCGGCGGACTGCGCCCCGGGGACCTGGTAATCGTCGCCGGCCGCCCCTCGATGGGCAAGTCGACGCTCGCGGTCAACATGGCCGAGTACGCCGCAGTGCATCCCGGCACGCGCGCCTCGGTCGCCATCTTCACCATGGAAATGCCGTCCGAGCAGGTGATAACCCGCATGCTGGCCTCGATTGGCGGCGTACCGCTCAACAGCCTGCGCAGCGGCAAGATCTCCGATGACGACTGGGTCCGCATCACCGGCGCCACCAGCCAGCTGTCGGAAGCCAAGATCTTCGTGGACGAAACCCCCGCGCTCAACCCCACTGAGTTGCGCGCCCGCGCGCGGCGCGTGAAGCGCGAGCACGGCCTGAATCTCATCGTCGTCGACTACCTGCAGCTGATGCAGGTGCCGGGCACGCAGGAGAACCGCGCCACCGAGATCGCCGAGATCTCGCGCAGCCTCAAGGCGCTCGCCAAGGAGCTGTCGGTGCCGGTGATCGCGCTGTCGCAGCTCAACCGTGGTGTGGAGCAGCGCGAGCACAAGAAACCGGTTATGTCTGACCTTCGCGAGAGTGGCGCCATTGAGCAGGATGCTGACATGATCCTGTTGATCTACCGCGAGGAAGTCTACGACCGCAACACCACCAAGAAGGGCATCGCGGAGATCGATCTGGTGAAGCACCGCAACGGCGAGATCGGCACCTTCCTGCTCACCTTCCAGGGTCAGTACACGCGCTTCGCCAACTACGTACCCGATTCCTACGCAGAGGGCATCTTGCGGTGAGCCGGCTGATACGGGCCGTCATCGACATCCAAGCCCTGCGTCACAACCTGAACGTCATCCGCGCCCGCGCCGGACGGGCCAAGGTCATCGCGGTCGTCAAGGCCAACGCCTACGGGCACGGGCTGGTGGGCGCGGCGCTGTCGCTGCGCGGCGCCGACGCCTACGCCGTGGCGCGGCTCGAGGAGGGCCTGGCGCTGCGCGCCGCGGGGCTGAGCAAGCGCATCGTGCTGCTCGAGGGGGTGTTCACGGCAGCGCAGCTCGAGGACGCAGCCGACGAGCGCCTCGATCTGGTGGTGCACGATGCCTGCCAGATCGAGCTGCTGGAGCGCGCCGGCAACGCCGACCGCTTCGCGCTGTGGCTCAAGCTCGACACCGGCATGCACCGGCTGGGATTTGCGCCGCGCGAGTTCGCCGCAGCGCTGGCGCGCATCAGGGCGCTCAGCCCGGCGCCGCGCGAGCTGCGCCTGATGACGCACCTCGCGTGCGCCAACGAGCGCAACGAGCGCATCACGGGCGAACAGCTGCTGCGCTTTCGGGATGCGACGCGCGGCCTCGACTACGAGACCAGCATCGCGAACTCCGCCGGCGTGTTTGGTAATTTTGCGCCGGGCTGCCAGTGGGTGCGGCCGGGGCTGGCGCTGTACGGCGCCTCGCCGTTCGAGGACGTGAGCGCCGCGCAGCTGGGCCTGAAGCCGGTGATGACCCTCACCAGTTCGGTGATCGCGGTGCGGCGCGTGCCGCGCGGAGAGTGCGTCGGTTACGGCAGCGACTGGACCGCCGCGCGCGACTCACAGGTCGCCATCGTCGCCGCCGGCTACGGTGACGGCGTGCACCGCAGCCTCGGCGCCGGCAGCCCGGTGCTGGTCAACGGCCAGCGCGCCGCGCTGGCCGGGCGGATCTCCATGGACATGCTGGCGGTGGACGTCACCGGATTCACCGCGGTTCAGGTTGGCAGCCCCGCGGTGCTGTGGGGCGAGGGCCTGCCGGTGGAGGAGGTCGCACGTCGTGCCGGCACCATCGCCTACGAGCTGCTGTGCAGCGTCAGCCAGCGGGTGCCGCTCGAGCCACGCTGATGACCGACAGGCGGCCGAAAGCGGCTGGCCGCCTGAGCGCCGCCGGCTTAGTCTTCCGCCATGACGGGTAAACGCAGCGGCGAGCGCCGCGTCGTCTTCGACTTCCAGGTGGAGTTTCTCAACGGCGGCGGCGTGCAGGGCCAGGACTTCCGCCTGGATATGCACGGCGATGACGCCTCGGACGAGAGTGTCGCGCGTGCCCTGGTCGCGGACCTGCGCCTGCTGATGGTCAAGCAGGTCCACATCCGCAACAAGCGCCTCATCGACGAGCCGCACAAGCGCCCCGCCGCCGGTGGCGCGGCACTCGCGCCGGGAACCGAGGCGCGTCTTGTGGACCTGAGCCACACCATCGAGGACGGCATGATCACCTACAAGGGTCTGCCCGCCCCGCACGTGTGCGATTTCCTGAGCCGCGAGGCGTCCAAGTCACGCTACGCCGAGGGCACGACCTTCCACATCGGCCGCATCGACATGGTTGCCAACACCGGCACCTACCTGGATGCGCCGTTCCACCGTTACGGAGACGGCCTGGACATCTCGCAGCTGGCGCTGCCGCGCCTGGCGGATCTGGACGCTGTGCTGGTGCGCATTGCCGGCAGCGCTGCGCGCGCCATCGATGCGCTGGCCTTCGCCGCCGTCGCCGTCGCCGGCAAGGCGGTGCTGGTGCAGACGGACTGGGCGCGCCACTGGCGCACCGATCAGTACTTCGAGGGGCATCCCTACCTGACGGAAGCGGCGGCGCTGTATCTCAAGGAGCAGGGGGCGGCGCTGGTGGGGATCGACTCGTTCAACATCGACGACACCGCCGGCGGCCATCGCCCGGTGCATACGGTGCTGCTGGGTGCAGGGATTCCCATCGTCGAGCACCTGTGCGGGCTCGCACAGCTGCCGCCGGCCGGCTTCCGCTTCAGCGCCGTGCCGCCGCCGGTGAAGGGGATGGGGACCTTCCCGGTGCGGGCCTTCGCCGCGCTCTAGTTGACGAAGAACCCCATCTTGACGCCGGCAAGCTGGATCACGTCGTTGTCGTTGAGCTTGGTGGCGTTGGCGCCGATCGGCGTGCCGTTGAGCAGCGGGAAGTCGTCGGCCTTGCCACTGTCGACGTGCACGATGTAGTAGGCCTCGTTGCGGCGCGTGATCGCCGCCACCTGCACGCCCGGACGCCCGAGCGTCGTCAGCGCCTTGCTGAGCTCGACCTCGCGGCCGGCGAAGGCGCCGGACAGGACCTGCAGCTTCGCCTTCTTGAGAGCGGCGGCACCGTCGGCAAGCGCGCGCGAGCGCCCGGTCGCGGATGGTCCGGCACCGGCTGCATCGGCAGCCGAGGCGGCGGCGCGCACCTTCTCCACCGGGCGGGCGGAGGGCTGGATCACCATGGTCTTCTCGAACTCGTCCTGCTGCTCGTCGTCCTCGACGAAGCGCAGCTGGTGATGACCGACCGTCACCACGTCGCCATGCTGCAGCGCATGCTTCTTGATGAGCTTGCCGTTGACGTAGGTGCCGTTGGTGCTGTTCAGATCCTCGAGGAACGAGTCGTTGAGGATGTTGATGATCAGCGAGTGGTGACCGCTGACAGCGGCATTGTCGATGCGGATGTCATTGTCAGGGAGGCGCCCGATGGTGTAGCGCTCCTTGTTCATGTTGTATTCCGCCATCACCTGGCCATCCAGGCTCAAGACCAACCTTGCCATGTGCTTTTGCCTCTATCGCGTGTCAGCCGAACCAACCCAGGATCTTGTCGAAAATCTTAGTGCGAGCCGGGAAAGCATCCATGATGTGCGCCATGACGACCGAGACGTTGTCGCGCCCCCCATTGTCGTTGGCCAGTTGAATCAATTGCTTGGCGACCGTATCCAGATTAGCACTAAAGGTGTTTATGGTTAAATGAATATCTTCGTCCTCGACCATGTCGGACAGCCCGTCCGAGCACAGGATGAACACCTCGCCCTTGTTCACCGGAACTTCCTGAATTTCCACGTCCACATTGGGCTCGACGCCGAGCGCGCGTGTGACGTAGTTCTTGTTTGCCGCACGCTGTGCTTCCTCGGCCGAGTAGAAGCCGCGGTCCACCAGCTCCTGCAGCAGCGAGTGGTCCATAGTGACCTGCTCAAGCTTGTCGCTGCGCTGGCGATAGAGGCGCGAGTCGCCCACGTGCGCGATGGTGACCTTGTTGTCGAAAAACAGCGCCGCCACCACCGTGGTGCCCATGCCTTCGCACTGCGGCTGGGTGCGCGCGGTCTGATAGATGATCTTGTTGGCGCGGCTGATGGCGTCGCGCAGGATGATATTGGGGCGCGACAGGCCGGACTCGCGGTCCGGGATGGCGAGATCCTCGCGCTCCACGTGCTCGCGCACGAGGTTGACGATGGTCTTCACCGCGATGCCGCTAGCGACCTCGCCGGCGTTGTAGCCGCCCATGCCGTCGGCCAGCACCAGCAGCCCGATATCAGGGTCCACCGCGATCGTGTCCTCGTTATGCTCACGGACCTTACCGGTGTCAGACAGTCCCACGAAGCGCAGCTTGTTTCGCAAGCTCATGCTGCGCCCTGACCCACCTGCGGCCCACCGATTGTGATACGCGTCACTTTCCCGTCCCCGATTCGAGCCGCCATAAGCTAGCATCGCTGGCGGGGACCCCCGTTGCCCGTGTTCACAAAAGAGGGCTTTCGGACGTCCCGGCGGCGAATCCTAGCTGAAAGTCGACCGAAGGCGCATCGATGGCACGCCTGAATCCGATATTCGTGTGCACGTCCTGCGGGGGTGAAACCCTCAAATGGCAGGGGCAATGCCCGCTGTGCGGTGAGTGGAATTCGCTCGAGCAGCGTACCGGCGCCCGTGCCCGGGCGACGGCGCCGGCCGCGGCGGTCGCGCTCGGGTCAGCCTCCGGGGCGGCACCCGCCAGCGCGCGCCTCGGCAGCGGGGCGGCCGAGCTCGACCGCGTCCTGGGGGGCGGGATCGTGCCCGGGTCGGTGATCCTCCTGGGAGGTGACCCGGGCATCGGCAAGTCGACCCTGCTGCTGCAGGTGGCCGCGCACATCGCCGCCACGCGGGCCGTGATCTATGCCAGCGGCGAGGAGTCCGTGGCGCAGGTGAACCTGCGCGCCGGGCGGCTGAATCTGAGCGCGGCTGCGCTCGGGCTGGTCGCGGAGACCGAGCTGGCGGCGATCCTGGCGCTGAGCGCCGAACGGCGCGCGGCGCTTCTGGTGATCGACTCCATCCAGACGGTGCAGTCGGCGGCCGCCCAGACCGCCGCCGGTGCGGTATCACAGCTGCGCGAGTGCACCGCGGAGCTCGTGCGCCATGCGAAGTCGACCGGTACGGCGGTGGTGATCGTCGGCCACGTCACGAAGGAGGGCGCCATCGCCGGCCCGCGCCTGCTCGAACACCTGGTCGACACCGTGTTGTACTTCGAGAGCGAGGCGGGCAGCCGCTATCGCATCGTGCGCGCCACCAAGAACCGCTTCGGCGCCGTGAACGAGCTGGGCTTCTTCGCCATGACCGCGTCCGGCCTCAAGGAAGTGAAGAATCCGGCGGCCATCTTCCTGGCGCGCGCGCCCGAGCCCGCGCCCGGGAGCATCGTCACGGTCACGCGCGATGGCGGCCGGCCGCTGCTCATCGAGGTGCAGGCGCTCGTCGACCGCATGCGCTTTGGTGCGCCGCGGCGCATCGCCCAGGGTCTCGATGCCAACCGCCTCGCCATGCTGCTCGCAGCCGTGAACCGCCATGCCGGTATCTCGCTGCAGGAGCACGACGTGTTCGTCAACGTCGTCGGCGGCATCGAGATCGCGGAGACGTCCTGGGACCTGCCGGTCGTGATCGCGCTCGCCTCGAGCCTGCACGGGCGCGCGCTGCCGGCGGAGCTGGTGGCGTTCGGCGAGATCGGCCTCACCGGCGAGGTGCGGCCGGTGGCCTATGGCGATGAGCGGCTGCGCGAAGCGCAGGCGCAGGGCTTCAGGCTCGCGGTGGTGCCGCAGGGCAACGCGCCGCGCAAGCCCGGGGCCGAGCTGCGCGTGGTCGGCGTGTCGCGTATCGCCGAGGCGCTCGAGGCGGCGCTCGGCCCGCGCAGCTGAGCTCAGGCCGGCTTGGGCGTCTCGGGCGCCCGCACCCGCACGGTGCGGATGGCATTGTCCCCGATCTGCAGCACCTCGAACTCGTAGTTACCGACCCGCAGCATGGTGCCGGTCTCGGGGATGGTCTCCAGGTGCTCGAGCAGCAGGCCGTTCACGGTCTTCGGCCCGCCGGTCGGCAGCGCCCAGCCGAGGGCGCGGTTGAGCGCCCGGATGGTGGCGCTGGCGTTGACGATGAACACGCCGGCACGCTCGGCGTGCACGTCCTTGTGGGTCACGGTGGCAGGATCGGTGGTGAATTCGCCGACGATCTCCTCCAGCAGATCCTCGAGCGTCACCAGGCCCTCGATGTCGCCGTATTCGTTGACGACGAATGCCAGGCGCCGCCGGTTGCGCTGGAAGTAGGCCAGCTGCACGTTGAGCGCGGTGCCCTCGGGCACGAAGTACGGTTCGCGGCCACGCGCCAGCTCGATCAGGCGCTCGCGCGTCAGCGTGCCGCGCACCAGCTCGTTGGCCACGCGCTTCATGTGCAGCAGCCCGATGAGGTTGTCGAGCTCACCGTCGTACACCGGCAGTCGCGTGTGCGGCGTCTGGCTGAGCTGGTCGAGGATGTCCTCCCAGCTCTCCCGCACGTCGATGCCGGAGATCTCCTGGCGCGGGATCATGATGTCGTCCACCGTCACGCGCCCGAGGTCGAGGATCGACAGCAGCATCTGGCGGTGGCGCGCCGGGATCACCGGCGCGGCCTCGGTCACCACCGTGCGCAGCTCCTCGGCGCTGAGCGCCTGGGTGCTGGCGCGGCCGCGCCCGACCCCGAACAGCCGCAGGAAGCCGTAGGCGAGGCTGTTGGTGAGCCACAGCGCCGGGCGCGCCACCAGCACCAGCACGCGGTAGATGCCGGCCGCGTGCAGCGCCACGCCTTCGGGGTTCGAGGCGGCGTAGATCTTCGGCGCCAGCTCGCAGAACACGATGACGACGATGGTGAGTGCGGCGCCGGCGAGCGGCACCGCATAGCGGTAGCCGCTGCGCTGCGCGAGGATGGTGGCGATCGCGGAGGCGAACACGCTCGCGGCGGCGAGAATCACCAGGTTGGCGCCCAGCCACTCGTCGGGCTTCTGCAGCAGCCGCTCGAGGGTGCGGGCGGTGCCCGAGCCGCCCTCGGCGCGGTGGCGGATGCGGTAGCGGTTGACCGACAGCATGGCCACTTCGGTGCCCGAGGAGAAGGCGACGATGACGAGCAGCACGAAGAGCGTGAGCAGCAGCGGGGTCGTCGAGGCGAGATTCAAGGTGGTGTTCCTGCAGACTCGGTCCCGCGTAGCATAGAAGCTTCGGGGCGGGGAGCGGGAAACGGCCGCCTCCGCCCCTATAATCCGTCCTCCACCCGCCATCGCGCTGCATCATGTTCGACCAGCTGACCGAACGCCTCTCCCGCACCCTGGACGGCCTGCGTGGCCGCGGACGCATCACCGAGGACAACGTCGCCGAGGCGCTGCGCGAGGCGCGCATTGCACTGCTGGAAGCGGACGTGGCCCTGCCGGTGGTCAAGAGCTTCATCGAGGCGGTCAAGGTCAAGGCGCTGGGCGCCGAGGTGCAGGGGAGCCTCACGCCCGGACAGGCCTTCATCGGCATCCTGCACGCCGAGCTGGTGCAGCTCATGGGCGGGGCCGGCCACAGCTTCCGCCTGCGCGCGCAGCCGCCGGTGGTCCTGCTGCTCGCGGGCCTGCAGGGCGCAGGCAAGACCACGACCGCGGCCAAGCTGGCGCGGCTGCTGCAGGAGCGCGACAAGAAGCGCGTGCTGCTCGCCAGCACCGATGTCCGGCGCCCGGCGGCGATGCTGCAGCTCGAGCGCCTCGCCGGGCAGATCGGCGCCCAGTATTTCCCGGCCGAGAGCAGCACGGCCCCGGCGGCCATCGCGCGGGCGGCGCTCGAGCGCGCCAGGAGCGGCGTGTTTGACGTGCTGATCGTCGACACCGCCGGGCGGCTGCACGTCGACGCGGAGCTGATGGCGGAGGTGCGCGACATCGACGCCGCCGTCGGCGCCGCCGAGCGGCTGTTCGTGGTGGATGCCATGGCCGGCCAGGACGCGGTCAACGCCGCGCGCGCCTTCGGTGCCGCCCTCGCCCTGACCGGCATCATCCTCACCAAGGCGGACGGCGATGCCCGGGGCGGCGCGGCGCTGTCGGTGCGGCAGATCACCGGCCAGCCGATCGTGTTCATGGGGGTGGGCGAGAAAACCGAGGCCCTCGAGCCGTTCGACGCCGAGCGCATGGCCTCGCGCATCCTCGGCATGGGTGACGTGGTGTCGCTGGTCGAACAGGTGCACCGCCAGGTCGATCACGACGAGGCGCAGCGCCTGGCGCAGAAGGTGGTCAAGGGCAAGGGCTTCGACATGCTCGACCTGCGCAGCCAGCTCGAACAGCTGCAGAAGATGGGTGGCGTCGGGGCGCTCATCGACAAGCTGCCGGGGGCGGCGGTGAAAAAGGGTGCGGTGTCGGCCGATCAGGGCGACCGGCAGGTGCGGCGCCAGATCGCCATCATCAATTCCATGACGCGGCGGGAGCGGCGCAACCCCGGAATCATCGACGGCTCGCGCCGGCGGCGCATCGCCGCCGGCTCCGGCGTCCAGGTTCAGGACGTGAACCGCCTGCTCAAGCAGTTCCTGGAGATGCAGCGCGTCATGAAGAGCATGAAGGGCGGTCGCCTGCGGGCCCTCATGGGAGCCCTCAAGGGGGGCATGCCGCCGGGGTTCCCGGGCCGCTGAGCCCCCCCGGGTCCGCGCAAGGCGCGCGACCTGCAAAAAAGTGGCGCAGGAACCGTGTGTTGCGTAGAATCCGCGCTCTTTTTTGGGCGGCCCAAACGGTGCCGTCCACCGCAATGAGAGCGATACGATCATGGTAACCATTCGCCTGACGCGGCGTGGGGCGCGCAATCAGCCCTTCTATCACATCGTCGTCACCGACAGCCGCAAGCGCCAGGGTGGTCCGAGCCTGGAGCACGTGGGCTTTTTCAATCCGATCGCGCGCCGCAACGAGCAGAAGCTCAAGCTCGATCTGCCGCGCATCGACTACTGGGTAGGCCAGGGCGCGCAGCCCTCCGAGCGGGTGCGCCATCTGGTGTCGTCCTACCGGAAACAGGCCACGGCCTGAGCCGGTAGCGAGGCGCCGCGGCCGGCGCCGCGGCGGAACAGCGGGTGGCTTGGGTGGAACTGGGGCGCCTCGGCGCGCCCTTCGGCATCAAGGGCTGGATTCACGTCGAGTCGTACACGGACCCGCCCGCGGGACTGCTCGAGTACCGGGAGTGGGCGCTGCGGCTCGCCAACGGCGAGCGCCTGACGCGCCGCGTGGAGCAGGGGCGCCCGCAGGGCGCGGCGCTGGTGGCGCAGCTCGAGGGCGTCGCCGACCGCGAGGCGGCGGCGAAGTTCACCGGCGCGGTGATCGAGGTGGAGCGGGCGGCGCTGCCGGACCCGGGTGAGCGCGAGTACTACCGCGCCGACCTCGTGGGCTGCCGGGTCAGCAACCTCGAGGGCGCGGACCTGGGTACGGTGAGCCATTTCATCGACGCGCCGCGCGGTGCGGTGATGGTGACGCGGACGCCCGGGGGGCGCGAGCACTGGGTGCTGGCAGCACCGGCGCACCTGCGTCGCGTGGATCTGGCGGCGCGGGCGATTGTGGTGGACTGGCCGGCGGAGCTGGAATAGAAGGCTCCATGAAGATCGAGGTCGTCACGCTCTTTCCGCGCATGATCGCGGGAGCGCTCGAGTTCGGTATCGTGGGGCGGGCCGTGGCGCGCGGGCTGCTGACGGTCGGCACCGAGGACCCGCGCGCGTACGCGCTCGACGTGCACCGCACGGTCGATGACCGGCCGTACGGCGGCGGGCCGGGCATGGTGATGAAGCCCGAGCCGCTGCTGGCGGCGATCCGCGCCGCGCACGCGCGCCTGCCGCCGGGCAGCCCGCGGGTGTACCTGTCGGCGCAGGGCGAGCGCTTCGCGCAGCGCGAGGCGCGCGAGCTCGCGGCGCTGCCGGGGCTGCTGCTGGTGGCGGGCCGGTACGAGGGCGTGGACGAGCGCGTGGTCGAGCTGGGTATCGACCGCGAGCTGTCGGTGGGCGATTACGTGCTGTCCGGCGGGGAGCTGCCGGCGCTGACGGTGATCGATGCGCTCGCCCGGCTGCAGCCCGGGGCGCTGGGTGATGAGCGCTCGAGCCTCGAGGAGTCCTTCACGGAAGGACTGCTCGAGGGGCCGCACTACACGCGGCCGGAAGTGTTCGAGGGCCGCGCGGTGCCGCCGGTGCTGCTGTCGGGCGATCACGCCGACATCCGCCGCTGGCGCCTGGTACAGGCCGTGGCGCGGACGCTGGCGCGGCGGCCGGACCTGCTCGCGGGCGCGGAGCTCACGGGCGCCGCGGCGCGGGTACTGAAGGAATTACGGAGCGGCGGCGCTGAGCCCGCCGCGCGCGCCGCAGGTGCGGCCGCAGGCCAAGATCGAGGTAAGTGACATGAGCAGCAGAATCATTCAGGAAATCGAGAAGCAACGCATGACCCGCGAGGTACCGGACTTCAAGCCGGGCGATACGGTGGTCGTGCAGGTGAAGGTGGTCGAGGGCGACCGCGAGCGCGTGCAGGCCTACGAGGGCGTGGTGATCGCGCGCAGCAACCGCGGCCTCAATTCCTCGTTCACCGTGCGCAAGATCTCTCACGGCGAGGGCGTCGAGCGCACCTTCCAGACCCACAGCCCGGCGATCAGCGAGATCACCATCAAGCGCCGCGGCAGCGTGCGACGTGCCAAGCTCTACTACCTGCGCGATCTGTCGGGCAAGGCGGCGCGGATCGAAGAGAAGATCTGACGACGCGCGGCGGCGCTGGCGGCCGCGGCACCGGAGATGAGGCCATGACGGCGCGTTCATTCTTCGCAGGGCTGTGGCGCGGCCTCGACGGGCTGCGCAAGGTGCTGCATCTCATCGTGCTGCTGCTGGTGTTTGGCCTGGTGTTCGCACTGCTGCGCGCCGGCACGCCACACATCCCGGCCCGTGCCGCGCTGCTGGTGCAGCCCGAGGGGCGGCTGGTGGAGCAGCTGTCGGGCGACCCGTGGCAGCGCGCGGTCGAGCAGGCACGCGGTGACGGCCACGCCGAGACGCTGCTGTGGGACCTCATCGACTCCATCCATGAAGCCGCCGGCGATGCACGCATCCAGGCGATTGCGCTCGATCTGGAGAGGTTCGACGGCGGTACGCAGCCGGCGCTGGAGGAACTCGGCGCTGCGCTGCGCGGGTTCCGCGCCAGCGGCAAGAAGATCATTGCCTACGGCACCGAGCTGACCCAGGAGCGCTACTACCTCGGCGCACAGGCCGACGAGCTGTACCTCGATCCGATGGGCTTCGTGCTCATCGACGGCTACGACCGCTACCGCACCTACCTCAAGGACGCGCTCGACAAGCTCGGTGTCGACATCAACGTGTTCCGGGTCGGCGCCTTCAAGAGCGCGGTCGAGACCTACACGCGCAACAGCATGTCGTCCGAGGACCGCGAGGAGAGCCGGGCATACCTGGGGGCGTTGTGGAGCACCTACCAGGAGGGTGTGGTGCGCGCCCGCAAGCTTCCCGCCGACGCGCTCGTGCAGTACGTCAACGGACTCGCCAAGTCCGTGCCGGCGGCCGGCGGCGATGCCGCGCAGGTGGCCCTGAAGGCGGGCCTGGTCACGGGGCTGAAGAACCAGCTCGAGACCGAGCGGCGTCTGATCGACCTGGTCGGCGAGGACGACAGCGACGGCTCGTTCAACTCGGTGGCGGTGGCCGACTACGTGCGCTATGCGCATGCCGAACAGAAGCTGCACGCCCAGGGCAAGGCGCGCGTCGGTGTGATCATCGCCTCGGGCGAGATCCTCGACGGCGAGCAGCCGCCCGGCACCATCGGCGGTGACAGCCTGGCGCGCGTGATCCGCAGCGCCCGCCTGGACAAGAACGTCAAGGCGGTGGTGCTGCGCGTGGACAGCCCGGGCGGCAGCGTGCTCGCCTCCGAGGAGATCTACCGCGAGCTCAAGGCCCTGCGCGCCGCCGGCAAGCCGCTGGTGGTGTCGATGAGCGGCTACGCGGCTTCCGGCGGCTACTACATTGCCGCGCCCGCGGACGAGATCTGGGCCAGCCCGGCGACCATCACCGGCTCGATCGGCATCTTTGCCATCATCCCGACCATCGACAAGACGCTCGGCAAGATCGGCGTGGGCGTGGACGGCGTCGGTACGACGCCGCTGTCGGGGCAGCTGCGCCTCGACCGGCCGCTCGGCGAGGACGCGCGGGCGCTGCTGCAGTCGCAGGTGGCGCGCGGCTACGACGAGTTCCTGGAGCGCGTCGCCGCCGGGCGCAAGAAGACACGCGAGCAGGTCGACGAGATCGCGCAGGGGCGCGTGTGGGCGGGCGGCGATGCCCATCGCCTCGGGCTGGTGGACCAGCTCGGCGGCTTCGACGACGCGCTCAAGGCCGCGGCGCGGCGCGCCAAGCTGTCGAGCTATGCGCCCGAGTTCCTCCAGCCCGAGCTCACCTGGCGGGAGGAGCTGGCACTGGCGCTGAGATCACGCGTGGCGCGGGCGCTGTTCCAGGCCAGCCCCTCCGAGCGGGCCCTCGGCCAGATCGCGCAGCGCCTGGATCCCGTGACGCGCGAGGCGGCGCGGCTGGCACGCTTCAGCACCCCCAACCACCTGTACGCCTACTGCTTCTGCGAGACGCGCTAGCCGCGCGGCGCGCCGCGGCGGCCCGCTACAGAGTCGACCAGTCGAGGATGACCTTGCCGGACTTGCCGGAGCCCATGGTCTCGAAGCCCTGCTCGAACTCCTGCACCGCGAAGTGATGGGTGATGATCGGGTCGAGCGTGAGCCCGCTCTGCAGCAGGCTCGCCATCTTGTACCAGGTCTCGAACATCTCGCGGCCGTAGATGCCCTTGAGCGTCAGGCCCTTGAAGATCACCTGATTCCAGTCGATCGCCATCTCCTCCGGTGGAATGCCGAGGATGGCGATCGCACCGCCGTGGTGCATGGTGCGCAGCATCTCGCGGAAGGCCGAAGCGTTGCCCGACATCTCGAGCCCGACGTCGAAGCCCTCCTGCATCCCCAGGTCCTTCATGGTCTGATCGAGCGACTCGCGCTGCACGTTGATGGCGCGCGTCGCGCCCATGCGGCGCGCCAGCTCCAGCCGGTAGTCGTTGACGTCGGTAATCACGACGTGGCGCGCGCCGGTGAAGCGCGCCACCGCGGTCGCCATGATGCCGATCGGGCCGGCGCCGGTGATGAGCACGTCCTCGCCCACCATGTTGAAGGCCAGCGCGGTGTGGGTGGCGTTGCCGAACGGGTCGAGGATCGAGGCGATGTCGTCGCGAATCGAGTCCGGCAGCTTGAAGGTGTTGTCGGCGGGGATCGCCAGGTACTGCGCGAACGCCCCGGGACGATTGACGCCCACCCCGACCGTGTTGCGGCACAGGTGCCGCCGGCCGGCGCGGCAGTTGCGGCAGTAGCCGCAGGTGATGTGGCCCTCGCCCGAGACGCGGTCGCCGGCCTTCAGCCCCTTCACCTCCGAGCCGAGCTCGACGATGCGCCCGCAGTACTCGTGGCCAACCGCCATCGGCACCGGGATGGTCTTCTGCGCCCAGGCATCCCAGTTGTAGATGTGCATGTCGGTGCCGCAGATCGCGGTCTTGGCGATCTCGATCAGCACGTCGTTGGGGCCCACCTGCGGCTCGGGGATGTCCTTGAGCCAGATGCCGGGGGCGGCTTCCTGCTTGACCAGTGCTTTCATGTTGCAGCCTTCGCAATCACGCCGAGCTCGCGCCCGACGCTCGTGAACGCGTCCAGGGCGCGCGTCAGTTGGTCGCGGTTGAGCGCGGCGGACATCTGGGTGCGGATGCGCGCCTGCCCCTTGGGCACCACCGGGTAGGAGAAGCCGATGACGTAGACGCCGCGTGCCAGCAGCGCATCAGCCATGCGCCCGGCGAGGGCGGCATCGCC
This sequence comes from Steroidobacteraceae bacterium, assembly GCA_025451275.1. Taxonomy (GTDB): domain Bacteria; phylum Pseudomonadota; class Gammaproteobacteria; order Steroidobacterales; family Steroidobacteraceae; genus 13-2-20CM-66-19. The sequence goes on from JANWKR010000013.1 coordinate 16,341, forward strand.
CAGCATGACCGGGATGATCGGGTGCTCGCCCGGCTTGAGCGCAAAGCCGGCCGCCTCGAGCCCGCCGCGGAAGAAGCGCGTGTTGTCGAACAGCTGCGCGCGCAGCTGCGGGGTGTGCTCGAGCAGGTCGAGCACGGCAAGGCTCGCGGCGGCCACGACCGGCGGGATGCTGTTGGAGAACAGGTACGGCCGCGAGCGCTGCCGCAGCCACTCGATCACTTCGCGCCGCGCGGCGACGTAGCCGCCGCTGCCGCCGCCGAGCGCCTTGCCGAGCGTACCGGTCAGGATGTCGACGCGCGCGGCGACGCCGCAATGCTCGGGCGTGCCGCGCCCGTGTGCGCCCATGAATCCGGTGGCGTGCGAGTCATCCACCATGACGAGCGCGTCGTAGCGCTCGGCGAGATCGCAGATGGCGCCGAGTCTGGCGATGAAGCCGTCCATGGAGAACACCCCGTCGGTGGCGATGAGGCGCGTGCGTGCAGCGCTCGCCTCCTTGAGGCATTTCTCCAGCTCGGCCATATCGCTGTTGGCATAGCGCAGGCGCTGCGCCTTGCACAGGCGGATGCCGTCGATGATGCTGGCGTGGTTGAGCGCGTCCGAGATCACCGCGTCGCGCTCATCGAGCAGGGTCTCGAACAGTCCGCCGTTGGCGTCGAAGCACGAGGAATACAGGATCACGTCCTCGGTGCCGAGGAAGCGCGCCAGGCGCTCCTCGAGGGTCTTGTGGATCGACTGCGTGCCGCAGATGAAGCGCACCGAGGCCATGCCGTAGCCGTACTCATCCAGTGCCCGCTGCGCCGCCGCGCGCACCTGCGGATGGTTGGCGAGGCCGAGGTAGTTGTTGGCGCACAGGTTGATGACGTCCCGGCCGCCGGCGTGCACGACGCCGCCCTGCGGGCCCTCGAGCACGCGCTCGCCCTTGTACAGCCCCTGCTCACGCAAGCCCTGCAGCTCGCCGCGCAGCCGTTCGATGAGCGTCTGGTTCATGGGACGCAAGTATACTTTAGGCTGATGTGTGCACCTCCGCCTGCCGCCGCGCACGGCGCCGCGCGCCTGGACCGCTGGCTGTTCGCGGTGCGGTTGTTCCGCTCACGCACGCTCGCCGCCCAGGCGGCGAGCGGTGGGCGGGTCCACGTCAACGGCGCGCGGGTGAAGCCCGCCCACGAGGTCCGGCCCGGCGACCAGATCACCCTGGTGCGCGGCGCGGTGGAGTTTGAATGCACGGTGACGGCCGTCCCGGCGCGGCGTGGTCCCGCGCCCGCGGCGGCGCGCTGCTATGCGGAGAGCGCGGCGAGCGTGGCGCGCCGCGCCGCCTTCGCCACCCAGCAGCGGCTCGCCGCGGCGCTCACGCCCCGACCCCGCGAGCGCCCCGGCAAGCACGAGCGTGCGCAGCTGCGCCGCCTGCGGGGTCGCATTTGAGCCCCTGGAGGTCGCCGCAAAGCATGTCAGGGCGGGCGCCAGGTTGCAGACTCGCGCCGACGCCCCCACTCAGGCTGCAGGCGGGCTCCGTCCCGGGTTAGGCTGCGCAGGTCGCGCACGAGGGATGCGCCAGAGGTTGGTGGCATGACCCTAAGCGTCTTTGACATTTTCAAGGTCGGGATCGGACCCTCCAGCTCGCACACCATGGGGCCGATGCGGGCGGCGTGCGAGTTCGTGCGCGGCCTGAAGCGCGACGGGCTGCTGGCGGGCACCAGCGAGATCGCGGTGCGCCTGTACGGCTCGCTGGCGCTCACCGGCGTAGGCCACGGCACCGACCGCGCAGTGCTCGCGGGACTCGAGGGCGCGCTGCCCGAGAGCGTCGATCCGGACGAGATCGAGAAGACCGTGGCACGCATTCGCAGCACCGGTCGCATCCGGCTGCTGGGCGAGCATGAGATCGCCTTCGATCTGCCCATGCAGCTGCTGTTCATGAAACACGAGCGGCTGCCGCGTCACTCCAACGGCATGCGCTGCACCGCCCTCGGCGCCGGGCCGCGCGTGCTGCGCGAGGAGGACTACTACTCGATCGGCGGCGGCTTCATCCTGCGCGGCGACGAAGCCGAGGCGCGCGAGGCGCACGAGCACGCCGCGCCGCCGTACCCATTCAGTTCGGGGGCGGAGCTGCTGGCGCTGTGCAGGGAGCACGGACTCGAGATGTTCGAGCTGGTGCTTGCCAATGAGCGCAGCTGGGCTCCCGAGGCCGAGGTGCGCGCGAAGCTGCTGCATCTGTGGGCGGTGATGCGCGGCGGCGTCGAACGCGGCTTCCACCAGACCGGCCTCCCGCCCGGAGTGCTCAAGGTGCGCCGCCGGGCGCCGCGCCTGTACCGCATGCTGACCGAGAGCGGCGCGGCGCGCCCGCTCGACGTCAGGGACTGGGTCAACGCCTATGCGCTGGCGGTCAACGAGGAGAACGCCGCCGGCGGTCGCGTGGTTACGGCACCCACCAACGGCG
>JANWKR010000014.1 GCA_025451275.1 Steroidobacteraceae bacterium
CCCGGCAGCGGGAGTCCGCAACTTCTTCCATTGCTGTGCGTTCACCTTCGGCATCGTGCAGGCCGGGGGCGCCGGGCGGGTGATCGCGGAGTGGGTGGTGAACGGCGAGCCCGACTGGGACATCTGGTCGGTCGACTGCCGCCGCTACGGCGCCTTTGCCGACCGCCGCTACGCGCTCTCCAAGGCGCTCGAGACGTACGAGCATGAATACGGCGTCGCCTATCCGCAGGAGGAGCGCGCCGCCGGCCGCCCCTCGCGGGTCTCGCCGCTGCACGGGCGGCTGCAGGCGGCCGGCGCGCTCTTCGGAGCGCGCGGCGGCTGGGAGCGCGCGGTGTACTACACACGGCCCGGGGATCCACCGGGCACGGAAGTCTCGTTCCGCCGCCCCCACTGGCACCGTGCCGTAGCGCGCGAGTGCGCGGTCGTCGCCTCGGGCGTGGCGCTCCTCGACATGCCGGGCTTTGGCCGGTTCGAGGTTGCGGGCGCGGGCGCAGCGGCGTGGCTCGACCGGCTTCTCGCCGGCCCGCTGCCGCCGCCGGGACGTACCGGCCTTGGCTACTTCTGCTCCGCGCGCGGCGGCATCGTCACCGAGATGACCGTGACGCACCTGCCCGGGGGGCGGTTGCTGCTCATGGGCGGTGCGGCGGCGGAGCGCCACGACGCCGAGTGGCTGCGGGCGCACCTGGCGGTGGGCTCAACAGGCGTGCAGGTCGCCAATCAGACCGAGCAGTTCGGTGCGCTGATCCTTGCGGGCCCGCGTACGCGGGAGCTGCTGATGGCGGTCACCGACGCCGACCTATCCGGCAGCGCCTTTCCGTGGCTCGCGGCGCGCAGCCTGCGCATCGCCGGTACCGAGGTGCTCGCGCTGCGCGTGAGTTACGTGGGCGAGCTCGGCTGGGAGCTGCACGTGGCGAGTGAGCGTCTCCCTCAAGTCTATGACTGCCTGGTGGCAGCCGGGCGCGCGCTGCAGCTGGCGCACTTCGGGCTGTACGCGCTCGACAGTCTCAGGCTCGAGAAGGGCTACCGCAGCTGGAAGGCGGACCTTACGACCGAATACAGCCCTCTGGCCGCATCCCTGGGGCGCTTCGTGCGCCTGGACAAGCCGGTCGACTTCATCGGCAAGGATGCCCTGCGGCGCGAGGCCGCCGCCGGCCCGCGCGAGCGCCTCGTGCCGCTCGTGGTCGCGGCCGGGGACGCCGATGCCGCGCCTGTGTCGATCGTGTACCAGGATGCCGAGCGGGTCGGGCTCGTCACCTCGGGCGGTTACGGCTATCGCCTCGGCTGCAGTCTCGCGCTCGCCTATGTGCGCTCCGACCTCGCCGTCGCCGGCACCGCCCTCGAGATCGAGATCCTGGGCGAGCGCCGCCCGGCGGTCGTGGCGCGCGAGCCGCCGTACGACCCGCAGAATCTGCGGCCGCGCGGCTGAGGCGTCAGGGCGGGGACAGCACGCGCGCGACGCCGCGCCCGCGCGGGTCGGACACCGCGCTCACGCCCGAGGGTTCGATCACGATCGCCTGGATGTCGCCGTTCCAGCCCTGGTTGACGAACCGGTAGCCGCGCGCCTCGAGTTCGGCGCGCACCTTCGGTTCGAGGGTGGCGTACGGCTCTTCGATAATCTCGTTGGGCGGCAGCAGCTGGTGGTGGACGCGCGGTGCCGCCACCGCCGCAGCGAGTGGCATATGGAAATCATGCCAGTCGCTCAGGACCTGGAAGATCCAGGTGGCGATGCGCGAACCGCCGAGGGTACCGATGGCACCGGCCACGCGGCCGTCGCGGAGCAGAATCGTCGGCGTCATGGTCGAGAGCGGGCGCTTGCCGGGAGCGATGGCGTTGGCATCGCCGCCGACCACACCGTAGATGTTGGCGGCGCCGGGCTTGGACGAGAAGTCGTCCATTTCGTTGTTGAGGAGGAAGCCCGCGCCGCGCACTACCTCGCCCGAGCCGAAGTCATCGTTCAGCGTGTAGGTGTTGGCCACGGCATTACCGGCGGCGTCGATCACGTCGAAATGAGTGGTGTTGTGGTGCGCATCCAGGCCGGGCTTCACCTCCGCGGTCGGCGTGGGGTGCTCGCGGTTCACCTCGGCTGCGCGCCGTGCGAGGTAGCGCGGGTCGAGAAGCTCGGCCACCGGGGCCTGGTGAAACGCCGGGTCGCCGAGGTAGTCGGCGCGGTCGGCGAACACGCGCTTCTCGATCTCCGCGAGCAGGTGCACGTACTGCGCCGAGTTGAGCGGCACCCCGCGGAAGGCGTCGGCGAGGTCGGCCTTCATGGCCATCAGGGACAAGAGCGCGATCCCGCCGGAGCTTGGCAGGGGCGCGGTGATGACCTGGTAGCCGGCCCAGGTGCCGATGAGCGGCTCGCGCCACACCGGGCGGTACGCGCCGAGGTCCGACTGTGAGACGTGGCCGTGGTCGCGCACCATTTCCGCGACGATGAGATCGGCGGTGCGGCCGGCGTAGAACCCGGCGGGGCCCGCGGCCGCAATGCGCCGCAGCGTCGCCTCGAGCTCGGGCTGTTTGAATATCCTGCCGGCCTTGAGCGTGCCGTAGTAGGCCATGAAGTTGGTGCGCCCGTGGAGCTCGGCGGCGCGGCGGTCGCGCATCGCGGCGAGCTTGCGGTCGACTGCGAAGCCGTCGTGCGCGTAACGGATGGCGGGTGCGAGGTCGGTCCTCCAGGGGAGTTTCCCGAAGCGATGGTGCAGCTCCCACAGGCCGGCAACGGTGCCCGGGACGCCGGCGGCACCCGCGCCGATCGTGCTCGCATCAGGAATGACGTTGCCGGCCGCGTCGAGATACATGTTCGCCGTGGCGCTGCCTGGGGCGCACTCGCGGTAGTCGAGGAAGTACGGTTTGCCCCCGAAGTAGAGCGTGGCAAAGCCGCCGCCACCGAGATTGCCCGCGTCCGGAAACGTGACGGCGAGAGCGAAGGCCACCGCCACCGCCGCATCCGCCGCGTTGCCCCCGGCGTCGAGGACGGCGGCGGCGGTGTCGGCGCCAAAGCGGTCGGGGGCGGCGACCGCCGCAGGCGTTGGCGTGTGGGCAGCCGCGGCGCACTGCGCCGCAGCGCCCAGACCCAATAGCACCAGGGCGGGGGTGAAGGAGCGTTTGACGGATTCGATGATCACAGGTTAGCGGTTGACCGGGAGACCCGTGCCCTTATCCTGACACGGCACTGTCAAGTCAAGGCCCGCGGCGGGCGGGTGCCGGCAAGACCGTTGGTCGGATGTGAATCCGGCCAAGCTTTCGCCCGGTGCGAAATTCGTTACGCTAGTGGTACGAACCCTCCAGGAGACAGGTATGAAGGCCACTTTATCGCTCGCCGTCGCTGCAGTGATGTTGTTTTTGGCGACGGCCAGTCGTGCCGACGACTACGCCGATACAGTCGCTCTGTTCAAGAATGCGGGCGACAGCGCGGCTTTCTTCAAGGACTGCTACGGGTACGCGATCTTCCCGACGGTCGGCAAGGGCGGACTCGTCGTAGGGGCTGCCCACGGCAACGGCCGTGTCTATGTCCACGGCGTGTACACCGGGGACACCTCCCTGAATCAGCTGAGCGTCGGTCTGCAGGCCGGCGGCCAGGCCTACAGCCAGGTGATTTTCTTCGCCGATAAGCGCGCTTTCGATGAGTTCACGAGCGGCGATTTCGAATTCGGCGCCGACGCCAATGCGGTCGCGATCACGGCGGCGGCCGGGGCGACCGCGGGTACCACGGGCGCGAGTTCCGGGGCCAGCGGCGGCATGAATGATGCGACCACCACCGGGCGCTACTACAAGGGCATGGCGGTCTTCGTCATCGTCAAGGGCGGCGCCATGGCGCAGGCGGCGGTGAGCGGCCAGAAGTTCAGCTACACGCCGAAATCCTGAGGTTTTTGCCGCCGCGGCCCGCGCCTGCAAGAATCACCCTGAAGGGGAGGCTGCGCCGGCTTTGCGCCGCAGCGCAGACGGCGCGTGGACACACAACTTGATCTCATCGCGATCGGGCGCGTCAGCGTCGATCTGTATGGACAGCAGATCGGCGGGCGCCTGGAGGACGTTACGACCTTCGCCCGGGCTGTCGGCGGCTGTCCCGCCAACGTCGCGATCGGGGCTGCGCGTCTCGGCCTGAAGTCGGCCCTGATCAGCCGCGTGGGCGAGGAGGCCATGGGCGGCTTCGTGCGCGAGCAGCTGGCGCGTGAGGGCGTCGATACCCGCGGGCTGGTGGTCGACCCGCAGCGCCTCACCTCGCTGGTGCTGCTCAGCGTACGCGACCCGCAGACCTTCCCGCTCATCTTCTACCGCGACAACTGCGCCGACAGCGCGCTGTGCGAGGACGACATCCAGGAGGATTTCGTCGCTTCCGCGGCCGCGATCCTCGTCACCGGCACGCACTTCTCGCTGCCGCAGGGGGCGCGGGCGCAGCGCAAGGCGATCGAGCTGAAGAAGGCCCACGGCGGCAAGGTGATCCTCGACATCGACTACCGGCCGAATCTGTGGGGCCTGGGCGGGCACGCCGCCGGTGCCAGCCGCTACGCGCGCTCCGCGCGCGTGACCGAGGTGCTGGCCGGCGTGCTGCCCGACTGCGACCTGATCGTGGGCACCGAGGAGGAGCTGCATATCGCCGCGGGAGTCGAGAACACGCTCGAGGCCGTGCGCTCGATCCGCGCGGCCTCGAGCGCCGTCATCGTGTGCAAGCGCGGCGCGCAGGGCTGCATCGTGTTCGCCGGCCGGGCGCCGGAGCGGCTCGAGGACGGGCTGGTCGCGGGCGGGATGGAGGTCGAGGTCTACAACGTGCTCGGCGCCGGGGATGCGTTCCTGGCGGGATTCCTGCGCGGCTACCTGCGCGATGAGCCGCACGAGACGAGCGCGCGTCTCGGCAACGCCTGCGGCGCCATCGCCGTGTCGCGGCTGCTGTGCTCGAGCGAGTTTGCGACGCTCCCCGAGCTCAACTACTACCTCGTGCACCGCGGTGCGCGACGCGCGCTGCGCACCGACGCGCAGCTCAATCACCTGCACTGGGCCACGACGCGGCCACCCGTGCCGCGCAGCCTGTGCGTGCTCGACGCTGCCGCCTGTCTGGCTGCCGCTCCGCCCGCGCGCCGCGCTGCATTCGAGGGCGTGCTCGCTGCGGCGCTGGCGCAGGCCGCCCGCGGCCGCGAGGGCTGCGGCCTGATCGGTGATGCCGCGAGCGGTCTGGTCGGGGACGGCGCGCCGCTCTGGCAGGCACGCTCGCTCGCGCCAGAGGCGGCGCCCGACGAGCCAGACGGCGCGAGTCTCGCGGTGCGGCTCACCGAGTGGCCCGCCGCCTTCACCGTCAGAGTCGCGTATGGCTGCGGCGCGGGCGCCGGGCGAGCCGAGCAGGAGCCGCAGCTGTTGCGGCTCGCTGCGGCGTGCCGTGCGCAGCGGCGCGAGCTGCTCCTCGAGCTTGCCGCCGGTACCGCCCCGGACACCGCGGATGCGATGTCGCGCCTGTACGCGCTCGGGATCTGTCCCGACTGGTGGCTGCTGCCGCCGTTGCCGGATGCCTGGTCGCGCTGCGCCGCGATCATCGCCGAGCGCGACGAGTACTGCCGCGGCATGCTGGTCGCACTCGAGCCGGACGAGGCCCAAATACTGCCCCTCGCGGCGGCGAGCCCGGCCGTGCGCGGCTTTACCACCGGGCGTACGATACTTGCGGGTGTCGCTCCGGCCTGGCTGTCGGGCCAAGTGGCCGACGCAGCGGCGGTCGCGGACATCGCCGCGCGGTTCGGGGCCCTCGCGACCGAGTGGTCCGCTGCCCGCGATGCCCAGGCCCCACGGACCGCAGGGAGTACGAGTTGACGGCTGGCCGGCTGACGGTGGCACAGGCGCTGGTACGCGCGCTGGCGGCGCAGTGGACCGAGGTCGCGGGTGAGCGCCGCCGCGTGTTCGCCGGCGTGTGGGCGATTTTCGGGCACGGTAACGTCGCCGCGCTCGGCGAGGCACTCTATGAGGCACGCGCGGAACTGCCGACGCTGCGCGCCCACAATGAGCAGGCCATGGGGCACGCGGCGATCGCCTATGCCAAGGCCACGTGCCGGCGCCGCATGATGGCGTGCACCACCTCGATCGGACCGGGCGCCACCAATCTCGCCACCGCCGCCGCGGTAGCGCACGTCAACCGCCTGCCGGTGCTGCTGTTGCCCGGGGATGTGTTTGCCACGCGCCGGCCCGACCCGGTGCTGCAGCAGCTCGAGGACTTCGGCGACGGGCTGGTCACCGCCAACGACTGCCTGCGGCCGCTGTCGCGTTACTTTGACCGCATCACGCGGCCGGAGCAGCTGGTGCCGGCTTTCCAGCGGGCCATGCAGGTGCTGACCGACCCGGCGGCCTGCGGCCCGGTGACGCTGGCGCTGTGCCAGGATGTGCAGGCGGAAGCCTGCGACTGGCCGGCGAGTCTGTTCGCTGAGCGCGTGTGGAACCCGCGCCGCACACCTCCCGCGCGCGAGGAGCTGGCCCGCGCCGCGGCGATGGTGCGCAGTGCCCGCCAGCCGCTCGTGGTCTGCGGCGGCGGGGTGCTGTACTCCGAAGGCGCCGCGCAGCTGCGCGAGTTCTGCGACCGCCACGGGATCCCGGTAGGCGAGACCCAGGCGGGCAAGTCCGCGCTGCCTGCCAGCCATCCCCTCAATCTCGGCGCCATCGGCGTCACCGGCACGGCCGCCGCCAACGCGCTCGCGGGGGAGGCCGACGTCATCCTCGCCGTCGGCACCCGGCTGCAGGACTTCACCACCGGCTCGGCGAGCCTGTTCCGCGCGCCGAACCGGCAGATCGTGGCGCTCAACGTGCAACTGCTCGATGCGCACAAGCACGGCGCGGTCCCGTTGCTGGCCGATGCGCGCGAGGGCCTGCGCGAGCTCGGCGCCGCACTCGGCGCCTGGCGCGTCCCGGATGCCTGGACCCGGCGCGCCCAGGAGGAACGCAGCCGCTGGCTGGGCGCAGCCGCGTCGTTCACCGCGCCGGTAACAGCGGGGCTGCCCTCGGATGCGCAGGTCATCGGCGCGGTACAGAAGGCGGCACGGGCGTCCGATATCCTGGTGGCTGCTGCCGGCGGCCTGCCGGGTGAACTGCACAAGCACTGGCAGGCCGAGCAGCCAGGCGGCTATCACCTCGAGTACGGCTACTCGTGCATGGGCTACGAGATCGCAGGGGCGCTCGGGGTCAAGCTGGCCCATCCCGACCGCGAAGTGATCGCGATGGTCGGCGACGGCTCGTACCTGATGCTCAACAGCGAGATCGCCACGTCGATCCAGCTGGGCGCGAAGCTCACCATCGTGTTGCTCGACAACGGCGGTTTTGGCTGCATCGAGCGGCTGCAGCACTCGGTGGGCAGTGCCAGCTTCAACAATCTGCAGGGCAGCGGGCGCGGCCTGAACTTCGTCGCGCACGCCCGCGGCCTCGGCGCACTCGCCAGCCAGGTGAGCCTCGGCGAGCTCGGTGGCGCGCTGGCGGCGGCCCGCGAGGCCGAGCGCACCACGGTGATCGTCATCGAGACCGATCCGGCGGCCAGCACCCCCGCCGGCGGCTACTGGTGGGACGTGGCGGTGCCCGAGGTGTCGCGGCGGCCCGAGGTGCAGGCGGCGCGCGAGCGCTACCTCGCCGCGCGCGCCGAGCGGGAGCGCCAGTGAGCATCCGCCTCGGTGCCAATCCCATCATCTGGTCGAACGACGACCTGCGCGAGCTCGGCGCCGACACCTCGCTCGAGACCTGTCTGGCGCAGGCGCGGCAGATTGGTTTCACCGGCATGGAGCTCGGGCACAAGTTCCCGCGCGAGCCGGCCGCGCTCGCCGCCGCGCTGCGGCCATTCGGTCTGGCGTGCGTGTCCGGCTGGTACTCAGCGCACCTGCTGCAGCAGTATGCGCGCGCCGAGTTCGCAGCTCTCGGGCCGCACCTCGAGCTGCTCAAGGCGTTCGGCAGCGAGGTGCTGGTGTTCGCCGAGGTGAGCGGGGCCGTGCACGGTGACCGCGCGCGTCCGCTGTCGCAGCGGCCGACGCTCACGGCGCCGCAGTGGCGCGAGCTCGGGGCACGCATGACTGAGCTCGCCACGCTGACTGCGGCCCAGGGCGTGCGCCTCGCATACCACCACCACATGGGCACGGTGGTGCAGAGCGAGGCCGATATCGAGGCGCTGCTGGCGGCGGCCGGCCCCGCGGTGAGCCTGCTCCTCGACACCGGGCACGCGCACTTTGCCGGGGCTGATCCTGTCACGCTCGCGCAGCGCCACGCGGCGCGCATCGTGCACGTGCATGCCAAGGATGTGCGCAGGGCGGTGTGTGAGCAGGCGCTGCACGAGGACTGGAGCTTTCTGCAGGCGGTGCTCGCGGGTGTGTTCACCGTGCCGGGGGACGGTTGCGTCGACTTCGCCCGGGTATTCGCCGCGCTGCCGCGCTACTCGGGCTGGGTGGTGCTCGAGGCCGAGCAGGACCCGAAGCGCGCCGACCCGATGATCTACGCCTCGCGTGGCTACGCCACGCTGCGGCAGCTGTTGGCGGGGCGGCTGTCGTGAGCGGCTCGCTGCTCCTCAAGCCCGCCGCCGGCGAGCGCTGGCACGACATCAGCCCCGAGCGCGCCGGCTGGCGCTACGTCGGGTTCGAGGCGCTCGCCCTGGCAGCCGGGGCAACCCTCGAGCGCGAGCGGGCCGATCGCGAGCAGTGCCTGGTACTGCTGTCGGGTCGTGCGCGCATCAGCGCCGGCGGTCAGCACCTCGGCACCGTGGGGGCGCGGCGCACCCCGTTCGAGGGCAAGCCCCATGCCGTGTACGTGCCGCCGCGCACAGCGCTGGTAATGACGGCGGAGACGGCCTGCGATGTGGCGATCGGCTCGGCCCCGGCCGCAGGTAGCCTGCCGCCACGGCTGATTCGCCCCGACGAGGTCGGCACGGAGACGCGCGGCACGGGCACCAACACGCGCTACATCTACAACGTGCTGCCGGCGAGCGCCGCGGCCGAGAGCCTGCTGCTCGTCGAGGTGCTCACCCCCGGCGGCCACTGGTCGAGCTATCCACCGCACAAGCACGACTGCGATCGGCACGGCGAGACGCAGCTCGAGGAGATCTACTATCACCGCCTGGCGCGCCCCGGCGGGTTCGCGCTGCAGCGCGTCTACACCGACGACCGCAGCCTCGATGAGACCATGGCGGTGGAGGACCGCGACGTGGTGCTGGTGCCGCGCGGCTACCACCCGGTGAGCGCGGCGCACGGCTTTGACCTGTACTATCTCAATGTCATGGCGGGCCCGGTGCGCAACTGGCAGTTCACCACCGCGCCCGGCTACGAATTCCTGACGCGGAGGCCCTGATGGTTGGCGTAGCAGTGCTCGGCTGCGGCCGCATTGGACAGATCCACGCACGCAACCTCGCGCGCCACCGGCGTGCGCGCCTGGTGTCGGTGTTCGACGTGCGCGCCGAGGCGGCGGCGCCCACGGCCGCTGAGCTCGGCGTACCCGCGGCCAGGAGCGTCGAGGAGGTCCTCGCCGACGCTGAGGTCGCGGCCGTCCTGATCGCCACCCCGACCGATACCCACGTGCCGCTCATCACCGCGGCGGTCAAGGCCGGCAAGGCGGTGCTGTGCGAGAAGCCGGTGGACCTCGACATCAAGCGCGCCCGCGCCTGCTGGGCCGAGATCGCGCACCGCAAGCCGAGCGTGATGATCGGCTTCAACCGCCGCTTCGACCCCTCGTTCCGCGCCCTGCGCGAGCGGCTGCAGCGCGGCGAGATCGGCACGCTCGAGCTGGCGGTGATTACCAGCCGCGATCCGGCACCGCCGCCGCCTGCCTACCTCAAGGGTTCCGGCGGCCTGCTGCGCGACATGACCATCCACGACTTCGACATGGCGCGCTACCTGGCCGGCGACATCGCCGAGGTGCAGGCCTTCGGCGCCAACCTCGTGGACCCGGACATCGGCAAGCTCGGCGACATCGACACCTGCACGGTGGCGCTGCGCTCCGCCGCCGGCGCGCTGGTGCAGATCAGCAACAGCCGCCGCTGCGCGTACGGTTATGACCAGCGCATCGAGGTGTTCGGCGCGCAGGGCATGCTGCAGGCGGGCAACCTGCGCGCCACTTCAGTGGAGCACTGGGGCAGCGAGCGCACGGCGGCGCGCGACCCGGTGCTCGACTTCTTCCTGGAACGCTACCGGCAGGCGTACGAGTCCGAGCTCAACGCGTTCGTGGCGGCCTTCGAGGAGGGGCGACCCATGACCCCCGACTTCGGCGACGGGCTCGCGGCACTGCGTCTGGCGGAGGCCGCAGAAGAGAGCCTGCTCACGCGCCGCGCCGTGGACGTCGGCGGCTAGCGGCGCCTTCAGGCGCCCCGGCGCCGGGCACGCTGCCGGTACTGATCGGCCACCACCGCGACGACGATGATCGCGCCCTTGACGATCTCCTGGTAGTAGGCATCGATGCGCAGGAAGGTGAACCCCGAGGTCACCACGCCGAGGATGAGGGTGCCGATCACGGTACCGGTGATGCGTCCGACCCCGCCCGAGAGTGACGCACCGCCGATCACCGCCGCCGCGATGGCATCGAGCTCGTACATCATCCCCATGCCTGACTGCCCCGACTCGGCGCGCGCGGAGGTCACGATGCCGGCCAGCCCGGAGAGCGTCCCGGCAATGGTGTAGACCACGATCAGATGCCGGCCGACGTTGATCCCCGAGACGCGCGCGGCCTGCGGGTTGGCCCCGATGGCATAGGTGAACTTGCCGTAGCGGGTGTAGCGCAGCGCGAGGTGAAACAGCGCCGCGGTGGCGAGGAAGATCGCCACCGGCACCGCGCCGCTGCCGATGCCGGCATAGGCATCCGTCAGCAGGCTCACCGGTTCGCCGTGCGTGTACCACTTGGCGATGCCGCGCGCCGTCACCATGACGCCGAGGGTGGCGATGAAGGGCGGGATGCCGGTCCAGGCGATGAGCGAGCCATTGACCAGCCCGGCGAGTGCGCCGACTGCGAGCCCGGTCGCGAGCGGCACGATGAGCGGCAGGTCGGTGAGTGTCGGGTAGACGGCGCGCACCGCCTCGGACGATTGCGCGAGGCTCGCTGCCACCATGGCGGTAAGCGCCACCACCGAACCCGAGGACAGGTCGATGCCGCCGGTGATGATGACCTGCGTGACCCCGACGGCGATGATGCCGATCACGGCGACCTGCAGGATCATCACCACCAGGCGCTGCTCGTTGAACAGGAAGCTCTGCCGCACGAAGATCCAGCCGAGCACCTCGAAGGCGAGCGCCAGTCCTACGAGCACCATCAGGATCCCCGCCTCGGGCGGCCAGCGGCGCGTGCGCCGCCCGGCAGCACCCGGTGCGGTCTCAAGTGTGCGCGCCTGTGACACTGCGCCCTCCTGCAGGCTAGCGCGCGGCCAGCTGCATGATCTGCACCGGGTCCGCCTGGTCGCGGTCGAGTGTGCCGGTCACCCGGCCCTCGTGCATCACCATGATGCGGTGGCTCATGCCAAGAATCTCCGGCAGCTCCGAGGAGATCATGAGCACCGCCGTACCCTGCGCGGCCAGCCGGGCGATGAGCTCGTGGATCTCGGACTTGGCGCCGACGTCCACGCCGCGGGTCGGCTCATCGAGGATGAGGATCCTCGGGCGCAGCAGCAGGCAGCGCCCGAGCAGCACCTTCTGCTGGTTGCCGCCGGAGAGGTTGCCGATGCACTCATCGAGCCCGGGTGTCTTGACGCGCAGCTGCCGGCTCATGGCGCCGCAGGCCTCCCGCACCGCACGGCCGCGTACCACGCCGGCGCGCACGAACTCGCGCCCCAGCGCCGCGATCTCCAGGTTCTCGAGGATGCTGAGCATGAGGAAGCAGCCCGATTCCTTGCGATCCTCGGTAAGGAGCGCGATGCCGTGGGCGAGGGCGGTGCGCGGCGAGTCGATGCGCACCCGGACCCCGTCCAGGCTGAGGTGCCCGGTGCGCGCCGGGCTCAGTCCGAACAGCGCCGCCGCCAGCTCGCTGCGGCCGGCGCCCATGAGTCCCGCGAGGCCGAGAATCTCGCCCGCGCGCAGCTCGAAGCTGACGTCGCGGAAGCGCGCGCCGGTCAGGGCGTGCGCGGCCAGCACCACCGCACCGGGTACGCCGGGGGCGCCGGGGTAGATGCGTGCCAGCTCGCGCCCCACCATCATGCGGATCAGGTCATCGCGGCTCAGGTTCGCCGGGCGGTCGCTGCCGACGTGCCGCCCGTCGCGCAGTACCGAGACCTGGTCGGCGATGGCGAACACCTCGTCCAGGCGGTGGGTGATGTAGAGCACGGCCCGGCCGGCGGCGCGCAGCTCGCCGATGACGGTGAACAGCTGCTCGGCGTCGCGCTCGGTGAGCGCCGAGGTCGGCTCGTCCATGATGATGAGCCGCGACTCGTGCGACAGCGCCTTGGCGATCTCGACGAGCTGGCGGGCGGCGATCGGCAGCTCGCCGACCGCGGTGTCCGGGTCAACCCCGATGCGCAGGCGCTCGAGCAGCGTGCGGGTGCGGTGCCGCAGCTCGCGGTGCCGGACGATGCCGAGCCGGCTCACCGGCTCGCGCCCGATCCAGATGTTCTCCGCCACGGTCATGGACGGCATCAGGTTGAGTTCCTGATGGATCATGGCGATGCCGGCCTGCAGCGCGCGGCGCGGCGTGTCGAGCTGCACCGCCCGGCCGTGCAGGCGCAGCTCGCCGCTGTCCGGTGTGCAGAGGCCGGCGATGATCTTCATGAGCGTGGACTTGCCCGCACCGTTCTCGCCCACCAGCGCGTGCACGCTGCCGGTCGCGACGCCGAGTGACACGTCATCGAGAGCCACGACGCCGGGGAATGACTTGCTGACGCCGCGTGCCTCGAGCAGCCACTCCTGCCGGGCGTCGTGCGCAGGCACTGCCATGGGCGCCTAGCGCCGCCCCTGGTAACTCGCCAGGTTGGCCGGGGTCACGAGCTCGAACGGCACCCAGTTGAAGCCGGGCACGGTCTCGCCGCGGGCGAGCTTGAGTGCGGTATCGACCGCGCCCCGGCCCTGACCGGGCGCATTCTGGAAGACGGTGACCTTGAGCTCGCCGGCCTTCATGGCGGCCAGGCCGTCGGGTGTGGCGTCGATGCCCGCCACCACGGTCTGCGCCAGGAGCTTCGCCTGCCTGAGGGACTGGATGGCCCCGATCGCCATCTCGTCGTCGTTGGCCACCACCGCCTGCGGCCGCAGACCCGCGCTCAGCCAGTTGGTCATGAGATCGGCCGCCTCGGTGCGCCGCCAGTTGGCCGCCTGCTTGTCCAGCACGCGGATGCCGTGGCATTCGGGGCGCGCGATGACGTCGTAGACATCCTGGGTGCGCTGGCGGGAGGACTGGTTCGACAGCTCGCCGATCATGACCACAACGTCGCCCTTGCCGTGCAGGAGGCGGCAGACCTCGGTCATCTGCAGCGTGCCCGACTGCCGTTCGTCGGAGCCGACGAACGCGACCTTGGCCGGCAGCTGCTTGTCGCCCGGCATGCGGTTGACGTACACGAGCGGGATGCCGGCGCGGGTCACCAGACGCGTCATGCGTGGCGTGGCATCGGCGTCGACCGGGTTGATGATGATGGCATCCACCCGCTGCGCGATGAAGTTCTGGATCTGGTTCAGCTGCCGGCCGACATCGCTCTGGGCATCCTCGAACTGGATCTGGGCCTTCAGCTCCTGGGCACGCGCCTGCATGCTGCCACGCACCGCGGTCAGGAAGTTGTCATCGAACTGCGCCATCGAGACGCCGAGGGTGGCGGCCTGCGCTGCGACCGAGAGTGCCGTGGCTGCGATGAGCAGCGGTACGATGCGCTTCATCCGGGTCCTTTGCAGATTGTAATGTAGGCCGGGCTGCGGAAGTCTAAGTCGCGCCCGCGGGATGCGATAGACTCGACCGCCGGACGGCCGCATGAAATATCTGCCGCTCATCTGGACCGGTATCTGGCGCAAGCCCGGGCGCACCATCCTCATCTTCCTGCAGGTGGGCGTGGCGATCGCGCTGTTCGGCGTCTTGCAGGGCATGAAGACCGGGGTGGAACATGCCGTCGCCGCGGCACGCGCCGACCTGCTCATCGTCCACAGTCGCGAGAGTGGCTTTTCGCCCCTGCCGCTCGGCCAGCTCGAGCAGATCCGGTCGGTGCCCGGCGTCAAGGTGGCAATCGCCGTCGACCTGACCGGCGCCATGTACCAGAAGCCGGACCAGAAAATGGTGGTCGTGGCGGTCCGCCCGGATGCCGGATGGCTCGATGCGTTTACATTCACGGTGTCGCCCGACCACGACGCCGCCTTCCGCAAGCAGCGGACCGGGATGCTGGCGCTGCGCGCGGTGGTCCAGAAGTTCGGCTGGAAGGTCGGCGACAAGGTGCCGCTCATGAGCCTGGTGCCGCAGCGGGACGGTACCAGCAACTGGGCCTTCGACGACGTAGGTGACTTCACCGACAGCGACATCGGCGGACAGGGCGACAAGGTCATCGTCAACTACGACTATTACAACGAGGCGCGGGTCAGCAACAAGGACACCGTGAATCACTTCAACGTCGCGGTTACCGATCCCGAGCGCGCCACCTCGGTGGCCGACGAGATCGACCGGCGCTTCGCCAACTCCTCCCACCAAACGCGCACCGAGTCGCTGCTGGAGCTGGCGCAGCAGGAGGAGCAGTCGATCGGTGACCTCAACTTCCTGATCCGCGCCGTCGTGGCGGCGGTGCTGGTGGCGCTGCTGTTCGCGACGACGACCATGATGATGCAGTCGATCCGCGAGCGCACCCCGGAGCTGGCGGTGCTCAAGACGGTCGGCTTCACCAACCGCAGGGTGTTCTGCCTGGTGCTCGCGGAGGCCGTTGCAGTGTGTGTGGCCGCGGCGGCGTTCGGGCTGGCGCTGGCGGACGTGACGTTTCCGTTCGCCGCGCGCTTCGTGGTCGGACTCTCCATGCCGGTGATCGTCGTCGTCGCCGGTCTCACGCTCGGCGCGATCATTGCACTGGTCAGCGCGGCGGTGCCGGCGATGCTCGCCGCGCGGGTGCAGGTCGCCGCCGCACTGGCCGGGCGCTAGGGGCCGCCGCTTGCGACAGTTCCTGGGCATTCTGGCGGTAAATCTCGCGGGCGTGGGGCAGCGGCTCGGCGCGGTCCTGACCATCGTGGTCGGCGTGACCTGCGCGGTCGGCGTACTGGTTTCCATGCTCGCCATCGGCACCGGCGCGCGTCGCCAGGAGCTGGCCGACGCGCGCGACGATCGCGTGATCGTCACCCACAGCGGTGCGCGTTTTCAGGGCAGCATCCCCAAGGACGAGGCCACCACGCTGCGCGACATGCCCGGCATACGCAAGAACGCCAAGGGTGAGCCGATCGTGGTCTTCAACACCCTGGTGCCGTTCGAAGCCCGTCGGCGTGTGACCGACAAGCGGATCTTCTTTCCGCTGATCGGGGTCAGCGGGGACCTGCCGGCGCTGGTGCCTGAGTTCCGCCTGACCGAGGGGCGCATGTTTCGACGCGGGCTGCATGAGCTCATCGCCAGCAACACCTGTGTCCGCCAGTTCAGCGGCTTCGAGCTCGGCGCCGGACGGCCGGTGCACGGCGTCGACTGGCCGATCGTCGGCCTGTTCGATCAGGGGCAGGGGCAGCAGTGCGTGGTGTACACCGACGCCGACGTCCTCATGTCGACGTTCGGCAGCAACGCTTACACGCGCCTCGGCGCCATGCTGGAGTCGCCCGGCTCCTTCGAGCCGCTGCGCGCGGCGGTCCAGTCCAACCCCTCGCTGCACCTGGACGTGCAGCGCGAGCGCGAAGCGGTCGAGCAGGACTTCAAGCCGCTGAATGCACTGCTGAACTTCATCAGCTACTTCGTCGGCAGCATCATGGCCATCGGGGCGACACTCGGGGCGGTGAACTCGCTCTACGCCATCGTCGATGCCCGGCGCCGCGAGCTGGCGACGCTGCGCGCCATCGGCTTTCGCGCCGCCCCGATCATCGCCTCCGTGCTCTGCGAGTCGATTCTGCTCGCGCTGCCCGGCGCGCTCCTGGGTGGCGCGCTGGCCTGGATACTATTCAATGGCCTGGCGGCGAGTCCCTTCGGCTTCAGCTTCAATCTTGCCGTGACGCCGGACCTCGCCGTGATCGGGGTGGTCTGGGCGCTCGCGATGGGCTTCGTCGGCGGACTTCTGCCCGCGCTGCGCGCCGGACGGGTCCCGGTCACGACGGCCCTGCGAGCAACCTGAACGATCGCCAGGCGCGCTCAGCGCGCTGCCGGCCCCACGATCATGCTTGGGTAGCGCGGCGCGGTGCTCACCGGTTCATTGATGGCGGCAATGTCCGGCACCGAGCTGCGGTCGCGGTCCGGATCCTGCAGGTCGTCGAACAGGTGACCGTTGGCGGCAGGTGCGGCGCCGAGCGCACAGCCCACGAGCCCCAGGATCAGGACGCAGCGCTTGCCGAGCCGCACGTACGGCAGGCCGTTCTCGAACCCGGCGCGCTGCGGTTCGGCGTTCCACTCGAAGCCCGACCGGTGCTTGCGGCACTTGGGGAGCCACGAGCCGGGTTTGTCCGAGTCGTCGCACTTGCGCGTCTCGTGGCGCGCCAGCTCGCCCACCCACTCGTCCGCGGCCACTTCCGCCTCGAGGTCCCAGTCGATGTGCGCCTGCTCGCGCGGAGCAAGCATCGCCGGCGCGGCGGACAGCGCGGCCGGCGCCGGCGGGCCGCTCGCAGCTGCAGCCGCGGGCGGCGCGTGCAGCGTACCCTGCGCCGGGTGCGGCGGCGTGCCCGGGAATGGGATGACGTACAGCAGCGACTCGTCGGCCGACTGTCCGGTCACGAGCCACAGCTGCCGGCCGTAGCACAGCAGCAGCACCGCCATCGCGTGCGCTGCGACGATCGCCGCGGCAACGGCACAACGCTGCTGACGGGGCGACATGCGACGGGATGCGGCTCGTTCTTGTTTCCCGACTCCTTACGACCGCTGCCGCCGCGCTCGGTTCCTCACCAGTTGAGGTCCGCGAGCAGTCCGGCGTAGACCTCGATGCCGTCCCAGAGGTTGCCGAGCCGCAGGTTCTCGTTCTGCGCGTGCTGGTTGTCGTCGTAATTGGCGATGCTCACACCCACCATCGGGGTGTGCAGCTGGTTGACGATGTCCGCCATTCCGGAGCTCGCTCCCACGATCGGCAGCTTGATGACCGGGTAGCCGACGGTGCGGCCGATGGTGGCGACCACCGCCTTGGACACCGGCAGGTCGAGCGCGGTCTGCGTGGCGATCGCGCCGCCTTCGTCCCAGACCACGCGCACGACTCTGGGATGCGCCAGGCGCGTGGCCCGGTCCGGGGTGTCGCGCACGATGAACCAGCCCTGCTGCGTGAGATACCCCTCGAGGAGCTCGCGCACGTGGGCGGGCGTCTCGCCCGGAGCGAGGCGCACGTCGAGGGACGCATGGCCCTCGGTGGCGATGGCATTGGCCGCGTTGGCGCCCTCGTCGCCGGCGTGGATGGCGCGCACGTTGAGCGTCGGCTGCAGATAGCCCTCCGCCAGGCGCGGCGGACCCACGTTGCGGCCCAGGCCGAGTGCCTGCTTGAGGTCCGCCTCGACCGGCGGCATGGCGGCAATGGCCGCCTGGTCGGCCGCGCTCGGCGGCGTCACGTCGTCGTAGAAGTGCGGGATGCGGATGTGGCCGTCGTCGTCGCGCAGGCTCATGACGAGGTCGGCGATCATGACCGACGGACTCGGCGCCCAGCTGCCGTAGTGCCCGTCATGCAGCGGCTTCATGGGGCCGTAGACGGTGAGGGTGAGGCTCGTGATGCCGCGGTTGCCGAAGTTGACCATCTGCTTGCCGCTCTGGTGCATGGGGCCGTCGCCCATGATCAGGACGTCGCACTTCAGCAGTGCCTGGTTGTCGGCCACGATCTTCGCGAAGTGCGGCGAGCCCTGTTCCTCCTCGCCTTCGTAGAGCAGCTTGATGTTGACCGAGGGCTTGCGCCCGAACGCCTTCAGCGCGTCGAAGGCGGACAGCAGCGCCTGGATGGAGCCCTTGTCGTCACCGGCGGAGCGGGCGTAGAGGCGCCAGTCTGGATCCAGCGGCCCCGGGGCCGCGCGCCAGTCGACCGGCACCGCCTCCGGCAGCGCGCTGCGCATCGAGGGCGTGAACGGGGAGATGATCCAGCCCTTCTGGCCTACGGGCTGGCCGTCGTAGTGAGCGTAGAACTCGACGGTGCGGCGGGCACCGGGGGTGCGCAGCTCGGCGAACACCGCCGGGGGCGTATCGGGCGCCGCCGCGAGGATCCGGGTGGTGAAGCCGCGTGCCTTGAGCTGCGCCTCGATGTAGGCGGCGTTCTTTTCCACGTCCGTGACCGTGGTCGCGACATTGGGCATCGACAACAGCGTCACGAAGTCACCGACGATCTGCTTCTCGTGCTGGACGCGGTAGGCACGCACCTGCTGGTTGAGCGGCGGCGCCGCCAGGACGGCGGCCGGCACCAGCGCCAGCAGGCTCACGAGGCAGTTCATCCGTCTCATTTCATTCTCCGCAGGCTTGCACCGGCACCGCGCGGTGGCCGGCGGCGCGCGGCGATGATCACAGCGTCGCGGCGCGCTGTCCACGTGGGGACGGCCGAGGCCGAGGGCGCTCGCGGGCTCAGCGCCCTGGCCTAGAATGGCAGCTCACTCGGCATTGGCGGGGAATGGCATATGGACGTCGGTTTCATCGGTCTCGGACAGATGGGCGCGGCCATGGCCGCCTGCCTGCTGCGCGGCGGGCACCGGGTCACGGTCCATAACCGTACGGCGGCCAGGGCGCAGCCGCTCATCGCGCAGGGCGCGCGGGTTTCGGACAGCGTCGCGGAAGCCTGCCGCGGCGATGCCGTCTTCACCATGCTGGCGGACGACCTGGCGCTCGAGAGCACGAGCTTCGGCCCCGGCGGGGTGCTCGCATCGCTGGCACGCAACTGCATACACGTGTCCTCGAGCACCATCAGCGTCGAGCTCGCGGAGCGCCTGGCGCGGGCGCACGCCGAGAACGGTGGCACTTTCGTCGCGGCCCCCGTGTTCGGGCGGCCCGAAGCGGCTGCCGCCGGCAAGCTGTTCGTGGTCGCCGCCGGCGAGCGCGCGGCGCTCGAGCGCCTGGGTCCGCTGTTTTCCGCCATCGGGCAGCGCACCTTCGTGGTCGCCGACCAGCCGCCGCTCGCCAATCTCGTCAAGCTGAGCGGCAACTTCCTGATCGGCGCCGTGATCGAGATCCTGGGGGAAGCCATGGCGCTCACCGGCAAGGCGGGCATCGACGGGCACGCGTACCTCGAGATCCTGACTGCGACGCTGTTTGGCGCCCCGGTGGTGCGCACCTACGGCGCCCTGATCGCGGCGCGCAAGTTCGAGCCGGCGGGCTTCACGGTGCCGCTGGGCCTGAAGGACATCCAGCTGGCGCTGCGAGCCGGGCAGGATCTGTCCGTGCCGCTGCCCGTGGCGGCGCTGCTGCGCGACCGCTTGCTGTCGCTGGTGGCGCACGGCCGCGGGCACCTCGACTGGTCGGCCGCTGGCGCGCTCGCCGCCGCCGACGCCGGCGCGCCCTACCCGTGAGGGGCGGACGAGGGGAGGGCGCATGGCCAAAATCCGCGACAGCGGGGTGCCCGGGCAGGAGCTGTGGGAGAGCTTCTTCGATGCGGGCGCCATCCTTGATGCCCTGGGCTGCTATGCACTGACGGGTGACGTGGTGGAGTTCGGCTGCGGCTACGGCACCTTCGCCATCCCCGCCGCGCGGCGCACGTCCGGCACCGTCTTCGCACTCGACATCGATCCGCTCATGGTGGCGGCGACCGCGGCACGTGCAGCCGGCGCGGGACTGACGAACGTGAGCGCCCTGCAGCGGGACTTTGTCACCGCGGGCTCGGGGCGGCCGGCCGGGTCGGTGCGCTGCGCGCTGCTCCTCAACATCCTGCACCTGGAGGATCCGCTGCGACTGCTGCGCGAGGCGCGCCGGGTACTGCAGCCCGGCGGCACGGCGGGCGTGATCCACTGGCGGCGCGACGTCGCGACTCCGCGCGGACCGCCGCTCGACATCCGCCCCGATCCGCAGCAGTGCGGGGAGTGGGCGCTGCAGGCGGGCTTCGCGCGCGTCCGTGCGTGCGAGCTTTCCGCGGCGCCCTGGCACTGGGGCCTGGCGCTCGAAGGCCCCTGAGAGCAGCTGCTTCCCGCTCCTTGGCTGCGGAGCCCGGCTGTCCGGCGCCGGTTTATGCGTGCCCGCGGCGCTTCAGCGCGCCAGCAGGGCCGCCAGCTCCTTGGCAATCTTCGCGGCCACTACCGCGGTCACGCCATTGAGGTCCCGGTCCGGGTTCAGTTCCACGACGTCCGCGCCTACGACCCGACTGTCGGCGAGCCGCGCCAGCACGTCGATGACCTCGCGCACGGTGAGCCCCCCGGGCTCGTGATGTGAGACACCGGGTGCGAAGGCCGGGTCGAGCCCGTCGAGGTCGACCGAGACATACACCGGCCCCGGCAGCGGCGGCACCAGCGCGGGACTGAAGCCGCGCATGCCGACGATCTCGACCCCGAAGCGCTCGACCTGGGCGCGCTGGTGTGCATTCAGCGTGCGAATGCCGACCTGGACCAAGCGCTGCGCCAGGTGCTCTTCCATGATGCGTGCGAACGGCGAGGCGTGGGAGCGCGGATTGCCGAGCAGCCCGTGATACAGGTCCGGATGGGCGTCGATGTGCAGGATCGACAGCTGCGGAAAGGCCCGCGCCACTGCGCGCATGCTCGGGAGCGTCACGGAATGATCGCCGCCGAGGAGCAGCGGGGCCTCGCCCGCACTCAGTGCGCGCGTGACGGCCGCCTCGATCAGCGCGTCGTCCGCGGCAGACTCGGTGAGCGGCAGATCGCCCATATCGCGCAGTTCGATGCCCGAGCCGAGCTCGCCGCCGAGCTCGCTCGCCGGGTTGCCCGAGTCCGAATGCAGCGCGGCCCGGATGTGCGCGGGCGCCTTCGCCGGTCCGCGCAGGTAGCTGCTGTTGCAGTCGGTCGGCGCACCGATCAGGCAAACCACCGTCAAGATCCCGCCCCTCCAGGTTGCGCAGCGGCACTATACGGGAAAGCGCCGGCGCAGCCGACCGCGCGCACGGGGCCCGGCCGGTGGCCCTCACCGGAGCCTCAATCCGCCCGCGGCCGCCGTGGCTGATGGGGCGCGGCGGGCTGGCGATCGACAACCTGTCCGGGGACGGGCGCGTGGTTCCGCGCCAGCGCTGAGGACCACGATGAGCTCTCATATGGACTGCGTGGCGGCGGCGGCCTCGGGGTGGTCACGCACTTCGAATCCCGGGCGCCTGCTCAACTTCACCGACGCCGACGACGGTGAGGCCGCCGCGGTGCTGGGCGCAGACTGCCTCGCCGGGATGACGGTGCTGCGCCGGCGCTATGATCCGCACGGGCTCGCGCCCGGCAGGACGAGTTATCGAGCGTGACCGTAATCGGGGTCGGCGTACTCCTGGTGTTCGTGGTCGGGCCGCTGCTGCTGGCCGCAGGCGCATTCCGCACCCACACGGCTGCCGTGATGCCGGGCGGGGAGGCACGTCGCGACTGGCACCTGACGGCGTGCTCGGCGCTGCTCTACACGCTCGCGTTCAATCTGACGTTTTTCCTCCAGGAGCTGTTCCTGGTGCTGCCCAAGGCGCTCACGCCGGGATTGCACCCGATCCTCTATCACAACAACCACACCTGGAGCGGCGACAGCCCGCGCGTGGCGCTCCTGCAGGGCAGCGGGGCGCTGACGATCTTCGTCAGCGGCGTAGTCTGCACGGTCCTCGCCCGGCGCGGCGGCTTCCGCTCCCGCACCGCGCAGCTGTTCCTGGTATGGATGGCGTACTGCGGGCTGTTCGAGTCGCTGCCGCAGGTCGTGGTCGGGACCGTCGTGCCGCAGAACGACGTCGGCATGGCGCTGCGCTACCTCGGGCTCGGAGCTCCGGCCCGCACCGCCGCGGCGCTGGGGGCGCTGATGCTCATGCCGGCAGCGGCCTGGCAGCTGACGGCCGACTTCCTCGGGCTCGCGACAGTGCCCGCACAGACTGCGACCGCCCGCGCCCGTCTGCGATTCATCTTCCAGGTGGTGACCGTGCCGGCGCTTGCCGGGATCGCGCTGATCGTGCCGTATCGGGTGCCGCGCGAGACCATCGAGGTGCTGGCGGTGCCGGCGGTGGTGAGCGTTCTCGGCACGATCTGGATCCAGGCCTGTGCCTGGCGTCGCCTCCCGCAGCCACCGCGCGCCGGCCCACGCGAATCGCTGCGTTGGCCGCTCGGTGCCGCGGTGGCGCTGCTCCTGCTGTTCCAGCTGATCCTGCGGCGCGGAATCGCGTTCTGAGCCGCCGCCGCGGGGCTCTCAGGCCTAGCGTCGGCCGAAGTGCACAACCTTGTTGCCGGGTCGCGATGCGGGCGGCCCGAGCGCTGCCTGCAGCGCATCGAGGTCCACCGGTTTCACCAGGTGTGCATCGATGCCCGCCGCGAGGGCGCGCTTGACGTCGTCGGGCTGGCCATACCCGGTCAGTGCCACGATGCGAGTGGCGATGCCACGGGTGCGGATTACGCCGGCGAGCTGGTAGCCGTCCATGGCCGGCAGGCCGATGTCGAGCAGGATCACGTCCGGTGTGTCGGCTTCGAGGCTGCGCAGCGCCTCGGCGGAGCCGTAGACTGCGCGCGCCGCGTGCCCGAGCGAATTGAGGATCATGCACAAGGAGTCCGCCGCATCCCGGTTGTCATCCACCACCAGGATGCGCCGTGCGGCCGCCAGCGCGACGGCCGGATGCTGGTGCGAGTTGGCCGGGGCTGCGATCAGCGGCAGATGGATCTCGAAGCGCGAGCCACGTCCGGGCCCGGCGCTGCTGACGCCGACCCGGCCGCCGTGCATGTCGATCAGGCGCCGCACGATGGAGAGCCCGATGCCTAAGCCGCCCTGGGAGCGATCCAGCGAACGATCGCTCTGCACGAACAGATCGAAGATCCGGGGCAGCAGCTCGGGCGTGATGCCGACGCCGGTGTCGGCGACGCTGATGCAGGCGGCGCCGTCCGCCGTGGCGATGGCCACCTCGATGCGGCCGCCCTCGTCGGTGTACTTGGCGGCATTGGTCAGCAGGTTGGACACGCACTGCACCAGGCGTGCCTTGTCCCCGTCAACGTATACCGGCTGCGCGGGGCCGCTGACGCGCACGGCGTGCCGGCGCGCGCTCATGAGTGGCTGCGCGCTCTCGCAGGCATCGGCCACGATGGAACCCAGGTCGACGGTTTCGCGTTGTAGCGCGATGCGCCCCTGGGTGATGCGCGACACGTCGAGCAGATCGTCCACGATGCGCGTCAGGTGGGCAATCTGCCGGCGCAGCATGCCCGCCATTTGCTGCAGCTGCGGCTGCCCGGCTGCCCCGCGCCCCAACAGCTCGCCGACGTTGCGGATCGGCGCCAGCGGGTTGCGCAGCTCATGCGCCAGCATCGCCAGGAACTCATCCTTGCGCCGGTCGGCCTCGCGCAGCTGCGCTTCCCGGGCGCGCAGACCTTCCTCGGCGCTTTTGAGCGCGGCGAGCTGCTGGCGCGTCTCGTACTGGCGCTTACGGGCGCGCAATGCCGCCTGCACCGCGCTCAGCAGCGTGCGCGCCGAGGCCGGACGTTCGAGCACCGTCACGTTGGTGAAAGCCGACATGGCCTGCGCCACGGAGTCGCTGCTGCTGTTCGGCGGGCACAGCAGTACCACCGGCAGATCCGACCAGTGCGGCTGGCTGGCCAGTACGCGCAGTATGGCCTCCACGTGCGGGCTGCCCAGCATCGCATCGCTGAGCACGAGGGCGGCCGCACCGCGCTCGATCTCCGCCGCCGTCTCGCTCGCATCGACGCATACCTTGCACTGCAGCGCCGCGCGCGCCAGCACCAGCCGCGTGGCCTCGCCGTCACGGCGGCTTGGCGGGAAGATCAGCACGCGCTGCTCGTCCATGGCAGCTGTGCGCTAGTCGCGCAGCCTGGCGGGCACGTTCATCGGCGTTACGGCACCCGTGAGCTCGACGGGCACGCCGGTCAGCACGCCGCGCAGCCTCAGCAGCGGCTCGCTCAGGTGGATACCGTGCCGGTCGAACCAGATCTGGCGGATGGAGTCTTCGTGTCCGCCGGTGCGCTTCTTCATGACCGAGATCGCCTTCTTGACCGCACCGTTGTGCTCGAAGTAGCGCAGCAGCACCACGCAGTCCGCTAGGTAGCTGGCGTCGATGGGGGAGGTCATGTTGGCTCCGAGCATGCCGCTCTGGGCGATGACCATCATGGTGGTGACGCCCTTGTTGCTCAGGTAGGACAGGAGCTCGTGCAGCTGTGCGGCCAGATAGTTGTCCTGGAACATCGCATTCAGGTAGCCGTTCAGGCTGTCGATGATGACCACGCGCGCGCCGTCCTTCTCGACCGCGTGGCGCACCTCGGCGGCGAATTCACCCGGCGAGATCTCCACCGGATCGATCTGCCGCAGCGTCAGCTGCCCGGGACCGTTGCCTTCGCGGATCGTGAGGCCGATGCCTGCCGAGCGCCCGAGCAGCGCCATCCGGGTCTCGTCGAATATGAAGGCGGCGGCGTGATCGCCGCGCTCCGTCGCGGCGGCGGCGTACTGCAGGGCGATCGTGGATTTGCCCGAGCCCGGCGGCCCGACCAGGAGCGTGCTGGTGCCGCGCTCCACGCCGCCGCCGAGGAGCGCGTCGAGCGCACTGACCCCGCTCATGATCAACGTGCTGTCGAACTCAGCGCTGTGCTCGGACGCAATCAGACGCGGATAGACCGCGATACCGCCGCTACGGATGCGGATGTCATGGAAGCCGGTGGCAAAGTCGCTGCCGCGGAACTTGAGCACCTGCAGCTGCCGGCGCGCCTGGCCGTAAACCGGTGGCTTCAGGTACAGCGCGATGACGCCGTGGGCGATGCTATGCAGCTGCAGGTCGGGGCCTTCCGCGGTGCGGTCATCCAGCATCAGCACCGTGCACTTGCGCCCGACGAAGAACTCCTTGAGTGCGAGGATCTGGCGACGGTAACGCAGCGAGCTCTGTGCCAGGAGGCGCATCTCAGACAGCGAATCGAGCACGACCCGTTGCGGGTTGTTCTTCTCGATGGCATCGAGGATCCTCTGCACTGTCTCCGAGAGCTCGACGTCGGCCGGCTGGATCATGGTGAGCGAGCTGCCTTCCAGCGCCTCGTTCTCCGCGATCAGCTCGACGATGTCGATACCGTCGAGCGACCAGTTGTGCGAGGTCGCACCGGCGAGCAGCTCCTGGCGCGTCTCGGAAAGCGTGACGTAGAGGCAGCGCTCGCCCAGCTGCACGCCGGCCAGCAGGAACTGCAACGCCAGGGTCGTCTTGCCCGAGCCCGGATTGCCGTCGATCAGGTAGAGGCGCTCCGGTAGGAGGCCGCCGTGCAGCACGTCATCGAGAGCCGGGATCCCGCACGTGGTTTTCTGCAAGGAGTGGCTCATGCGTGTCTCTTCCCTGAGTGCGTGTCGCATTCTTAAGGAGGCCACCGCCTTATTTACCACAGCCGCTGTGCCGGCGGTGTCAGTGTTGCGCCGCTGAAGCGCATGTGTTGGATCGGGCATGGCACTGTAGGCGCTGGACTACGCATGAGCGGGAGAGCTTCCTACAACTTCGACGCGAGGCACTGGCTAGGCGAAATCATCGAGCGACGGCGCTCCGGTGGTCGCCCCCTCGTCGTCTGTGGCGTCGGCGCTGAAGCGGCCCTGCGCGTCGAGCTCGGCGAACACCCCGCCGAGCCGGACCAGCTGCTGGTAGCGGCCGCGCTCGATGAGCCGGCCGTCCTTGAGCACCAGGATGGTGTCGGCGGCGCGCACCGTGGAGAGCCGGTGGGCGATCACGAAGGTGGTGCGGCCCTGCACCAGGGTGCGCAGCGCCCGCTGCACGCGCGCCTCGGTCGTGTTGTCGAGCGCGCTGGTCGCCTCATCGAGGATCAGGATCGGGGCGTCCTTGAGCATGGCGCGTGCAATGGACAGGCGCTGTCGCTCCCCGCCGGACAGCGATTTTCCGTCCTCGGCGACGAGCGCGGCATAGCCCTCCGGCTTGCCGACGACGAAGTGGTGCGCCTCGGCCGCGAGCGCGGCGGCCTGGAGCTCGGCGGCGCTGGCGTCGGGCTTGCCGATGCGCAGGTTGTCGGCGATCGATCGGTAGAGGAGTCCCGGGTTCTGGAATACGACCGCGATGTGGGCACGGAGCGAGTCGAGGGTGACGCTGCGGATATCGATGCCGTCGATGGTGATGCGGCCGCCACCGGGGTCATAGGCACGGTACAGGAGCGAGAGCGCCGTGGTCTTGCCGGCACCGGTCGGCCCCACGACGGCGACCATGCTCCCGGGCTCGACGCTGAAGCTGAGTTCGTGCAGCACCGGGTGTGCGGCCTCGTAGCCGAAGGTGACGCCCTCGAAGGCGACCGCGCCGCGCACGTTGCGCAGCGCGGTGGCGTCCGGCAGCTCGGGCAGATGACCGCGCGTGTCGAGCACTTCGAAGAAATTGGCGAGCGAGGGGGCCTGGAAGAACAGCTCGGAGATGAAGGCCGCGAGCTGCTCCATGCGCCCGATCATCATGAGCGCGAAGCCGACGAAACTGACGATGGCGCCGACGCTGATCTCGCCGCGGCCGTGCAGCTGCACGCCGAGCACGAACAGTGCGACCACCGTGAGGGTGCTGGCGGCGCGGTTGGCGACGGCCACCCAGGCCCAGCCGCGCAGCACCGGGTACTGTGCGGTGAGCACCTGCGCGGTGAGGGCCCGCAGGGCGGCGACCTCGGTCAGGACGCGCGCGAAGCTCTGCACCACCATGACGTTGCCGAACACGTCCCCGGCGCGCTCGGAGATCTCCTGGTTGAGCCGCTCCACCGAGCGCTGGGCCTGGCCGGTGCGGCGCACCACGATGGTGTTGAAGAGGGTAAAGGCGCCCATCAGCACCATCATGAGGAGTGCGAGCTTGCCGTTGACCCGCAGCGACAGCGGTACCATGACCAGCAGCGCGATCAGGGTGCTCAGGTGACTGCGGAAGAACGCCAGCCAGAGGTGGAACAGGTTGCTGCTGCCGGTATGCAGGGTGCGCAGCAGCCGCCCGGTATGCTGCCGGTCATGGAATCCGAGCGGCAGGGCGAGCGCGTGCTCGAAGAAGTCGACCACGGCGGCGAGGCGCCGGCGGTGCGCCAGGCGGTCGGAGTAGAGCGCCACCAGGACATTCGCGGCCACGCCGAAGAAGCCGACGCCGGTCCACCAGGCGATGTAGCGCCAGGCATCGCTCGGTCGCGGCGTGGCCAGGGCGTCGACCAGCCGGCCGAACAGCCAGGGCTCCAGCAGAAACACCGCGGCGAGTGCCACGTTCGCGGCCGCCAGCGCCGTGGCGAGCCAGCGCTCCGGGGCGAGCAGCGCCAGGACGCGCAGGTAGATCTGCAGCAGCGACATGTCATCTCCGGGGCGGTGCGAGCGGGGCCCGGCGGAGACTTTGAGCGCGCCGCCGATCGAATGCCACCCGGCGGGCCGGTGATCCCCCATGGCCGATGAGCTGTACGCCGACGCGCAGCTGGCCGCTCTCTACGACCGGCTGTATCCGGGCGCGACCGACTTCGGGTTCTACCTGCCGCTCGTCATGGCAGCGGAGTGCGTGCTCGACGTCGGCTGCGGCACCGGCGCGCTGCTGCATGCAGCGCGCACGCGCGGTCATGCCGGGCGTCTGTGCGGGCTCGACCCGGCGGATGCGATGCTGGCGCAGGCACGCGCCCGCGGCGACATCGACTGGATCCGCGGCGATCTCGCATCCGCCGGATGGGTCGAGGAGTTCGACCTGGTCGTCATGACCGGGCACGTGTTCCAGGTGTTCGTCGCCGATTCCGCGCTGCGCGCGGCGCTCGCCGCCGTGCGCCGGGTGCTGACGCCGCACGGGCGCTTCGCGTTCGAGACGCGCAACCCGGCCGCGCGCGCCTGGGAAAGCTGGCAGGCGAGCGCGCCGATCGAGGTCGAGGGGCCCGGCGGCGAGCGCATCCGGCTGACGCGCGAGGTGCTGGCGCCGTTCGATGGCCGCAGCGTGACCTTTATGGAGACCTTCAGCTCGCCCAAGTGGCGGCAGCCACGGGTGAGCCGCAGCACGCTGCGCTTCCTCGACGCCGTGCAGCTCGGCCAGTTCCTGACGGACGCCGGCTTCACCATCGAGGCTCAGTTCGGGGGCTTCGAGCGCGAGGCCCTGACCCCCGCCAGCGCGGAGATCGTCACCATCGCCCGGCCTGCGAGGTAAGCGCTAGGGTCCCTCACCGGGCTCGAACATCGGACGCAGTTCCGACTCGCCCTCGAACTCGGGCCAGTGCGCGCGGTGCAACTCCATGAATTCCGTGGCGATGCGCAGCGCCTCGGCCCGCGAGTCCGCCTGCAGGATGGCCCACCCGCCGATGACTTCCTTGGTCTCGGTGAACGGGCCGTCGGTGACCGTGATCTTGCCCCGCGAGAGCCGTATCAGGGCGGCGCCGTCCTTGGTGGCCTTGAGGCCCCCGGCATCGACCAGGCTGCCATCCCGCTGGCACTTCTCGACGAAATGGCCCATGGCTTCCATGAGCGCAGGCGGCGGTCCTGCTTCCCGGTGCGACTCGGCGTGGCGGACGAACGTCAGGTATTTCATTGCGGCTCCTTCTGGTCCTCAGAAACGACGAACGAGCCAGGCACGGTTCGACACGGTCGCAGAAAATATTTTTGTGACCGGGGAGCCTCAGCCGCCGCCGTGATGGGCGATCCAGTGCTCGGCGATGGCGGCCCGGGTGCACAGCCAGACGCCCTCGTGACGGCGCAGGTGCTCGAGCAGTCGCGCCAGGGCGCCGATCCTGCCGGGGCGGCCGATGATCCGGCCGTGCAGGCCGATCGACATCATGCGCGGCCGGCCGGCGGTCCCTGATCGGTACAGCCAGTCGAACGCATCGCGGCAGTAGGCGAAGAACTGCTCGCCGGTGCCGAAGTCGCCGCCGCGCTGCAGGCGGCTGTCGTTGGTGTCGAAGCTGTAGGGGATGACGAGGTGGCGGCGACCGGCGACTTCGGTCCAGTAGGGCAGGTCGTCGTTGTAGGCGTCGCTGTCGTAGAGGAACCCGCCGGTCTCGACCACCAGGCGGCGCGTGTTCGGGCCGGGGCGGCCGGTGTACCAGCCGACGGGCCTGCGGCCGATCAGCCGCGTGATGGCTTCGACGTTGTGGCGCATGTGGGCGCGCTCGAGGTCTTCCGGCACGGACTGGTAGTCGATCCAGCGCTGTCCGTGGCAGGCGACTTCGAGGCCGCTGCGGGCGATCGCGGCGGCGATCTCGGGGTTACGCTCCAGTGCCATGCCGACGGCGTAGACCGTGGCCGCAGCGCCCGCGTCCGCGAGCACGCGCAGGATTTCCCACGCGCCTACCCGGCTGCCGTACTCGAAGATCGATTCGACGTTCAGGTTGCGCGCGCCGGTCAGGGGTTCGGCACCGAGATCGGTCAGCACCGATTCGGAGTGCGCATCGCCGTTGAGAATGCAGGCCTCGCCGCCTTCCTCGTAGTTCAGCACCAGCGACACCGCGATGCGCGCCTCGTCCGGCCAGTGGGGATGCGGCGCGCGGCCGGCGTGGCCGACGAGATCGCGCGGGTAAGGCTCGTGCGGCTTCATGGCGCCTCCGTCAGGCCCGCGCGCCGTGCCCGGCCAGCCAGTCCATGTAGGCGTGCAGCGCCTCGCGCATCGGGCGCGGCTTCCAGCCGGTCTCGCCGGTCAGGCGCGAGACGTCGTAGGCACCCCACATCCCGTCCCTGAGCGTCGGATCCTGGAGGATGTCGGCCTGCTCGGGCGGCACGATCTCGGCGTGAAACCCCGGCACCTTCTCCGCCACCCATCCGACCATGTCGCCGATGCTGGCCGTGGCGCCGCAGGCGACGTTGTAGCTGCCGTAGCGCAGGCGCGGTGCGTGCAGGAGCGAGACGATGGCGCGCGCGACGTCCTCGGCGTGCACGTAGTCGCCGACGGCGTCCAGGGTGTTGACACGCACGCGCCCGGCGCCGTCGAGGGCCAGGCGCGCAATGCGGTGCGGCACGTGGTGCATGTTGCGGCTCGCGGTGACGCGGTCCATCGGCCCGTAGACCGAGGAGGGGCGCACCGATGCGGTCGACAGGCCGAACAGGTCGCCATAGCGCTCGGCGATGAGCTCGGAGGCGAGCTTGGAGATGCCGTACAGCCGCCGTGGCATGACGTAGCCGTCCTCGGGGAGCGGCTCGCCCGGGCGGTCCGGACCGTGATGCTTGTAGACCGCGCCGGAGCTGACATAGATGAAGCGCTTGAAGTCCGGCAGCGTGCGCGCCCAGTCGAGCATCGCCACGGTGCCCATCACATTGACGTCGATGATGCGGGCGGGATTGTCCGCCTCCGGCTCGCGCCGCGCAGCAGAAGCGGTGCCGCGCGAGATCGGCGTGATGGTGGCGCCGTGGACGATGTGCGTGATGGCATGGCGCCC
>JANWKR010000015.1 GCA_025451275.1 Steroidobacteraceae bacterium
AATCCCCAAGTGGAAGCTCACGCCCTGCTGCTGGCGCGCCTGCAGTTCGCCTTCACCATCAGCTTCCACATCATTTTCCCGGCCTTCAGCATCGGGGTCTCGGCGTTCATCGCCACGCTCCTGGTGCTCTGGCGGCGCACCGGCAAGCCCCACTTCCACACGCTTGCCCGGTTCTGGACCAAGATCTTTGCCGTGGCCTTTGCCATGGGGGTGGTTTCCGGCATTCCCCTGTCGTACGAGTTCGGCACCAACTGGAGCCGCTTTTCGCTCGTGGCCGGGAACGTCATTGGACCGCTGGTGGGCTACGAAGTGCTGACGGCGTTTTTCCTCGAGGCCACGTTTCTCGGGATCATGCTGTTCGGCTGGCAGCGGGTGCAGCCGTGGCTGCACGTGACGGCCGCGGTCCTGGTGGCACTCGGGACGGCGATCTCCGGCTTCTGGATCCTGTCGGCCAACAGCTGGATGCACACCCCGGCCGGCTACGAGCTGCACGACGGCATCGCCTGGCCGACCGACTGGGTGGCCGTCATTTTCAACCCGAGCTTCCCCTACCGTTTCGCGCACATGATGTGCGCCGCCTACCTGACGACGTCCGTGGTGGTGCTCGCGGTCGGCGCCCGCTACGTGCTCGGCGGGCGGCACCAGGCCGAGGCGCGGACCATGATCCGCATGGGCCTCGGCATGGTGGCGATCCTGGGTCCGCTGCAGCTGCTGCTCGGGGACCAGCATGGCCTCAATACCCTGCGGTACGAGCCGGCGAAGATCGCCGCCATCGAGGCGCACTGGGACAACGACGGACCGGCAGCCCTGGTGCTGTTCGGCTGGCCCGACGAGCGCGCCGAGACCAACCGCGCCGCGGTAGCCATCCCGCACCTCGGGAGCCTCGTGCTGACCCATGACTGGAACGGGCGCGTCGCGGGCCTGAAGGACTTTCCCCGCGACGCGCGCCCGCCGGTCGCGCCGGTGTTCTTCGCCTTCCGGCTGATGGTCGGCATCGGCCTGGTCCTGATTGCCCTGGGGCTGACCGGCGCCTGGCTCTGGTGGCGCCGGCGGCTGTTCACCGCGCGCTGGTACCTGAAGCTCGGCTCGCTCGCCTGGCCGCTCGGGTTCGTGGCCATTTTGGCCGGGTGGGAGACTACCGAGACCGGGCGCCAGCCCTGGATCGTGTACGGCCTCCTGCGCACCGCCGATGCCGCCTCCCCGGTCAGCGCCGCCGCGGTGGCCACCTCGCTCGCGCTGTTCGTAGTCGTGTATTGCGCGGTGTTCTCCATGGGCATCTGGTACATCCACCGGCTGATCGACAAGGGGCCGAGCCCCGGCACCCTCGCCACACCGCCGCTGCCGGAAGCGCTGCCCAACCGGCCGCTGTCGCTCGGTGCGCGGGCGCAGGCCGATGAGGGCCGGGAGCCGCCCGCATGAATCCGGCGGGACTTTCCGGTGCCGCCTACTGGCTGCCACTCGTCAGCGCCGCCGTCATCGCGCTCGCGGTGGCGCTGTACGTGGTGCTCGACGGCTTCGATCTCGGCATCGGCATCCTGTTCCCGTACTTCCGCCAGGAGAGCCAGCGCGACCAGATGATGAACTCGGTCGCCCCGTTCTGGGACGGCAACGAGACCTGGCTGGTCATGGGCGGCACCGGGCTGTTCGTCGCCTTCCCGCTCGCCTACTCGATCATCATGCCGGCGCTCTACGTGCCGGTGGTGCTCATGCTGCTGGCGTTGGTCTTCCGCGGCGTGGCGTTCGAGTTCCGCTGGGTGGCGAAACCGCACCACCGGCGCTGGGACCTCGCCTTCGCCGCCGGCTCGACCACCGCCGCCTTCGCCCAGGGGCTGATCCTCGGCGGCCTGCTGCGCGGCATACCGGTGGCGGGCAACCAGTTCGCCGGTCATGCGTTTGACTGGCTCAGTCCCTTCAGCCTCATGTGCGGGGTGGCGCTGGTCATCGGCTACGCGCTGATCGGGGCCTGCTGGCTCGCCATGAAGACCTCGGGCGAGGCGGAGCTGCGCGCGCGCGCCCTGGCGCGGCCGCTGCTCGTGGCGCTCCTCGCCTGTGTCGCGCTGGTGAGCGTGTGGACGCCGCTCGAGCTGCCGCGCGTGGCACAGCGCTGGTTCAGCTGGCCGAACCTGCTGTACCTGTCGCCGGTGCCGCTCGTGACGGCATGGCTGGCGCTGCGCGCCTGGCGCGCACTCAGCACCCGCCACCCGACGCGCGCCTTCTACAGCGCGGTGGGCCTGTTCGTCGTCGCCTACCTCGGGCTCCTGGTCTCGACCGTGCCGTACCTCGTGCCGCCTGCGATCACCGTGTGGCAGGCGGCCGCGGCGCCGCACTCGCAGGCCTTCATCATCTCGGGCATGGCGGTGCTGATCCCGGTCGTGCTCGGCTACACGGTGTTCGTATACCGCACCTTCCGCGGCCGGGTGCATCCCGGCGAGGGCTACCACCACTAGGGCTCGAGGTTAACGACCGGCGCATTTGGCGCTACAGTGCGCCCCGCGCGCGCGTAGCAAGAACATCGGGGAGTGCACCGTGGTCCATCTCGCATCGCTCTGGCTGCCGATCCTGGTCGCGGCCGTGATCGTGTTCGCGGCCAGCTCGGTGATCCACATGACCCCGCTCTGGCACAAGAGCGACTACCCGGCCATGCCGCGCGAGGCCGAGGCGCTCGCGGCGCTGCGCCCGCTCGCCATCCCGCCCGGCGACTACTTCCTGCCGCGCGCCAGGGACATGAAGGACATGCGTACGCCGGCATTCCAGGACAAGCTCAAGCAGGGTCCGGTGGCGGTCATGACGGTCATGCCCAACGGCATGATCAACATGACCCGCAGCCTGGTGCAGTGGTTCGTGTTCCTGCTCGTGGTGGGGGTGTTCACCGCCTACGTGGCCTGCATGAGCCTGCCGGCCGGCGCGCCGTATCCGCGCGTGTTCCGGCTGGTGTTCACGGTCGCCTTCGTCGCCTACTCCCTGGCCCTGTGCGAGCTGTCGATCTGGTACCGGCGCGCCTGGAGCCTCACCCTGAAGGGCTTCCTCGACGGTGTGATCTATGCCGCATTGACCGCCGGCACCTTCGGCTGGCTGTGGCCGCGCTAGCCGTGGAGTGCGTCACGTGACGCCGGTGTTATGACCGTGCCGGCGGGCAACGCCGCGGCGATGGGACGGCGTGCCGCCGCGAGCGTCGCAAACCTCAGACGTCCGTCACGCATGCGTGAACATAAGGCATGCTGTGATAGGCTCATGAAAATTCTCAGGGGGCGGGGCCAACTACGATGAATCCCGGGCGCTTTTTCAGGCTGACGGCGACCGCCTGCCTGGTGCTTTCCGCCCCCGTGGCCTTCGCCGCCGTCCCGCAGGGCATGGTGGTGCAGACGCACCTCAAGTACGCCGGCCGCGCCTCGCTCGCCGAGCCCGCGCTGCGCTCGAGTGCCGCGCTGGTGCTCGACACCACGCACGACTCGGTGCTGTATTCGCGCCGCTCCGGCATCGCCATGCCGATCGCCTCCATCAGCAAGCTGATGACGGCGCTGGTGGTCATGGACGCCGGCCTGCCGCTCGATGAGGACGTCACCCTCACCGCCGAGGACCGCAGCAGCGGCGGCAAGCGCATCATCTCGCGCCTCGCGCCCGGCGCGCACCTGACGCGCGGCGAGCTCATGCACCTGGCCCTCATGGCCTCCGACAACCGCGCCGCGCACGCGCTCGGGCGCAGCTACCCGGGCGGCGAGGCCGCCTTCGTCGCGGCCATGAACGCCAAGGCGCGCGAGCTCGGCATGACCAGCGCGCACTTCGTCGAGCCCACCGGGCTTTCCGACGAGAACGTCGCCAGCCCCGAGGACCTGTCGAAGCTGGTGCGGGCGGCGGCCAAGGTCCCCGAGATCCGCGAGTTCTCCACCGACAGCGACTACGTGGTGCAGATCGGGCGGCGCATGGTCCGCTTCCGCAACACCGATTCGCTGGTGACGCGCCCCGACTGGAAGATCGAGGTGCAGAAGACCGGCTACATCTCGCGCGCCGGCCGCTGCCTGGTGATGCAAACCGTGATCGAGGACCGCACCATCGTCATCGTGCTGCTCAATTCCTTCGGCAAGCGTACCCGCGTCGCCGACGCACGCCGCATCCGCAAGTGGATGGAAGCGACGCTGCTGACGCGCGAGACCCTCGCCACCACCAGCTGAGCGCGCCTCAGGCGCGCGGCTCGATGCCGCGCAGGTGGCGCGCCGCCGAGATCCACGCCCCCAGCCAGCCGAGCGCCGCCCCGGCGCCGAGCAGTACCCCGATGTCCTGGGCCGAGGGCCCGTCCAGCACGTAGCGGCTGCCGTACAGCTGCGCCAGCGTGGCCACCGGCTGCTGCAGCACCAGGATCGCGGCGGCGACGATGCCCCAGGCGATGAGCGCCCCGCCCAGGCCGTACAGCACGCCGGTGTAGAGAAACGGCCGGCGCACGTAGGCGTTCGAGCCGCCCACCAGCTTCGTGACCTCGATCTCCTGGCGGCGGCCGGCGATCTCCAGGCGGATGGTATTGCCGATCACCGCCACCACGCCGATCCCGAGCAGCGCCGCCGCGATCGCGAGCAGGCGCCGCAGCACCTCGAGGATGGCGTTGAAGCGCATCACCCACTCCGAGTCCACCTGCACCGAGTCGACCTCGGGCCAGGCGGCGAAGTAGCCGCGCAGCGCCGTGAGCGCGGCGGCGGAGGAGGCCTCGGCGCGCGGCCGCACGTGCAGCACGTTGGGCAGCGGGTTGTCGGTGAGCGCCTTGAGCGCATCGCCGAAGCCGGAATAGGCACGGAAGTCCTCGAGCCCCTTGTCGGCCGGGATCACCGTCACCGCCGCGACGTCGCGTCGCGCCTGTGCCGCCTGCGCCAGCTGCTGCGCCTTGGCGAGCGGCACGTCGGTCTTGAGGTACACGGATACGTCGACGGCGCTGGCGAAGTTGCCGGTCGCGGCCTGGGCGTTGGAGACGAACAGCCGCAGCCCGAGGGGCAGGGCGAGGGCGAGCGCGATCACCAGCAGCGTGAAGAACGAGGCCAGCGGGTTGCGCGCCAGGCGCCCGAGCGAGCCGAGGAGCGAGTGCAGATGGCGACCGCCGCTGACACCGAGGCTCATCGGGTCGCCACGAAGCTCGGCAGCGTGTCGGCCTCGTGTCCCTGCACCTGGCCGTTCTCGAGCACGATGACGCGCTGCCCGAACTCGCGCACCAGGTGGTGGTCGTGGGTCGCGATCACCACCGTGACGCCGACGTCCTGGAAGCGCCGGAACAGGCGCATCACCTCCAGCGACAGGTCCGGGTCGAGGTTGCCCGTGGGCTCGTCCGCGATCAGCAGCGGGGGCTTGCTGACCACGGCGCGCGCGATGCCGACGCGCTGCTGCTCCCCGACCGAGAGCTCCTGGGGCAGGGCGCGCTCCCGGCCGAGCAGCCCCACCTGGTCGAGCGCGGCGCGAACCCGCTTGTCCATCTCCTTGAGCGGGGTGGCGGCGACCGCCAGCGGCAGGGCGACGTTGTCGTACACGGGGCGGTCGGCGAGCAGCTTGTGGTCCTGGAACACCACGCCGACGCGGCGCCGGAAGGCGGCGATGTGCCGCGGCTTGATGGTCTGGGTGTTGCGGCCGTTGACCAGTACCGCGCCGCGCGTCGGCCGCTCGATGAGCGCGATGAGCTTCAGCACCGTGCTCTTGCCGGCCCCCGAGCGGCCGGTGAGGAACACCATCTCGCCGTTGTGGATGTTGAAGCTGGCGTTGACGAGCGCCTCGCGGCCGTTGGGGTAGCGCTTGCTGACGCGGTCGAAGACGATCATGACCTGCCCGTCTGTGCGGCGGCGGCTCCCGGGCCCTCGACCAGCGCGGCGGCGAAGCTGGCGGCGTCGAACTCGCCGAAGTCCTCCGGCCCCTCGCCGACGCCGAGGAAGCGGATCGGCAGGCCGAGCTGCTGGGCGATGGCCACCACGATGCCGCCCCGGGCGGTGCCGTCGAGCTTGGTGAGCACCAGTCCCGTCACCCCCACCGCCTCCTTGAACTGGCGCGCCTGGGCGAGGGCGTTCTGGCCCTGGTTGGCATCGAGCACCAGCAGCACCTCGTGCGGCGCGCTCGGATCCACCCGCTGGATCACGCGCCGCACCTTCTTCAGCTCCTCCATCAGGTGCGACTGGCTGTGCAGGCGGCCGGCGGTGTCGGCCAGCAGCACCTCGCAGCCGCGCGCCCGCGCGGCCTGCAGGGCGTCGAACACCACCGCCCCCGGGTCCGCCCCCGGCAGCTGGGCCGCGAACTCCGCGCCCGAGCGCTCCGCCCACACCTTGAGCTGCTCGATGGCGGCGGCGCGGAAGGTGTCGCCGGCGGCCAGCAGCACGCTGCGGCCTTCGCTGGCGCAGCGCCGCGCCAGCTTGCCGATGGTGGTGGTCTTGCCCGAGCCGTTCACTCCCACCACCAGGATGACGAACGGCCGCTGCGTGCGGTCGATGACGAGCGGCCGTGCGCACGGGGCGAGGATCTCGGTGATGGCCTCGCGCAGGGCGTGCACCAGCGCCGCCACGTCGGTGAGCTCGGCGCGCGCCACGCGCGCGCGCAGCGCCTCGAGGATGCGCCCGGTCGCCTCCACGCCGACGTCGGCGCCGATGAGGCGCGTCTCGAGCTCCTCGAGGATCGCGGCGTCGATCGCGCGGCCGCGGAACAGGTCGGCCAGGTCGTAGGTGAGCCAGGAATTGCCGCGGTTGAGGCGGCTGCGCAGGCGCGTCAGGAATCCCACGCGCTCGTCAGCGGGTGCCGGGGAGTTTGGGGAACGGCCGAACATAGCCGGCGCATTGTACCGGGCCAAGGCGAGAAGGCGGCCGCGCCTGCGCGGCGCGGCGGGCGCGGCTACTGAACCACCGTCGGATTGGCGATCACCAGTTGCGTCCCCGGGGTACTGCCCGGGATGCCGAAGGCGGGGATCGCGGCGCCGGTGAAGCTGACGGCCTCGAGCTGCATTTCCTGCGTGACCGGCAGGCTCGCCGTGGGATCGAGGAACGAGCTATGCACCCCGGCGGTGAAATTCACGAACACATGCAGCGCCGGCCCGGCCGCGCCCGGCGGGTGCGCCTGGGCAAAGCCGCCCGCGTCGAGCAACCGCTGAGTGGCATCGTTGGGCACGACCTGGTCGGGGCATCCGGCAACGTAAGTGTCCGGATTGCACCCTGCGGGCGGCGGCGTGGTACCGACGACCTGGATGAGGTGGATCGGATGCAAGGCGACGGCCTGCGCGATGAAGTTCCAGGGATCGGCGGAGTCGATGGCGGTCTGCGCATCGCGCGCAAAGAGCGCGAACGGGGTGGTGCCCGGAGTCAGCAGCCCGCCGCTGGCCTGCTCCAGGCCCGGGATGAATGCGGTACCGTAGGTGGGTGACTCGAGCCCGAGGTAGATGAACTTGCCGCCGGGGTTGGCGAGCGTGGCGCTGAGCACGGCGTTCGGGGGCGTCACGGCGAGGAATGCCGTGCCCACGATCGCGCCCTGGGAGTGGCCCATGTAGTGCACCTTGGTCGGGTCGATGAACGGCGCGCTGCCACCGGGGGGTACCAGTGTGCCGACCGACTCGGCGACCGTCACCAGATCGACCGAGGACTCGCGCAGATTATCGCGGAAGGTGAGCAGACTGCCGAGCGCCACGTAGTGCGAGCCGCTCGAGTCGATCGCGGCGCCGTTGCTGAGTGTGGTCAGATCGAAGGTGCGCTCGATCGAGGTCGCCGTCGGCAGCCCGAGGTTGGCGTAGGCAGGGTTGGTGCCGATGGCATACAGGTAGGTCGTCGGGTCGGCCGGATTGAACGGCCTGGTGAGACCATGCAGCGGCATGTCGATGGCGATGCCGACCATCCCGCCGAGAGCGAGCGAGTCGGCGATGGCGAGCAGGTTGGTGCGGTCCGCCGTGAGGCCGTGCTGGAAGACCGTGATCGGCCATCCGCCGCCGGGCTTGGTGGTGCCCGAGGTGGCATTCGGCACCGTCACCAGCACCGGCACCTGCAGCTGCTTCACGGTCGCAATCGGAAACGGGTTGAAGCGCGTGGTGTAGGTGCTGGTCTTGTCCGGGGCGCTGGACGCCGAGGCCTGCCACCTGCCGTGGTCCGGATCGCTCTTGCTCAGGTAGTACGGCAGGGTCATGACCCCCACGTACACGTCGGCGAACCCCAGCCCCCCGAACGCCGTCGTGGTCTGCCCGATGGGGTTGACCTTGATTTGCTGCGGAGTGGCTTCCGAGGCGGCGGCGGCCAGCGTGTCGGTCGTCGACTGGGTCGAGAAGTCGAAGGAGGCGACGACGTTCGCCGGGTTCACCCCGAGCGCCTGCCCGAGCGCCAGGTGCGCACCCGTCAGCTGGCACAGCGCATTGAGCGTCGGGTCGGTGATGCTCGGACAGGTTGGCCCGCCGGAGGCGAGGGCCGCCTGGAAGTTGGCGTAATCCACGTCCGGCACCGCGGGGACTCCGTGCACCGTGATGGCTTTGGTCAGCAGCACCATATAGGCCTCGCCCTTGCCGCCGTCGGCGGCCGCGCACGGTGAGGTCGTCGCCGGCGGAGTGGGCAGGCAGGTGCTCGCGGCGAGCGGCCTGAGCGGCGTGATCTCGAGGATGGTCGGGTTTTCGTCCGCCGGAGCGACCATGTAGTCGAAGTTGGCGGCGGTGCATGTGGCACCACCCTTCACGCACCCCGTCAGCGGCACGAAAGTGCCCCCCTGCAGTGGCGACACGGGCGCCTTGGTGAGATTGTTGGTATTGATGTGGACCACGACTACTGCGCCCGCATTGCCGAGCGATGCCGCATCGATGGGCCCGTTGAAGGTTTCGCGGATCGGCGCCGTGGTCGAGAAGCCGTCGAGGCCGTTGAGCGCGGGCTGCCCCGGCCACAGCTGATTCGGCGGCTGGATGTTCAGAGTGCCGTCGGTGGAGCCGGCAAAGTACGCGTCAAATGGGAAGGGCAGCTGGCCGGAGGCCGGATGGAACAGCGCCGTGGCCGGTGCCGGCTGCGCCGGCGGGGTTGTGCCGCCGGGGTTGCCGTTGAAGCCGGTGGTGTCGGCGCCGCCGACCGAGCCGAAGCCCCCGCCCGCACAGGCACTGACGAGGACGGCGCTGCAGAGCGTTGCGGCGGTGATGAGTTTTTTCATATCCCTCGAACTCCTAACCGTCTGGGCGCGCGCGCTGGAGTCTTCCGGAAAAGGCGCGGCTGCGGCCATGTTTTTTGATGTAACGCGCGCGCCACACCGTGGGCCACCGGCTATCAGGACCC
>JANWKR010000016.1 GCA_025451275.1 Steroidobacteraceae bacterium
CGCCCTCCGGGTAGAGCGAGGCCACCAAACCCGACACGTTCGGCTTGAGCAGCCCGACGCCCATCACGATGACGATCAGGCCGATGAAGAACACCGCGCTGTTGCCGAGCGCCAGCAGCGCGTTGCCGACGGTGATGAGGATGCCGCCGGAGAGCACCGCGCGCTGCGCGCCGAGCAGGCGGTCGGCGATCCAGCCGCCGAAGAGGCCGAGGAGGTAGGTGCCGCCGAGGTACAGCCCGTAGATGGAGCTGGCGGTCTTGTCATCGAGGCCGAGGCCGCCGTGCGCGACGGTCGCCACCATGAACAGGATCAGCACCGAGCGCATGCCGTAGAAGGTGAAGCGCTCGCCCATCTCGGTGAGGAAGCAGGTGGCGAGTCCCAGCGGCTGACCGAGGAAGGTGCGACCCGGCAGCGGGTTCACGACGGTCGTCTCGGCGAGCTCTGTCATGGTGCGACCTGCAGCGCGCATGCGGCGGGCGGACAATCGCGCGAGTCTGCCTAGGCGCGCGCAGGCGCGCAACGGCACGCGTCACGCGCGCTCAGGTCTCGGTGCTGCCGGTCTCGGGCGCGGCGCTCTTGTGGCGCACCAGGACCCGCGCCATGAGGATGCCGCCCTCGTACAGCAGGTACATCGGAATGGCGAGCGAGCACTGCGAGATCGCATCCGGCGGGGTAAGCAGCGCGGCGAGGATGAAAATGCCGATCAGCACGTAGCCGCGGCTGCTCTTGAGCCTGTCGATGTTGACCAGGCCCATCACCACCAGCAGCACCACCGCCACCGGCATCTCGAAGGCGAGCCCGAAGCAGAAGAACATGGTGAGCACGAAGTCGAGGTAGTTGTTGATGTCGGTCATCATCGCCACGCCCTTGGGGGTGGTGTGGGTGAAGAACTCGAACATCACCGGGAACACGAAGTAGTAGGCGAAGGCGATGCCGACGTAGAACAGCACGATCGAGGACACCAGCAGCGGCACCGCGAAGCGCCGCTCGTTGCGGTACAGCCCCGGCGCCACGAACGCCCACAGCTGGTAGATGACGTACGGCATGGCGATGAGCAGCGCGGCGAAGAACGACAGCTTGAAGGGCGTGGTGAAGGGCGACATGACGCCGGTGGCGATCAGGTTGCTCCCCTGCGGCAGCTTGGCGATCAGCGGCTGCGCCATGAAGCTGAACAGGTCGTTGGAGTAATACATGCACGGCACGAAGGCGATGCCCACCGCCACCAGCGCGCGCAGCAGCCGGTCGCGCAGCTCGAGGAGGTGCGAGATCAGCGTGCCTTCGGCGAGCTTTTCAGGATCGGCGCTCATCGACGCTCGGCGCGGGTGCCGGGCGCGCCGCGGTCGGGTCGGCGCCGGTCTCGTCGGTCGGGTGGGCGTGCGAGAAGGTGTCGCTGTAGAGGGGCGGCGGCGGTGCCGCGCTTACCGGTGCGGGTGCCGCGGCGGGTGATTCGGCGGCCGCGGGCGCCGGCTGCGGTGCGGGCTCGGCCCGCGGCGGCTCGGCCGCGCGTGCGGCGCTTTGCGCCTTGCGGGCCTCCTCGAGCTGCACCTCCTCCTCGAGCTGCTCGCGGAACTGGCGCGCCATGGCGCGCGCCCGCCCGACCCAGCGGCCGATCTCGGAGACGACACGGGGAAGCTTCTCCGGTCCCAGCACCACCAGCGCCAGGACGAAGATGATCAGGATCTCGGAAAACCGGCCCTCGAACAGATCACGTGCTCCGCTCGGACTTGCTCTCGCTCTTCTTCGCCTCGGCGAACTCGGCGTCCGTGCCGTCGGAGCGCAGCTGCTTCGGGGCGCTCTGCTCCTCTTCGCCCTCGCTCATCGCCTTCTTGAAGCCGCGCACCGCATGGCCCAGGTCCGAGCCGACCGTGCGCAGCTTCTTGGCGCCGAACACTACGAGCACGACGAGCAGAATGATCACCAGCTCGCGCATTCCAAAACCGCCCATAACTGCACAACTCCACTAAAACTCCGCCGACGCGGAGAGAATTTGGATGATAGGTCAAATGAGCCCCCGGAACCCTATAAGTTCGCGCCCGTTCGGGAACTGCTTCACGCTCGCGCCTAGCAGGCCTCGAGCCAGAACGTCACGGGGCCGTCGTTCACCAGGGACACCTGCATGTGGGCGCCAAATACACCAGCGGAAACAGCGGGATAGGCACCGCGTGCGCGCTCGAGCAGGTAGCCGAACAGGCGCTGCGCCGCGGCCGGCTCGGCCGCCGTGCTGAAGCCTGCGCGGGTGCCCTTGTGGGTGTCGGCCGCGAGCGTGAACTGCGGTACCAGCAACAGGCCCCCGCCGTGCTCGCGCAGCGCGATGTTCATGCGTCCGTCGGCGTCGGCGAAGATGCGGTAGCCGAGCAGGCGCTCGAGCAGTCGC
Organism: Steroidobacteraceae bacterium; assembly: GCA_025451275.1. GTDB lineage: Bacteria > Pseudomonadota > Gammaproteobacteria > Steroidobacterales > Steroidobacteraceae > 13-2-20CM-66-19. Next base: position 2,375 of record JANWKR010000016.1, read on the forward strand.
TCGGCCGCCGCCTCGGTATCGTCACGCGCGACGCCGATGAGCGCGAGCACACCCGGGCCGATGGCGCCGGCGATGTCGGCGCCGACGCGCACTTCGGCGCGGGTGACGCGCTGGATGAGAGCGATCATGGCGGGGGCGATTGTGGCATTTGGCCCGGCGAGTCCGTAAGATTCGGGGCCGTTTTGTAGGTCGGCGGAGAGGCAGAATGGGGCGTGGGGGAGTCTCTTTCGGGCACGCAGCAGCGCTCGCTCTCATCGCCTGCACGCTGGCAGGCACCGTACGCGCCCAGGCGCCGGCGCAGCCGGCCGCCGCGCCGGCCGCACCCGCGACGGGTGATGCCAAGCGCGGCAAGTCCATCTCCTATACCTGCCTCGGCTGCCATGGCATTGCCAGCTATCGCAACGCCTACCCCGAGTACAGCGTGCCGAAGCTCGAGGGTCAGAACCCCGACTACCTGAGTGCGGCGCTCAAGGGCTACCGCGACGGCGACCGCTCGCACCTCACCATGCACTCGCAGGCCTCGACGCTGTCCGATCAGGACATCGCCGACATCGCCGTGTACTTCGCCGGCCAGCCGCTGAAACCCACCGGCAAGACGCCGGCCGATATGCCCAAGGCGGCGGCGCTGTGCACCTCGTGCCACGGGGCGGACGGGGTGGCGGTGGCCTCCATCTACCCCTCGCTCGCCGGGCAGCACCAGGACTACCTGGTGCGTGCGCTCGATGAGTACAAGCACGGCGGGCGCAAGAACCCGATCATGAGCGGCTTCGCCGCCAACCTTAAGGACGAGGACATCGTGGCGATCGCGCGCTATTTCAGCGCGCAGACGCCGTCGCTCAAGACCGAAGAGCGCCCCGCGACCTTCCTCGGCGAGAGGCACTGAAAAAAACGGCGCCCCCGACCGGGGGCGCCGTCACTTCTGCAAGCTCCCTAGCGGTCGTCGTCGCGCGGCACACCGGGCAGTGCCTGCGTGCCCTCGCGCTGCACCGCCTGCAGGCTCGCGGGCGCAAGGCCTAAGGCGGTGAGGATGGTGGGCGCCACCTGCGCGGTCGTGACCGGCGTGGTCACGGTGCGCGGCTCGAAGCGCGGGTTGGACAGAAGCAGCATGACGCTGGTGTCGTCGTGCGCGAAGCCGCCGTGCTCGGCCTGCTTGGCGGTGCTCCTGGAGTAGGTCACCCCGACGTTGGGCGCAATGATGATGTCGGGGGTGCGCGAGTCACCGCCCGGCGGCAGGCCCGGGGCGTTGAACAGCTGCCGGATGCCGGCGCCCCAGAAGACCTGGCCGATGCCGGCGATGTTGGCCGCCGCCGGCGACTGGGTCTCGAGCGTCGCCACCGCGTCCGCCACCGAGCAGCCGCTCTTCAGCCACAGCAGCGACACGTCATCCTCGGTGGGCCCGATCTGGCCGCCGGCGTTGGACTCGGAGTCCGGCAGGCAGGCATCGATCAGGCGCGAGGGCGAAGTGGTCACGGGACCGGTGCTGGTGATGCGCGTGTAGCGCGCCGAGTCCACCGGGCTCTGGCCGTGCTTGGCGGTGATGATGAGCAGCGTCGAGTCGGCGAGCCCCTCGCGGCGCAGCTCGGCGACGAAGCGCCCGATGGCGCCGTCGACGTACTCGATCTCCTGCCTCAGCAGCGGGCTCGGCGCGCCGCCGGCGTCCAGGTAGCCGCCGCTGCCGACGCCCGGCTCGATGAGCTTCTGGCCGACGCTGACCGCCTGGAAGTTCATGCCGAAGAGGGTCGGCACCGGCGCCCGCGCGCCGCGGTTGTGGGTGAAGCCGTCGATCTGGTTGAGGACGCCGTTCACCTTCAGGGTGTCGTAGCAGCGGATGAAGGCGAAGCTGTCGGTGTAGGCGCCGAGGCTCGTGAAGTTGGGATCGTCCGCCGCCGTGCAGCCGGCGAAGGGCAGCGCCACCGGGATCGAGTTGATCTCGGGCGAGAAGAAGTCGTCGAGGTTCTCGGCGAGGTTAGCCGGGCCGCTGGTCGTGGGTCCGGAGACCGAAGCGTACGCCGGGTGCTTGTCGGACCAGGCGGTGTAGCCGCCGGCGTGGTGGATGACGCCGAACACCGTGTTCACGCGGATGAAGTTCCACGGGTACACCGGGGCGCAGCCGTGCGCGGGATCGCGCGGCAGCTTGGCCGGGTCGATCGAGCCAATGCCGCCGTCGGCCCCGGTCGCGGCGATGCCGTTGAGGAAGTTCTGGTTCCGGTCGATCCCCTCCTCGTACTCGGTGGTCGTGCCGTTGAACACGCCCGGCGTGCAGGTGCCCGCGGCCAGGCCGTTGCCGGTCGCCGCCGCCGGCGGCGCCAGCGCGCGGTCGAAGGCCACGTCGTAGTAGACGCCCATGGTGCGGGGCGTCGCGCCGGTGACGATGGCCATGAGTCCCGGGAACGAGTCGGACGGCTTCGAGGTCGCGCCGTCGAGATAGTTGATGCCCGCGGCCCTGAGGCGCGCGAGATTCGGGCAGTAGGGCGCGCCGCCGTCGACCCCGGCGGCGCAGTTGATGAAGTCGACGGAGTGCATGCCGTCGATGCTGACGAGCAGCACGTGGCGGATGCCTTCGTGATGCAGCCGGCCGCCGTCATCCGCGGCGACGCTCGTGGCGAGCGCCACGCCGGCGAGCGCGCCGAGCGCGGAAACTAAAGTGCGCATGAGTCTGCCTCCCCTGTGGATTGGAGCAGGCGAGGCTAGGCGGCGGCGATGACAGCTCCGCGCCAGGCTGATTGCAGACTCGTTGCAGCGGCGCGGCCGGAACGCGCGGCGTGCGTGCGCGGGCGGGGCGCGACCGGAACCGGGATCAGCTCAGCGCGGGTGCAATGCCAGTTTCGGGCAGCGACCGAGGCGCCGGTCTTCCTCGGTGCAGGGCTCGACGTAGGTCGGCTGGACCGCGCTGGCGTGGTGGAGGTGGAAATGCCGCTTCCAGAACCCGGGTTTCGGCCGCGGCTTGGCGGCCGTTGCGGTGTTGCGCGCGGTCGGGGTGGCCGCGTGCGCGGGGCTGGCGGGGCTCGCAGCCGCGCGCGCCGCACTCGTGCCGCGGGTCGCGCCGCCGCCGTGACCGGCGCTGCCGGCGCTCGCGTGGCTGCCACCGCCGCTGCCGCCACCACCACCGCCGTGTGAGCCCCCGCCGCCGCCGCCAGGGCTGGCCAGGGCCACCGAGGACAGGAGCAGGATCAGCACCGCACCGAGTGTCTTCATGGCCGCACTCCGTCTGCAGGTCTGCCCGCTACGCTACACCCGCCACCGGCACTGGGTCATTCAAGGAGTGCGGAGATTCATCAAGGGTGGCTTGAGGGGCGGCCAGGTGTCCTGAGCGGGCCGGAAACGGGCCTTAAGGCTCTCATAAGGCGGCCTGCCTAGGGTGTACGGCAGTCAGAACCCCCTTTGACGGAGCTGAAGCCATGAACCTGCCGACTTTCCTCAAGAAACCCCTGATCGCGGGGGTCATCGGCGCGGCCACCATCGCCGTGCCGGTGAGCGCCCTGTACTTGGCCGGCGCCACGCGCGCGGTCGCGACCACGCCTGCGCCGGCGGCGGCCACCAACGCGCCCGCCACCGCGGTGCCCGCGGTGATGCTGCCGGACTTCAGCTCCATGGTGCAGAGGTACGGCCCGGCGGTCGTCAACATCGCCGTCACCACCAAGGTGTCGACGTCGTACCAGGGCGACGATGACGGCGATGACAACGACGACGGCAACGGCAACGGCAATGGCGGCGGCAACGGCAACAGCCCGTTCGGGCCCAACAGCCCGTTCGCGCCGTTCTTCCGCGGCCTGCCTTTCCAGTTCCAGAACCCGCAGCAGCAGCCGATGCACGGCGAGGGCTCGGGCTTCATCATCCGCTCCGACGGCCTCATCATGACCAACGCGCACGTGGTCAAGGGCGCGAGCGAGGTGACGGTGCGCCTCACCGACCGGCGTGAGTACACCGCCAAGGTCATCGGCGTCGACACCAAGTCCGACATCGCCGTGATCAAGATCAGCGCCAAGGACCTGCCGACGGTGCGCATCGGCGACTCCAAGGGTCTCAGGGTCGGGGAGTGGGTGCTGGCGATCGGCGCGCCGTTCGGCTTCGAGAACAGCGCCACCGCGGGCATCGTCAGCGCCAAGGGGCGCACCCTGGCGGGCGACTACGTGCCGTTCATCCAGACCGACGTGCCGATCAACCCGGGCAACTCCGGCGGCCCGCTGTTCAACATGAAGGGCGAGGTGGTCGGCATCAACTCGCAGATCTACAGCCGCAGCGGCGGCTACATGGGCGTGTCGTTCTCGATACCGATCGACGTCGCCATGCAGGTCGGGCAGCAGCTGCAGACCAGCGGCCACGTGACGCGCGGCAAGCTCGGCGTCGTGATCCAGAACGTCACCCAGGGGCTGGCCGACTCCTTCGGCCTGCCGCAGCCGGAGGGCGCGCTGGTATCGAGCGTCGAGAAGGGCGGCCCGGCCGAGAAGGCCGGTGTCGAGCCCGGTGACGTGATCCTCAAGCTCAACGGCGAGCCGCTCAAGGATTCGACCGAGCTGCCGGTGCAGATCGCGAGCGTCAGCCCCGGCACGAGCGTGAACCTCGAGATCTGGCGCAACCACGAGTCGCGCAACCTGAGCGTCAAGCTCGGCGAGATGACCGACACGCGCACCGCCTCCAGCGGTCGCGCGCACGCCGGCGAGAGCGGCAAGCTGGGGCTGGCGGTACGGCCGCTGACCCCGGACGAGCGGCGCCAGTCGAGCATGAAGGGCGGGCTCGTGGTCGAGCGCTCCTCGGGCCCGGCGGCCGACGCCGGCATTCAGCCGGGCGA
>JANWKR010000017.1 GCA_025451275.1 Steroidobacteraceae bacterium
CCCGTAAGCGAGCGCTGCAGCCGGCGGCTCGTTGATGATGCGCTTGACCGTCAGGCCGGCGATCTGGCCGGCGTCCTTGGTGGCCTGGCGCTGCGAATCGTTGAAGTAGGCCGGCACGGTGATCACCGCCTCGGTGACCTTCTCGCCGAGGTAGTCCTCGGCGGTCTTCTTCATCTTCATGAGCACGCGCGCCGAGATCTCCGGCGGGGCCATCTTCTTGCCCTGCGCGTCAACCCAGGCATCGCCGTTGTCGGCCCTGACGATCTTGTACGGCACCATCTTGATGTCGCGCTGCACGACCTCGTCGTCGAACTTGCGGCCGATGAGGCGCTTGATGGCGAACAGGGTGTTCTGCGGATTGGTGACCGCCTGGCGCTTGGCCGGCTGGCCGACGAGGACCTCGCCGTCCTTGGTGAAGGCGACGATCGAGGGGGTGGTCCGGTCACCCTCGCTGTTCTCGATCACACGGGGCTTGCCGCCCTCCATGATGGCCACGCAGGAATTGGTCGTGCCGAGATCGATGCCGATTACCTTAGCCATGGGTCACTCCGCGGGCGTACTCATTCAAAAGGGGGATAGTCCAGGATCACTTCTTAGGGGTCCGGGGCGGGGCTTTCAAGCGGGCCGGGGCCAAAATCGCACGCCTCAGGCCGGAGCCCGGGAGACGATCACCCGGGCCGGGCGCAGCAGGCGCCCGTTCAGCTCGTAGCCGGGCTGGATCACCTGCAGGACCGAGTTCGGCTCGGCGGTAGCCGAGTCCTGCGCCATCATGGCCTCGTGCCGGGCCGGGTCGAAGGGCTCGCCCTGGGGGTCCACCACCCTCACCCCGTGCTTCTCGAGCGCCCGGGCGAGCAGCTGGAGCGTCGCCGCCTGGCCCTCGACGAGGGTGCGGACGTCGGCCTTGGAGGCGGACTGCACCGCCTGCTCGAGGCTGTCCCTGACCGGCAGCAGCTCGCTCACCAGGCGCTCGAGGCCGTAGCGGCTGGCCGCCTCGATGTCGCGGGCGGCCCGCTTGCGCACGTTGTCGAGCTCGGCGACCGCGCGCAGGTACTGGTCCCAGTGGTTCTTGGCGCGCTCCTCGGACGCTTCCAGCGCCTGCTGCAGGCGCTCGAGCTCCACCAGCTGTGCGGCCGTCTCCGGCAGCACAGCGGTCGGCTCCGCCGCGCCCGCTTCGGGTGCGTCCGCTCTGGACTCGTTCGGACTCATCTCGACGAACCTCCGCAAATGATCAAGGCCTGCCCGCCCCGGGGCAGGCGGGGCGAACTGCACCCCCGGGTGGGGGTCAGCGCCGCGAATTCAAGGCGGCGCCGAGGAGTTTAGCCGTCATGTCGACGATCGGGATGACCCGCTCGTAGGCCATGCGGGTCGGGCCGATCACCCCGAGCACCCCGACCACCGAGTCGCCGTCGGCATAGGGGGCCGTGACCACGCTGCAGTCGTCCAGGATCTGGTAGCCGGACTCGTGGCCGATGAAGATCTGCACCCCTTCCGCCTTCAGGCTGTGGTCGAGCAGATGCAGGAAGTCACGCTTCTCGTTGAAGGCCTCGAACAGCCGGCGCAGCTTCTCGACGTTGGTGAGCTCGGCGACCCCCATGAGGTTGGTCTCGCCCTTGATCACGTACTCGAGCTTGCCCTCCTCGCCACCCTCGAACACCTGCTGCGCCACCGAGATGGCATCGAGCATGATCTGGTTCATGTGGGCACGCGCTTCCGACAGCTGGCTCAGGATCTCCTGGCGCACCTCGCGCAGGCTGCGGCCGCGGAACTGCTCGTTGAGGAAATTCGAGGCACGCTTCAGCTCGTCCGGGGAGAAGTGACGCTCGAGCTGGATGATGCGGTTCTGCACCTCGCGGTCGTTGTACACCAGCACCACCAGCACGCGGTTCTCGGACAGCGCGACGAACTCGATCTGCGTCACCGCCGCCTGGCGCGGCCGCGGCACGGTCACGACCCCGGCGAGCCGCGTCGCCGAGGACAGCAGCTGCGAGACGCTCGCGATCAGGTCGGTGGAGGTGTCGCGGCTCGCCTCGACGTGGCGGCGGATCTCGGCGCTCATCGCCTCGTCGAGCGGCCGCAGCTGCAGCAGCGTGTCGACGAAGAAGCGGTAGCCCTTGTCGGTCGGCACGCGCCCGGCGGAGGTGTGGGGCGAGGCGACGAAGCCGAGCTCCTCGAGATCGGCCATGACGTTGCGGATGGTGGCCGAGGACAGCTGCAGCCCCGACTCGCGCGACAGCGCCCGCGAGCCGACCGGCTGGCCGTCGCGGATATAGCTCTCGACCAGAATCCGCAGCAGGTGCTGGGCCCGCTCGCCCAGGGCCTCGTCCCGTGCCTCGTGCGCCATGGCTGCCTTTTGGCACAGCCGCGGCCGGAATACCAGTCTTCCAAGGCCCAAAAGCGTGACCTGCGGCATTGGCCGCCGCCCGCGGGAGCGTGTTACAAAGGCCCGCTCCGCGATGCTGGCGGGGTTAAGTCAAGGCGTGGGACAGATGGCCTTTCCGGTGCGCACCTGCGCGTTAGTGGGCAGATTCGCCGATCCGCGCATCGCGGAGAGCCTCGGCGCGCTCCTGCCGCACCTGCGCCAGCGCGGCGTCACGGTGCTGGTGGCCGAGGACGCCGAGCTCGACCCGGCCATGGACGGGGTGCAGCGCATGCCCGAGACGGAAATCCCCGAGCGCGCCGACCTCGTGATCGCCATCGGCGGTGACGGCACGCTGCTGTACGCCGCGCGCCTGGTGGCGCGCCACGCCGTGCCGCTGCTCGGCGTCAACCGCGGCCGGCTCGGCTTCCTCACCGACGTCATGCCGCAGGACATGCTGCCGGCGGTCGACCTGGCGCTCGAGGGCCGGCTCGAGCGCGACGAGCGGCCGCTGCTGTCGGCGCGCCTGCGCGGGGCCCGCGGGGTGGCCGAGTCCTTCGCTCTCAATGACGTGGTCATGCAGAAGCACGACACCGGCCGCACGCTCGACTTCGAGACGCGCATCAACGGCACCTACGTGAACACCCACGACGGCGACGGCATCATCGTCGCCAGCCCGACCGGCTCCACCGCCTACGCCCTGTCCTGCAACGGCCCGATCCTCGAGCCGGATCTGCCGGCGCTGGTCATCGTGCCGATCTGCGCCCACACCCTGTCCGACCGCCCGATCGTGGTGGCCGGCACCTCGGTGGTGGAGGTGACGCTGCTCGAGCGGCCCGACACGCACGCCCACGTCACCTGCGACGGCGCGGTGCTCGGGGCGATCTACCCGGGCGACCGGCTCGAGGTCACGACCGCGCCCGAGTGCGCCACCCTGCTGCACCTGGCCGGCCACGACCACTACAAGCTGCTGCGCTCCAAGCTCCATTGGGGCCGCGGCAGCTTCGAGCGCTGAAAACGATGCTGACTCATCTGCAGATCCGCGACTTCGCCATCATCGACCAGGTGGAACTGGAGCTGCGACCCGGGCTCACCGTGCTCACCGGCGAGACCGGCGCCGGCAAGTCGATCCTGGTGGATGCGCTGCAGCTGCTGGCCGGCGGTCGCGCCGGCGCGGAGGTGGTGCGCCACGGCGCCGAGCGCGCCGAGATCTCCGCCACCTTCGAGCTCGCCAAGGCGCCGCGCGAGCTGAAGCAGTGGCTGGAGGAGCAGTCGATCAGCTCGGGCACCGAGCTCACCGTGCGGCGCGTCATCGGCAGCGACGGCCGCTCGCGCGCCTACCTCGACAGCCAGTCGGTGCCGGTGCAGCTGCTGCGCGAAGCCGGCAACATCCTCATCGATATCCACGGCCAGCACGAGTTCCAGTCCCTGACCCGCGCCGCCGCGCAGCGCGAGCTGCTCGACGGCTATGGCGGGCTCACCCCGCTCGTCAGCCAGGTGGGCATCGCCCACCGCGTCTGGCTCGAGCTCCTCAACCGCACGCTCGAGCTGGAAACCAAGGCGCGCGACCGGGATGCCAAGCTCGACATGCTGCGCTACCAGCTGCAGGAGCTCGAGGCGCTGAAGCTGCAGCGCGAGGAGCTCACCGCGCTCGCCGAGGAGCAGGCGCGGCTCGCCAACCGCGGGCGCCTGGCCGAAGGCACGCAGCTCGCGCTCGGGGAGCTGTACGAGAACGACAGCGGCAGCGCGCACGCCGCGGTCAGCCGCGCGCTGCAGGCGCTGCGTCCGCTGGTGACCCTCGACGGGCAGCTCGGCCCGGTGCTGCCGATGCTCGAGGAGGCCTCGATCCAGGTGCGCGAGGCGGCGCGCGAGCTGGAGCGCTACCGCGAGACGCTGGACGTGGACGCGGCGCGTCAGGAGCAGGTCGAGCGGCGCCTGGCGGCCATCGAGGAGCTGGCGCGCAAGCACCGCGTCGCCGCGGCGGATCTGCCCGAACGCGGCGGCCAGCTCGGCGCAGAGCTCGGCGCGCTCGAGCGCGCCGAGACCGATCTCGCGCTGCTGCGCAAGGAGCTCGCCACCGCGCTCGATGCCTACCGCGCCCAGGCCCAGGAGCTGTCGGGCAAGCGCAGCGCCGCCGCACGCGCCCTGGCGCGCGACATCTCCACGCGCATGCAGACCCTCGGCATGGCCGGCGGGCGCTTCGAGACGGACGTCTCGCAGCACGGCAACGCGGAGCCGGCGCAGCACGGCATCGACCAGATCGAGTTCCGCGTGAGCGCCAACCCCGGCTCGCCGCCGCGGGCGCTCGCCAAGGTGGCCTCGGGCGGGGAGCTCGCGCGCCTGTCGCTGGCGGTGCAGGTGTCGTGCGCGGCGGAGGAGACCCGCTGCATGGTGTTCGACGAGGTGGATGCCGGCATCGGCGGCGCCATCGCCGAGATCGTGGGCCGCGAGCTGCGTGCGCTCGGCGCGCGCGGTCAGGTGCTGTGCGTCACCCACCTGCCCCAGGTAGCCTCGCAGGCGCACCACCACCTGCGCGTGACCAAGCTCACCGACGGGCGCACCACGCGCACCACCCTCACCGAGCTCACCGCCGATGACCGGGTGGAGGAGCTGGCGCGCATGCTGGGCGGGGTGGAAGTGACGGCCAAGGCGCGCGAGCACGCGCGCGACATGCTGGCGGCGGCGAGCGGCGCGCCGAGCGGGGCGGTCGCCACCGGCGAGGACACGGTGCGCCAGCCACGTCCGCCGAGCGCCCGGCGCCGCTAGCCCGCGGCGGCGTGCGCCTCAGCTGCTCTTGCTGCGGCGGTGCGGGCAGTTCTGGCGGCGGCAGTGGCCGTAGAGGATCAGCGAGTGGTCGCGGATGGAGAAGCCGAGCTTGCCGGCCACCGCCGTCTGGCGCTCCTCGATTCCGGCGTCCATGAACTCTTCGACGCGGCCACAGTCCAGACACACGATGTGATCGTGGTGCGTCCCCTGGTTGAGCTCGAACACCGCCATGCCGTCTTCGAAATGGTGCCGCGTCACCAGCCCCGCGGCCTCGAACTGCGTCAGCACGCGGTACACCGTGGCGAGCCCGATGTCCTCGTTCGACTCGAGCAGCGTGCGGTAGATGTCCTCGGCCGACAGGTGCCGCGTGTTGCTGCCCTCGAGGATCTCAAGGATCTTCAGGCGCGGCAGCGTCACCTTCAAACCGGCCTTGCGCAGGTCCTTGCCTTCCACGGGGGCTTCTCCGGCGGGACGCGCAGGCCCTGAGGGACGGCCGGCACTCCGCAATCAGGTATGATTCCGCCAATGATTATCCCCCATCACAGACGGGCGCGCCTCCCCTGGGCGCGCGGCGCTGCACTCGTGCTGCTCGCAGGCCTGCTCGGCGGCTGCGTGTATCGCATGAACATCCAGCAGGGCAACTACCTGGAAGGCAAGTCGGTCGACAAGCTCGAGGTCGGGATGACGCGCACCCAGGTGCGCTACCTGCTCGGCACCCCCATGGTGCCGGCGCCCTTCGACAAGGACCGCTGGGACTATCTGTACTACTTCCAGTCGGGCAAGCGGCTGCGCAAGCCCGACCAGCGCCACCTGGTGGTGTTCTTCAAGGACGACAAGGTGACCAAGTTCGAGCGCGACAACGTGCCCGAGAGCGCGCCGCAGGCCCCCGACCAGGGCGCACCGATCGCCAAGTTCCCGAAGATCTAGCGCCCGCGGCGCTCGCGCGCCACGCGCGCCCGCCGCGCGCTGCGCGGGTCGCGCGTCAGCGGCCGGTACAGCTCGATGCGGTCGCCGTCCGCGCACGCGGCGCTGCGCGCGCACGGCTCACCGAAAATGCCGCCCGCGGCTTGCTCCCACGGCACCGCCGCCGCCGCCGCGCCCGCGGCCACCCGCGCGGCCGCCAGCGCATCCGCGACGCTCGCCGCGGCGTCGAGCTCGACCGTCCACAGGTACTGCCGCTCGCGCGTGGCGTAGGCCACCAGGCAGCGCTTGCGCGGCCCGCTCACGGCAGCGCGCGTGCCCGGGCGACGAAGGCATCGACCAGCGAGGCCACGGTCTGCGCGAACAGCGATTCGAACAGTACGCCGGCCAGGCGGTTGGCGAAGGCGAAGCGCATGGTGAGATCGACGCGGCAGCCGTCCGCCACCGGCGTCAGCCGCCATTCCCCGTCCAGGGTGCGGAACGGCCCGCTCACCAGCTGCATGTGCACGCGCGTGTCGGGCTCGAGGTCGTTGCGGGTGGTGAATTCCCCGTGCAGCGCCCCCTGGCGCACGCCGATGCTGGCGAGGATGTGGCCGGGGGTGCGCTCGAGCACGCGCGCGTGCGTGCACCACGGCAGGAATCGCGGGTAGCTCTCGATGTCGTTGATGAGCGCAAACACGTCGGCCGGGGGCCTGTTGACCAGCGCCGAGCGCTTGACCTCTCGCATAGGGCATTGTCCCATTAGCCGCCCGCCATGACCAAAGCCCAGGAAACACCGCGACTGATCGCCGAGAACCGCAAGGCGCGCTTCGACTATTTCATCGAGGAACGCTACGAGGCGGGCCTGGCGCTGCAGGGCTGGGAGGTCAAGGCCATGCGCGCCGGGCGCGCGCAGCTGAAGGAGGCGTACGTCTACCTGCGCGGCGGCGAGGCGTTCCTGATCGGCGCGCACCTGTCGCCGCTGCCGTCCACCTCCACGCACATCAGCGCCGACCCGGTGCGCACCCGCAAGCTGCTGCTGCATCACAGCGAGCTGCAGGGCCTGATCGGGGCGGTCGAGCGGCGCGGCTACACGCTGGTGCCGCTCGAGCTGTACTGGAAGAGCGGTCGCGCCAAACTGCAGGTCGGTCTCGCCAAGGGCAAGAAGCAGCACGACAAGCGCGCGGTGGAGAAGGAGCGCGACTGGGCGCGCGACAAGGCGCGCGTCCTGCGCCGCGGCTGAGTTACTCCGGCGCCAGCTTCGGGTTCTTCATGTCGTAGACGAGGCTGAGCGTGGTGAGCGTGTCGCGCCGCCCCGAGCCGGGCGGCGGGCTCGAGTTGTCGGTCATCTGATAACCGGCGGCGAGCGCCAGGTGATTCGACACCTTCACCTGCAGGGCGAGGCTGGCCGTGGTCAGGGTGTTCTCCTGGCCTGACTCGATCGCGACTGCGGCGAGGAGCTTGGAGTACTGGTTGAAGCTGTGCTCGTACGTGAGCCCGCCGTCGAACACCGCATCGCTCGTCGAGTCGAGCTCGGTGCGGCCGATGACTCCGCCGAGGTCGTCCTTCACCAGGATCTCCGGGCGCAGGCGCCGGTAGCCGGCGCCGGCCTGGATCGTGAGCTTGGTGGCGTCGGTCTCCACGACCTTGTAGCCGATGCCGCTCTTGACCGCCTCCTGGAAGGCGAAGCCGCTGAAGCGGTCGTCGGTATAACTCAGGCCGACGTACCAGAAGAAGCGCGACGAGAAGTTGTAGGCGGCCTGGACGTGGGCGTCCCACGCTTGAGCGGTGGTCTCGCCGCGGGTCGAGCCGTACAGGCCCTCGGTGCCGAACAGCAGCTTCCAGTCACCGATGACGTGGGCGACGTGGAACAGGAGATTGCCGGCACTGTTGTCGGTGTTGCCGCCGGTCTTGGTGTAGCCGAGCAGCGCTCGCATCGCCCAGTCGGGGTCGCCCGTATACGGCGGCTCGTCGGCGCGCGCCACGGCGGTAACGGCCACGAATCCGGCACAGGCGGCGGCGATCTTCCATGACATAGGGGTACACCCTCCCTGGTGGACTTAAAGTAAGCGCGCAACCTTACCGGAAAGTGCCGACCGCAAGGAGCTTGGCAGCGCCAGCCACGCCGTCCGGCTGGCGGCGCCGTCATGGGGTATGCTGGCGGCGCATACCTGATCGGGGGCGACCGGTTTCGACGTGGGTTGCGAACCTTCAGGGGCGTACCGAGGCCGCAGGATCCTCGTAAATACTGCTGCAAATCATAGTTGCCAACGACGACAACTACGCTCTAGCTGCCTAAACGCAGCTGACCTCTGACCAGCTCGTGCCTGTGCGACTGAATCAGGGGACGCGTTCACAGGATCGCGCACCGGCGATGCGAGCAGGCCGGCGCGCTAAGAGTCACTGATCGCTGGCGCAGCGTCTTCCCTGCTCCTCGGGTAGCGCGGCGCGAGAACCAATGAGAGAGCTACGTACGTAGATCCTGCAGTCTAGGACTTACGGACGGGGGTTCGATTCCCCCCGCCTCCACCACTACAGCGGTTCCCGGCCGGTCACGGCGGGAACCGCTGGCGCCGGTAAACCAACATACCGTGTAGGCGTTTGCCGATATGAGCTGCCCTGGGCCGCGACTAGACTCCTCGTACAGCAACACCCATGCGGACAAGAATAACGATCAAGGGCCAGGTGACCCTTCCCAGAAGGGTGCGCGAGGCGCTGCGGCTCGCTCCCGGTGACGGCGTCGAATTCACTTCCAACGAGCGGGGCGAGGTCGTGATCACGCGCCAAATGGGCGTGGCGCCCACCGCAGGCCGGGGGCGCCACCCGCCCGTCGCCGCCCAGGTGCGGCGCCGGGCGGTTGAGCTCGTGGCTCTCCTGCGCGGGCTCGACTGACTTCAGCCGCAGCCGGCGCTGCGGTGGCTCCCGTCCAGCGACACCAGCGCCCCGTACAGGTCCGGGCGGCGGTCGCGGAACACGAACCAGTTGTCGCGCAGCTGGGCCACGGCGTTCAGGTCGAAGGTGTACTTGAGCACCGCATCGCCCTCCTCGGCGGCCTCGGCCACCTTCGCCCCCAGGGGGTCGGCGATGAACGACGAGCCGTAGAAGCGGATGTAGAGCCCCTGTGGGTCCTGAATCGAGCGCTCGAGCCCGTAGCGGTTGGCGGCGATCAGCGGGGTCAGGTTGGCGGCGGCGTGGCCCTGCTGCGTGCGCTGCCAGTGCTCGCGTGAGTTGACCGGCAGCGCCGGCGGCGGCTCGCTGCCGATCGCGGTCGGAAACAGGAACAGCTCCGCCCCCATGAGCGCCATGACGCGCGCGGTCTCGGGAAACCACTGGTCCCAGCAGATGCCGATCCCGAGGCGCGCGAAACGCGTCGTCCAGACGCGGAAGCCGCTGTCGCCGGGCGCGAAGTAGTTCTTCTCCTGGTAGCCGGGGCCGTTGGGGATGTGCGACTTGCGGTACACGCCGAGGTTGGTGCCGTCCGCGTCCAGCACCGCGATGGAGTTGAAGTAGGCGGGACCGGCGCGCTCGAAGAAGCTGATCGGCAGCACCACGCCGAGCTCGCGCGCGACGGCTGCGAAGTGCCGCACCGCCGGGTTCTCGGCCACCGGCCGGGCGAGGGCCAGATGGCGCGCGTCCTGCTCGATGCAGAAGTACGGCGTCTCGAACAGCTCCGGCAGCAGGATCACCTGCGCGCCCTGGCGCGCGGCCTCGCGCACCAGGCGCTCGGCGCGCGCGATGTTGCCGGCGGCGTCCCAGTCGCACGCCATCTGGATGGCCGCCACCGACACCGGTCGCGGCATGCCGCGGAAATGCTCTGGCTCCTTCGACATCTCGTACCTCGTGCTTCAGTGACCGCGCGTGCGGCGGCGCTCGGCGAGCGCCTCTTCCACCTGCGCCGTGATGCGCATGGCGGTCTCGAGCGCCATCAGCCCGGCCTCACCCGACACCACGGGCGGCCGGCCGTCGCGGATGCAGCCGAGGAACGACTCGATTTCCGCCTTGAGCGCATCACCCTGCTCGAGGCTCTGCTCCTCGATGGTCACCGGCAGCGGCCCCGGGCCGTCGGCGGCGGTGCGCTTGCGGATCAGCGTCATGATCTTCTGCTGCAGATCCAGGGACAGGTAGGCGTCGTCCTCAAAGATGCGCAGCTTGCGCTCGGTCTTCAGGCTCACGCGCGAGGCGGTGGCGTTGGCGATGCAGCCGTTGGCGAAGCGGATGCGGGCGTTGGCGATGTCGATCTCATCGGAGAACACCGGCGTGCCCACCGCGTCGATGCTCGCCACCGGCGCTCCGACGATGGTCTGCACGATGTCGATGTCGTGGATCATGAGGTCGAGCACGACGTTCACGTCGGTGCCACGCTCACGGTACGGCGCCAGGCGGTGGCACTCGATGAAGCGCGTCGACTTGAGATAAGGCTCGGCGGCGAGGATCGCCGCGTTGAAACGCTCGAGGTGCCCGACCTGCAGGATGCGCTGCACGCGCGCCGCGAGCGCGATCAGCTCGCGCGCTTCGGCCGCGGTCTCGGTGATCGGCTTTTCGACCAGCACGTGGGCGCCGGCCTCGAGGCAGTCGCGGGCGATGGCGAAATGCGCCGGGGTGGGCGTGACGACGCTCACCGCGTCGACCTGGCCGAGCAGCTCGCGGTAGTCCGCCAGCGCGCGCGTCTTGAGTTCCTCCGCCACGGCCGCGCGCGCCTCGGCGCGCGGGTCGACCACCGCCACCAGCTCGCAGCCGGCCGCCTGCGCGTACTTCTGCGCGTGGAAACGGCCGAGGTAACCGACGCCGATCACGGCGGCTCTGATTTTGCGCATGGGAACGCTATTATGCCCGCCCGCCAAGTCAGCGCCCGAAGGTTACCGCATGCCCGGACCGCCCCCGACCCCCGGCACGCCGCCCCCGCCGCCCGTGACGCGCCTGCGCGACACGTACGAGGCGCTGCCGCGGGCGCGCCGCGAGCTCGTCGTCTACGGCGCGGCACTGCTGTTCGGCCTGGTCATCATGCCGTTCCTCATCTGGTTCGGCGGCAGCCGGGTGCTCGGCCCCTACACCCACGGCCAGAACCCCCACGCCGGCCCCTTCGCCCTGCTGGCCGACTACTTCGTCGGGCTGGCGCACGGCTCGGTGGTGTTCTGGGCGGTGGCGCTGGGGCCGCTGCTGCTGCTGCTGCTGCTACGGCTGTTCACGCGCCTGTACCGCGCCCTGCCCTGAAGGGCCTGCGGCAGGGTGCGCGCCCGGCACTCACTTCGGCCAGTAGAGCCACACCGCCACGGCAAACATCGCGAGCGTGGCGGCGTGCGCCCCGAGCCGCCAGCGCCGCTCGCGCAGCTCGCCGTAGAAGCTGCCGGCCGTGACCGCGGCAAAGAGCGTGAACACGACGACGGCACGGATCAGGGCCGGCTGCTCCGGGGCGAAGCGCGCCTCGTCGGCGGGCAGCAACAGGATGACGATCCAGGTCATGATCAGCCCCGAGGCCAGGGCGACGGCCGAACCCATAAGAATTGCCAGTAAGGCGGCCAGAGGGCGCATGGATGTGAGGACTGTACTTGCTAAAGTCGAACTGCACGCTCTAGCCTTGGTCCACTAGTCTAGCGAACCTGCGAGCCCGTACATGACCTTACCCCTGCGCCGATCCTCCGGATGGTTAACCGCGGCCCTGCTCGCGATCCTGGCGCTGGCGCTGGCGGGCTCCGTCCAGGCCCCGGCGAGTCCCTCGCTGCTGCCGGCCGGCGCGATCGCCCCGACCGATGCCCAGCGCTACACGGCGCGCAAGGTCGGCCGCATCCTCGAGGAGGCGCACTACAGCCGCGCCTCGATCGACGACAGGATGTCGGACACCGTCTACCAGCGTTACCTCGAGTTCCTCGACGGCCAGCGCAGCTACTTCCTGGCGAGCGACATCAAGGAGTTCGACGCCTACCGCCTGAAGTTCGGCGAGATGATCCGCACCGGCAACATCGACCCGGCCTACCTGATCTTCGCCCGCTTCCAGCAGCGCAACCGCGAGCGCATCCAGCACGCCATCGCGCTGCTGCAGACCGAGCCGGACTGGACGCTCGAGGAGTCCTTCGAGTTCGACCGCAGCAAGGTGTCATGGCCACCCGACCAGGCCACCATGGACGAGCTGTGGAGAAAGCGCGTCAAGAACGACGCCCTGTCGCTGATGCTCACCGGCAAGAGCTGGACGGACTCCGCCGAGGTGCTGCGCAAGCGCTACGAGCGGGTGCTGAAGCGCGTCGACCAGGTGACCTCGGAGGACGTGTTCGAGAACCTGATGAACGCCTACGCGCGCGCCTTCGATCCGCACTCGAGCTACTTCTCGCCGCGCAGCTCCGAGGAGTACCGCATCCAGATGAGCCTCAACTACGACGGCATCGGCGCCTCGCTGCAGCTGGTGGATGACTACGTCACCATCATGAACGTGCTGGAGGGCGGCCCGGCCGCGGTGGCCGGCACGCTCAAGGTCAACGACCGCATCACCAGCGTCGGCCAGGGCCACGAGGGCTCGTTCACCGACGTCATCGGCTGGCGGCTCGATGACGTGGTGCAGCTGATCCGCGGCAAGGCCGGCACCAGCGTGCGCTTGCAGGTGCTGCCGGCGGGCGCCGCCCCCGGCACCGCGGAGAAGGTGCTCGAGTTCACGCGCGGCAAGGTGACGCTGGAGGCGCAGGCGGCGCACAAGGAAGTCAAGACCGTGGCGCGCAACGGCCGCAACCTCAAGATCGGCGTCATCACCGTGCCCGGCTTCTACCAGGACATCGACGCGCAGAACGCCGGCGACGAGAACTACCGCAGCACGACGCGCGACGTGCTGAAGCTGGTGAACGAGCTCAAGTCCGAGAACATCGACGGCCTGGTGCTCGACCTGCGCAACGACGGCGGCGGCTACCTGCCCGAGGCCACCGCGCTCACCGGCCTGTTCATCGACCACGGTCCGGTCGTGCAGCTGCGCGACACCTCCGGCCGGCTCGAGGTGCTCGACGACCCCGAGACCAAGGCCGCCTACGACGGGCCACTCGCGGTGCTGGTCGACCGCCTGAGCGCCTCGGCCTCCGAGATCTTCGCCGGCGCCATCCAGGACTATCACCGCGGTGTGATCCTCGGCCAGACCACCTTTGGCAAGGGCACGGTGCAGAACCTCGTGAAGCTCGACCGCTGGTCGAACGAGCCGATCAACGGCCAGCTGACCGTCACCATCGGCAAGTTCTACCGCGTCACCGGTGAGAGCACCCAGCACCGCGGGGTCGAGCCGGACGTGCCGCTCGTCTCGCTGCTCGACACCAAGGAAATCGGCGAGAGCGCGCTCGAATCGGCGCTGCCCTGGGACCGCATTGCCGGCGTGCCGTTCAAGACCAGCGGCGGCAGCTCCGCCGCGCCGCCGGTCGCCACCCTCGCCACCGAGGAGGATCTGCGCGCCCAGCGCGACCCGGACTACAAGTGGCTGGTGTCGGACATCGCCGCCATCGACCAGGTGCGCGACCAGCACAGCGTGTCGCTGAATCTCAAGGTGCGCCGCGACGAGCGCACGCGGCTGGAGAAGGAGCGCCTCGACCGCGAGAACAGCCGCCGCGCGGCCAAGAGCCTGCCGCCGCTGAAGAGCATCGAGGAGCTGGAGAAGGCCAAGGACAAGGACGACGCCGCCGACGTGGTGCTCGACCAGGCGGCCCAGGTCATGGCGGACATGGTGACGGGCGCGAAGAACCTGCCGCAGCAGAAGACGGCGCGCGCCGGCTGAGGACTCAGCGGAGCAGGACCCGGAACAGGTCCCAGGTGTCCTCGGCGAGCACGTTCGGCAGCTGCCGCGCGGCGGCCGCGCCCGACGCATCCGTCGGCAGCGCATCGCCCTCGGCGAGCGAGATCGAGTCGGGCACCGGGGCGCTGTCGCTCTCGTTGCGGTAGCGCACCACCGCGCGCAGCCGCTCGCCACGCGCCCGCACCTGCTGGGCCAGGCCGTCGCTGTGACTCAGCAGCTTGTGTGCGCGGTTGATCTGCCCCATGAGCAGCACGCACTCGCGCGGCGTGCCGTAGTTCTCGCCCGCCTCGCGCTGCGCGGTCGCCTCGCGCGCCAGCTGCACCAGCGGCGTCTTCAGCTCCGCCACGCGCAGGCACAGCACCTCGGCATAGGCGATGGCGGCGAGGTTGATGGTGCGGCGCGCCTGCAGCGACAGGCCGGAGAAATCCGGCGCCGGGCTGCGCTCGACCTCGTCCATCGCCGCCTGCGCGGCCGCCAGTGACCGGGCGGCCGCACCGAGGGCGCCCTGCGCACTCTCGATGCGTGTCTGCAGGGCGCGGCGCCTGAAGTAGTGCCAGAAGCGCGTGAGCTGGGCGCGCTCGGCCTCGAGGCCGGCGAGGTGCGTGCTGCACTCCGCGTTCAGCGCCTGGGCTTCGGTCAGCTTCTGCTGGGCCTCCTGGCGCAGCGCGAACAGGCGGCGGTTGTGCTGGGCGAGGTGCGCGCGGCGCTCGCGCTCGTCCTGCTGTCGCACCAGATCCTGGACGAACTGGGTGATGAGCTCGCGGCCGGCCTGCCACAGGCGGCGCAGCTGGAAGAACACCACGGCCGGGTAGGCCGTGTCGGTGGCGCCGAGGCGCGCCTCGAGCGTGCTCAGCATCTCCTGGGCGCGCTGCGTGGCGCCTTCCTGCTGCTTGACCAGGTCCTTGAGCCGGTAGGTCTCCTCCTCCAGCTCGCCGTAGGCCTTCTTGAGCTCGGCGCGGTTGCGGAATAGCTCGAGGACCCGGTGGTCCTCCTCGGGGGCGGCAGTCTCCGGGCGGAGGCTGATCTTGAGAAAACCGAGTTGTCGCAGCGCCTTCATGAGAGATACGGCGGCGGCCCGCCACCTCTCAAACGCCGCGGGGGTGGGACTCCGTGCCGGCTGAGAAGCGATGACCTCGCTCCACGCAGTATTCCAGCCACTTGTTTAACATCATGTTGCGCGCCCAGCGCTGATCCAGTTCACGCTCCGCGTGGCTGCGCAGGGCCCGCAGCACCGGGTGCTCGGTCGTGGCCGCCCCGGGGGCGCAAGTGTGACCGCTGTTCCACTGCTGCGCCTCGACCAGGCGCGCGTCGTGGTAGACGCGCACGCGCAGGTCCGGGCAGGCCACCGGCCCGTCGTGGCCGGGCAGCAGGTAGGTCAGGTTGAGCGTGCTGGTGTAGGGGGAGCGCTCGGTCACGGTGAGAACGAGGTCACAGTCGCCGCGCACCGCCGACACGTAGCGGCCGCACAGCCGCGCCAGCTCCCCCGCCAGCCAGCCGAGGCGGATGAAGTTGCTCTCGTACAAACTCATGAGCGCGACGAAGCTGCGCGGCTGCGCGCGCCATGAGACGACCGTTTGTGTGTCAGCAACCAGCACGCCGTGACTATAACGCACAAGCCTTGCGCCGCAAGTCGAACAGCGCGCGAATTTGTCGCCGTGACGTGCGCACGGTGCTTGCAATTTTCGTGCGCAAGTGCGCAGCGCGTGCACTCAGGGGCGCAGGCGTCGCTCGATTCCGGTAGTGTTGAGGATCCGGCTCGCGATCTCCTCGATCGAGGCCTCACTCGTGTCGAGCGTCGGGATCGCGTAGCGCACGAACAGCGCCTCGGCGGCGCGCAGTTCGTACTGCACCTGCGCCTGCGAGGCGTAGCGGCTGTCGGGGCGGCGCTCGTTGCGGATCTGCTGCAGGCGTTCCGTACGGATGGTCAGACCGAACAGCTTGGCGCGGAACGGCTCGAGGCGCGGCGGCAGCGTGCCGGCCTCGAGATCATCCTCGGTGAGCGGATAGTTGGCGGCGAACACCCCGTACTGCAGCGCCATGTACACGCAGGTCGGCGTCTTGCCGACCCGCGACACGCCCATCATCACCACGTCGGCGTGCGCGTAGTCGCCGCCGGTCCCGTCGTCGTTGGCGAGCGCGAAGTTGGTGGCGTTGATGCGCGTGGTGTAGGCGGCCAGATCGGCGATGCCGTGGGCGCGACCGGCGCGGTGCGTGGAGCGGGTGTTGAGCTCGCGCTCGAGCGGACCGACGAACGCCGAGAACAGGTCGAGGAACAGGCCGTTGGCCGTCATGACCACGTCGCGCAGCTCATCCTGCACCAGGGTGCTGAAAATGATGGGCCGCAGCCCCTCGTCGACGGCGGCGCGGTCAATGCGCCGCACCGCTTCCTGCGCCTTGTCAAGGCTCGACACAAATGGCAAAGTCACCGGCCGAAATTCCAGGCCCTCGAACTGCGTCATGAGACTGTGGCCCAGCGTCTCCGCGGTCACGCCTGTCTGGTCCGAGACGAAGAAAACGGTTCGGCGGCTCACGGCTGCAGCGTACCCAGC
This sequence comes from Steroidobacteraceae bacterium, assembly GCA_025451275.1. Lineage (GTDB taxonomy): Bacteria > Pseudomonadota > Gammaproteobacteria > Steroidobacterales > Steroidobacteraceae > 13-2-20CM-66-19. The sequence continues at coordinate 16,325 of JANWKR010000017.1, forward strand.
GGACGGCGGGACCGCAGTCTTTCACCGCCCGCGCGCACTGACAAGCACCGCGCGCGCGAGTTGACACCAGGAGCGCCCTTGGACGCATACGTCATCCCGTTCGAACAGCTCGGCATGCGCGACGTGGAGACCGTCGGCGGCAAGAACGCCTCGCTCGGGGAGATGATCAGTTCGCTGGCGCGCGCGGGCGTGAAGGTGCCGGGCGGCTTCGCCACCACCGCCCGCGCCTACCGCGAATTCCTCAAGCAGGACGGCCTCGATGCGCGCATCCGCGCCGAGCTCGCCGGGCTCGACGTCGATGACGTGGCGCGCCTGGCGACCACCGGCGCGCGCATCCGCCAGTGGATCCTGGCGACGCCCTTCCCGGCGCCGCTGTCGCAGGCGGTCAGCGCGGGGCTGAAGAGCCTGCAGGGCGGTGCTGACAGCGCCGTCGCGGTGCGCTCCTCGGCCACGGCCGAGGACCTGCCCGAAGCTTCCTTCGCCGGCCAGCAGGAGAGCTTCCTCAACGTGCGCGGCGAGGCGGCGGTGCTCACCGCCATGCACGAGGTGTTCGCGTCGCTGTTCAACGACCGCGCCATCTCCTACCGCGTCCACCAGGGCTTCGATCACAGCGCGGTGGCGCTCTCGGCCGGCGTGCAGCACATGGTGCGCAGCGACCTGGGTGCGAGCGGCGTCATGTTCACCCTCGACACCGACTCGGGATTCCGCGAGGTGGTGTTCATCACCGCCTCCTGGGGACTGGGCGAGACCGTGGTGCAGGGGGCCGTCAACCCGGACGAGTTCTACCTGTACAAGCCGGCGCTGCGCTCCGGCAAACACCCGATCCTGCGCCGCAACCTCGGCGGCAAGGCCATCAAGATGGTGTACGCGCCCGAGGGCACCGGGGAGCGGGTGCGCACGGTCGAAGTGCCGGTCGCCGAGCGGCGCCGCTTCTGCCTCGCGGACGAGGACCTGGTGCAGCTGGCGCGTCAGGCGCTGCTCATCGAGGAGCACTACGGGCGACCGATGGACATCGAGTGGGCGCGCGACGGCGCCTCGGGCGAGATCTACATCCTGCAGGCGCGCCCGGAGACGGTGCAGAGCCGCGCCGGCCGCAGCATCCAGCGCTACGCCCTCAAGGGGCGCTCGCGCGTGCTGGCCACCGGGCGCAGCATCGGCCAGCGCATCGGTTCGGGTCCGGCGCGCGTCATCAAGGATGCGAGCGAGATGGCGCGCGTGCAGTCGGGGGATGTGCTGGTGGCCGACATGACCGATCCGGACTGGGAGCCGGTCATGAAGCGCGCCGCAGCCATCGTCACCAACCGCGGCGGCCGGACCTGCCATGCGGCCATCATCGCCCGCGAGCTCGGCATCCCGGCCGTGGTCGGCTGTGGCGACGCCACGCAGAGGATCCGCGAGGGGCAGGAAGTCACGGTCTCGTGTGCCGAGGGCGACACCGGCCACGTCTACGAGGGCCTGCTCGAGTTCGAGCGCAAGCAGATCGAGCTGGACACGCTGCCGAAGATCCCGGTCAAGATCATGATGAACGTCGGCAATCCCGACCGCGCCTTTGACTTCGCCGGCATCCCCAACCACGGCGTGGGGCTGGCGCGCCTGGAGTTCATCATCAACCGCATGATCGGCGTGCACCCGCGGGCGCTGCTCGAGTTCGAGCGCCTCGACTCCGACCTCAAGGAGCAGGTGCGCACGCAGATGGCCGGCTACTCCGACCCGGTCGGCTTCTACGTCGAGAAGCTGGCCGAGGGCGTGGCGCAGATCGCGGCGGCGTTCGCGCCCGAGACCGTGATCGTGCGCCTGTCGGACTTCAAGTCCAACGAGTACGCCAACCTCATCGGCGGCGGGCGCTACGAGCCGCACGAGGAGAACCCGATGCTCGGCTTCCGCGGCGCCGTGCGCTACATCGACCAGACGTTCCGCCCGTGCTTCGAGCTGGAGTGCCGGGCGCTGAAGCGCGTGCGCGAGACCATGGGTCTCGACAACGTCTGGGTGATGGTGCCGTTCGTGCGCAGCGTCAAGGAGGCGCGCCAGGTGACCGAGCTGCTGGCCGCCAACGGCCTGAAGCGCGGCGAGCACGGGCTCAAGGTGATCATGATGTGCGAGCTGCCGACCAACGCGCTGCTCGCCGACCAGTATCTCGAGTTCTTCGACGGCATGTCGATCGGCTCGAACGACATGACGCAGCTGACGCTCGGGCTGGACCGCGATTCGGCCATCGTCGCCAGTCTCTTCGACGAGCGCGACGAGGCGGTGCGCAAGCTCCTGTCGATGACCATCGAGGCCTGCCGGCGCCACAAGAAGTACGTCGGCATCTGCGGCCAGGGGCCGTCCGATCACCCCGATCTGGCGCGCTGGCTGCTCGAGCAGGGCATCGAGAGCATGTCGCTCAACCCCGATACCGTGGTGGAGACCTGGATGTTTCTCGCCCAGGCGGCCGGCAAGCGCGCCTGAGCGGCGCGCGGCCTTCAGGGGGCGCCGCTGAAGGCCGGGGCAAACAGCCGCGCGCGATAGTGGCGCAGCTCGCGGATCGACTCGTGGATGTCCGCCTGCGCGAGGTGCGTGCCCTGCTTGGCGAAGCTGTCGGCCACCGCCGGCGCCCAGCGGCGCGCCAGCTCCTTGAGCGTGCTGACGTCCAGGTTGCGGTAGTGGAAGAAGCGCTCCAGGTCCGGCATGCAGCGGGCGAGGAAGCGCCGGTCCTGGCAGATGCTGTTGCCGCACATGGGCGAGGCGCCGGCATTGACCAGCGGGCTGAGGAACTCGAGCGTGCGCTGCTGCGCTTCGGCGACCGTGGTGCGGCTGGCGCGCACCCGCGCCAGCAGCCCCGAGGAGCCGTGCTGGCGCTGGTTCCAGTCGTCCATGCGCGCGAGCACCTCCTCGCTCTGATGGATGGCGAGCACCGGCCCGTCGGCGACGATGGCGAGCTCCTTGTCGGTGACCACGGTCGCGATCTCGATGATCGAGTCCGAGTCGGGCTTCAGGCCCGTCATCTCCAGATCGATCCAGATGAGGTAGTCGCCGTTCGGCATGGGCTGCTGGCAGGTGGTAGCGTGGGCGGCGGCCGATCGATTCTAGTGTAGCAGAGGGCCACAGGCTCACCCGCGCATGCAGCAGATGCTCTTCGGACAGGTGATTGCAACTTTCGGCCGGCACCTGCTGGTGCGCACCGCCGACGGCAGCGAGCTCAAGGCGCGCCCCTTCGGCCGCGCGCTGACGGCGGTGTGCGGCGACGAGGTGCGCTGCCAGGTCGGCGCGCACCACGAGGAGCTGCACGTCGTGGAGGTCCTGCCGCGCCGCACGGCGCTGTGGCGTACCAACCTGCGCGGCAAGGCCGAGGCAGTGGTGGCCAACCTGACCCGCCTGCTGGTGGTATTCGCGCCGCTGCCGGCCCCCGACCTGTTCGTGGTCGACCGCTACCTGGCGGCCGCCGACTCCGCCGGCATCGCCGCCGCGCTCATCGTCAACAAGAGCGACCTCGGGCTGGCGCCCTCCCTTACCGCCGAGCTCACGGCCTACGCGGCAGCCGGCTACGGCTGGCATGCGTGCTCGGCCGAGTCCGGCGCCGGGCTCGACTCGCTGCGCGGGCTGCTGGGCCCGGGAACGCTGGCGGCGCTGGTCGGACAGTCCGGAGTGGGCAAGTCCTCGCTGGTGCTGCGGCTGCTGCCCGCCTCGGGCGTCGCGATCGGCGCCCTGGTGCGCGAGGAGGAAGGCCGGCACACGACCACGGCGGCGCGGCGCTTCGAGCTCGGTGACGGCGCCGCGCTCATCGACTCCCCCGGGGTGCGCGACTTCGCCCCGGCAGTCGCAGCGCTCGATGCGCGCACGCTCGGCTTCACCGAGGTGGAGCGCCTCGCGCCCGGCTGCCGCTTCAACGACTGCAGCCACATGCGCGAGCCGGGTTGTGCGGTGCGCACCGCCGCCGAGAGCGGCACCTGGCACGCGCGCCGCTACGAGAGCTACCGCCGCCTGCGGCGCCTGCGCGAAGAATTGTCCGCCGCGCGCGGTCCGGCGCGACGCCGCTAGAGCGACTGCCGGCCGGCGAGTGCGTGCGCGAGCGTGCCGCCGTCGACGTACTCGAGTTCCCCGCCCACCGGCACGCCGTGCGCGATGCGGCTCGCACCCACGCCGCGCCGCGCGGCCAGCTCGCTCAGGTAGTGCGCCGTGGCCTCGCCTTCGACCGTGGAGTTGGTGGCGAGGATCAGCTCGCGCACCTGCCCCTCGGCGAGAATGGCCTCGAGCTCGCGCACGCCGAGCTGCTCCGGCCCGATGCCATCGAGCGGCGACAGGTGCCCCATGAGCACGAAGTAGCGCCCGCGGTAGCTGCCGGAGGACTCGATGGCGACCACGTCCGCCGGCGACTCCACGGCGCACAGCAATGCCGCCTCGCGCTGCGGGGCGCTGCAGATCGAACACAGCTCCCCCTCGGTGAGCATGCGGCAGCGGCGGCAGCGCGACACCGCCGCGAGCGCCGCCTCGAGGGACGCGGCCAGCGCCGCCGCCCCGGGCCGTCCCTCCTGCAGCAGGTGGAAGGCCATGCGCTGCGCGGTCTTGGGGCCGACTCCCGGCAGGGCACGCAGCGCCTCGATGAGCCGGGCGAGTTGCGGCGAGTGCTTCATCGCGCGGGCCTCAGAACGGCAGCTTCATCCCCGGCGGCAGCTGCAGTCCGGCGGTGAGGCCCGCCATCTTCTCCTGCACCCGCGCCTCGACCTTGTGCACCGCGTCGTTGGCGGCGGCGGCGATGAGGTCCTCGAGCAGCTCACGGTCCTCGGCGCTCACGGCCGGCTCGATCTGCACGCGCTTCACCTCGTGGCGGCCGTTCATGGTCACCTTGACCATGCCGCCGCCGGACTCGCCGATCACCTCGATGGTGGCGATCTCCGCCTGGGCCTTCTGCATGTTGGCCTGCATGGCCTGGGCCTGCTTCATCAGATCGTTCAAATTGCCGCGCATGAACTGGTACTCACTTGGCTGACGGCGCCGCGCGCCGCAGGGAATGGGGTCATTTTACCGGGCGCACGCTCTCGGGGAGCACCGTGGCACCGAAGCGCTCGCGCAGCCCCTGTACCGCCGGGTCGGCCTCGAAGCTGCGCCGCGCCGCCTCGAGTTCCGCCTCCGAGGCGCGCCGCGCCAGCGCCGCCGGCGTGTCGCTGCCCGGCGCCACCTGGAACTCGAGCCGCACCGGCACGCCAAAATGCTTGGCCAGCGCCTGGGCGAGCCGCTCCTCGGTGGCCGCGGTGCGCACCAGCTGGTTGCGCGGGTCGAGCGCCAGGCGCACCACCGCGCCCTGGCGGCCGATCAGCACGCAGTGGCTGGCCAGCTGGCGGGCGGCGCCCGTCAGCTCGAGCCGTCCCACCAGCTGCGCCCAGGAATCCGCCGCCGGGGCGGCCGCCGGCGCCGGGTCCGCGCTGGCGCCGGCCGCCGGAGCAGCGGGGGGGCGCGCCGCGGCCGGGGGCGCCGCGCTGCGCGCGCCGCCGGCGTCCGCCGCCGGGCGGAACGCGAGCATGCGCAGCAGCGTCATCTCGAACCCGCTGCGCGGCTCGGGGGCGAGCGCCAGGTCGCGCCGGCCGATGATCGCGGTCTGGTAGAAGAGCTGCACGTCCTCGGGGGCGAGCGCACCGGCCAGCCGCTGCAGCACTTCCGGGGCGTACAGCTCGTCGCCCTCATAGTCCTTGACCGCCTGGCGCAGGCCGACCCGCACCAGCAGCGCCGCCAGCGCATCGAGCACCTGCGCATAGTCGGGGGCGAACTCCTCGAGCGCCGCCGCGGCGCGCAGCAGGGCGCTGGCATCGCCGGCGGCCAGGAGCTCCGCCAGCTGCACCACCGTATCGCGCGCCACCGTGCCGAGCATGGCACGCGCCTCGGCCTCGCCCGCCTTGCCGTCACCGAAGGCGATCAGCTGATCGAGCAGCGACAGCCCGTCGCGCATGCTGCCGTCGGCCGCCTGCGCCACCAGCGCGAGCGCGCCCGGCTCGCTCGCCACGCCCTCCTCGGCCAGGATGTGGCGCATGTGCGCGGCGATCTCCGCCGCCGGCAGGCGCTTGAGGTTGAACTGCAGGCAGCGCGACAGCACCGTCACCGGCAGCTTCTGCGGGTCGGTGGTGGCGAGCAGGAATTTGACGTGCGGCGGCGGCTCCTCGAGCGTCTTCAGCAGCGCGTTGAAGGAGTGCGCCGAGAGCATGTGCACCTCGTCGATGAGGTACACCTTGAAGCGACCGCGGGCCGGCGCGTACTGCACGTTGTCGAGCAGGTCGCGGGTATCGTCGACCTTGGTGCGCGAAGCCGCGTCGACCTCGATGAGGTCCGGGAAGCGCCCGGCGTCGATCTCGCGGCAGCTGGCGCAGGTGCCGTCCGGCTCGGCGCTGACGCCCTGTTCACAGTTCAGGCACTTGGCGAAGATACGCGCGATGGTGGTCTTGCCCACCCCGCGCGTGCCGGTGAACAGGAACGCGTGGTGCACGCGGCCGCTGTTGAGGGCGTTGACCAGCGCGCGCCGCACGTGCTCCTGGCCGATGAGCTCGGAGAACTTCTTCGGTCGGTACTTGCGCGCCAGCGCGGTATAACTCATGCACGTCCTCGGGCCCGGCTGGAGGCGGCCCGCACCAGCTTGAGCTCCGGCACCCGACATCGCCGCTGCCGCTGCTGCCTGCCGGCCCTGACGGGATTCACGACTGGTCGTCGCGGAGAAACCGATGCGGGCCACCGTAGGCTTGCTCTGCCACAGCCGGGCGACTCGCTAACTAATCCGGGCCACGGCCCCTTGATCGCGCCGAAACCGCACCGGCGGCACCCCGCCGCGGCCGTGCGGCGCGGGTCTTGCGTTCGCTGCGGGGATGCTATCACACGACCCTGCGGCGCCCGGCCGGGGTGCAGGGGTGGCGGAGAGGGTGGGATTCGAACCCACGAACACCCGTGAAGATGTTACTGGAATTCCAGTCCAGCGCCTTCGACCGCTCGGCCACCTCTCCGAGAAGGGCGGCGATGATAAAGCATGCGCCCGGGGGGCGCACCCGCGGGCGGCGGGCTTCAGGCCTGCGGCGTTGCCGGCTTCGTCACCTTGAAGGACGGCGGATAGTCCAGGCACGGGTCCTTGGAGGTGCGCCGCGGCGGAGCCGGCTCGTTCAGTGCCGGCAGGCGCAGCGCGTTGGTGGTGTCCGGCGCATCGAGCCCCGCCGGGATCTTCAGCGGCGTGACGCTGGTCGCGCTCATGTACGGCTGCGGCCTGGCGCAGTAGCTGCTGACCCTGCGCAGCAGGTGACAGCCGTTCAGCAGCAGCAGCAGCGGCACCAGCCACAGCAGATTCCGCGCCCATCTCGTTCGCATCACTCTTTCATGCCCCCTCTGACAACGACAAACCGGCCGCACGCCCGGCCGCGCGTACCTGTGCCTGGTAGGCGGACGCCAGCGGCGTCAGCGGCAATCTTACCCCAGGGCCGATCAGGCCCATCTGCCCGAGCAGCCATTTGACCGGAATCGGGTTGGCCTCGACGAACAGCTCCCGGTGCAGTCCCGCCAGCGCCGCATCCAGCTGCGCCGCCGGCTCCCGCGACCCGGCGCGCGCCGCGGCCACCATCTCTGACATGCGTCGCGGCGCGACGTTCGCCGTGACCGAAATCACCCCGTGCGCCCCGGCGGCGATGGCCGCGCGCGCGGTGGCGTCATCGCCGCTCAGCAAGGTAAAGCCCGGGACGCACTGCGCCAGCAGTTGGCCGATGCGCTCGAGCTGCGGTACGGCCTCCTTGAGGCCGACGATGCCGGGCAGGCGCGACAGCCGCGCGACCGTCGCGGGCTGCATGTCGACCGCGGTGCGCGAGGGCACGTTGTAGAGCAGCACGGGTTTGCGCGCCGCCGCGGCGCAGGCGGCGAAGTGCTGATAGAGGCCTTCCTGGCTGGGGCGGTTGTAGGCCGGGGTCACGAGCAGCAGCCCGTCGATGGGCAGCTGCGCGAGCCAGCCGATGCGCGCCACGGTAGTGGCGGTGCTGCTGGTGCCCGCGCCGGCGATCACCGCGGCGCGGCCGCGCAGCTGCTCGCAGGCGCGCGCCGTGAGCTCGCGCAGCTCCGCCTCGGTGAGCGTCGCCGACTCGCCGGTCGTGCCGCCGACCACGACGCCGGCGGTGCCGTTGGCGGCGTGGAAATCCAGCAGCCGCGCCCAGGCTTCGAAATCGACCGTGCCATCGTCGCGCATGGGTGTGACGATCGCGACCAGACTGCCGACAAACATAAGGAAACCGCAGGTCCGCGGGGGAAGAAGCCGATGTTACGAGTGGCGGTTGCGTTCAGGCAAGGCCGCGCCGGACGCAAGGTCGCAACCTCTGCCGGCTCCCGGTACACTCGGACGCGGGCACACCGCCAGCCTGTACCCCACCACCCACAGCAGATGAAGCAGCACCTGGCCGTTTCGGCGATCGGCAGCGACCGCACGGGGATGGTCCACGAGCTGACCCGCGTCATCAGCGAGTCGGGGGGTAATATCAGCGAGAGCCGCATGGCGAACCTCGGCAACGAGTTCGCGATGCTGCTGTTGGTGTCCGGCAACTGGCACGCGCTGGCGAAACTCGAGACCGAACTCAAACGCCTCGCCGAGACCAATAATCTCAGCATTCACCTCAAGCGCACCGAGCCGCGCACGGCACGCACCGACATGCTGCCGTACTCGATCGACGTGGTGTGCCTCGACCAGAGCGGCATCGTCTCCGGGCTGTCGGGCTTCTTCGCCACGCGTGGCATCGACATCGCCGAGGTGTCGACGCGCAGCTACCCGGCGGCGCACACCGGGGCGCCGATGTTTGCGGTGCAGATGATCGTCAACGTGCCGAGTCGCATCCACGTGGCGCACCTGCGCGAGGAGTTCATGGAGTTCTGCGATTCGCTCAACCTCGATGCCATTCTCGAACCGGTGAAATCCTGAAAGCGCAATGCCAAAGATCAGTGTAGGGACAAGAGTGCCTGAGTTCGCCGTGCCCATGACCGGCGGCGGCACGTGGAGCCTCAAGGAAGCTTCGGGCAAAAAGCTGGTGATCTATTTCTACCCGCGCGACCTGACCTCCGGGTGCACGCGCGAGGCGCAGGACTTCCGCGACCTGCATGCGGCGTTCCGCAAGGCCGGAGTGCAGGTGGTCGGGGTGTCACGCGACCCGGTCGCCTCGCACGACAAGTTCGCCGCCCGGGAATCCCTGCCCTTCCCCCTGCTCGCAGACCCGGACGAGAAGGTCTGCAAGCTGTTCGATGTCATCAAACAGAAAAGCATGTACGGCAGAAAGTACCTGGGGGTGGAGCGCAGCACCTTCCTGCTCGACGGCGCTGCTCGGCTGCGGCAGGAGTGGCGCAAGGTGAAGGTTCCCGGTCACGCGGAGGAAGTCCTTGAAGCAGCGCAGCGTCTATGAACCCGGCCCCACGACCGGCCTCGCGGCCAGCACTCGCGACGTGAAGGGGCGCTCGCGCGCCGGTCGCCGCCTGTTCGTGCTTGACACGAACGTGCTGATGCACGACCCGACGGCGATCTTCCGCTTCGAGGAGCACGACGTTTACCTGCCGATGATCGTGCTCGAGGAGCTGGACGCCCACAAGAAGGGCCTGTCGGAAGCCTCGCGCAACGTGCGCCAGGTGAGCCGCTTCCTCGACGACATGATGCGCGACGCCACCAAGGAGCAGATCGATCTCGGCCTCAAGCTGCCGAACGGTTACTCCGGCAATCACGGCAAGAAGCCCTCCTCGGGGCGGCTGTTCTTCCAGACGCGCCAGCTGGCCGGCGCGCTGCCGGCCAGCCTGCCCGGCCAGGGCGGCGACAACGCGATCCTGGCGCAGACCCTGGCCCTGCAGAACGAGCAGGCCGATGCGCGCGTGATCCTGGTCTCCAAGGACATCAACCTGCGCATCAAGGCCGCGGTGCTCGGGGTGCACGCCGAGGACTACTACAGCGACAAGACGCTCGAGGACGCCGACGTCCTCTACAGCGGCATGGCGGCGCTGCCGACCGACTTCTGGGAGCGGCACGGCAAGGACATGCGCTCCTGGAAGGAAGCCGAGCGCACCTTCTACGAGATCACCGGTCCGGCGGTGCGCGAGTGGCAGCCGAACCAGGGCGTGTTCGAGGACACGCCCGAGGGCATCGAGGGCATCGTGCGGCGCATGTCGGGCGACACCGCGACGCTGGAGCTGACGCGCGACTACCGCAACGAGCGCCACAACGTCTGGGGCGTGACGGCGCGCAACCGCGAGCAGAATTTCGCGCTCAACCTGCTCATGGACCCGGAGGTCGACTTCGTCACGGTGCTGGGACCTGCCGGCACCGGCAAGACGCTGCTGGCGCTCGCCGCCGGCCTGATGCAGACGCTCGAGACCAACCGCTTCGTCGAGATCATCATGACGCGCGTGACCATCCCGCTCGGCGAGGACATCGGCTTCCTGCCCGGTACCGAGGAGGAAAAGATGGAGCCGTGGATGGGTGCGCTCATGGACAACCTCGAGGTGCTCACCGGCTCGCAGGAGGGCGGCAACTGGGGTCGTGCCGCGACCAATGACCTGCTGCGCAACCGCATCAAGATCCGCTCGCTCAACTTCATGCGCGGCCGCACCTTCCTCAACCGCTTCCTGATCCTGGACGAGGCGCAGAACCTCACGCCCAAGCAGATGAAGGCGCTGGTCACGCGCGCCGGGCCCGGCACCAAGCTCGCCTGCCTCGGCAACATCGCGCAGATCGACACCCCGTACCTCACGGAGATGACCTCCGGACTCACCTACGCCGTCAACCGCTTCCGCGGCTGGGCCCACTCCGGGCACGTCACGCTGGTGCGCGGGGAGCGCTCGCGGCTCGCCGACTTCGCCTCCGACATGCTCTAGGTGTACGCGTTGGGGGCCACCCCCGTGACGCTCCTGTAAGCGTCTGTAAGTATAGGGAAACTTGGGACCGCTGCCGGCGGTCCAACCCGCGATGATGCGCCGACTGCCCCTGCTGCTTGCGACCGCCGCGCTGAGCGCTGCCACCACGGTGGCGGCGGCCGCCCCGCAGTCGGGCCAGCCGATCCTGAACGCACCGCCGGCCGGCTCCGACCTGCCGGACATGGGCAGCCCCGCCGCCGCGCTGCTGTCGCAGAGCGACGAGTACCGCCTCGGTGCCATGGTCGCCAAGCAGCTGCGCGACCAGAACGCGATCCTCGAAGACCCCGAAATCAGCGAGTACATCAACGGCGTCGGCATGCGGCTCGCCTCGCAGAGCGCCGAGGGCGGCAAGGGCTTCCAGTACTTCGTGATCAAGGACCCGCAGATCAACGCGTTTGCGGTGCCGGGCGGCTTCGTGTTCATCAACGCCGGCACGGTGCTGGCGAGTTCGACCGAGTCGGAGCTCGCGGGCGTGATGGCGCACGAGACCGCGCACGTCACGCAGCACCACATCGCGCGCATGATCCGCAACCAGCAGCAGCAGAGCATCACCTCCGCCGCGGCGCTGCTCGCGGCCATCCTGCTCGGCGCCATCGGCGGCGGCCAGGCGATGGAGGGCGGCATCGTCGCCGCCCAGGGCATGGCGGTGCAGCAGGAAATCAACTTCACGCGCGACAACGAATGGGAAGCCGACCGCGTCGGCATCGGCTTCCTGGCCGGTGCCGGCTACGATCCCAACGGCATGGGCACGATGTTCGAGACCATGAGCCGGCACGAAGGGCTCGCGGCCACCTACATTCCGGCGATGCTCATCGATCACCCGATGACCACCGACCGCATCGCCGAGCAGAAGGCGCGGGCGGCGCAGTTCCCGCCGCGCAGCGGCGGCGACTCGCCGAGCTACGAGCTGGTGCGCGAGCGGGTGCGGGTCGTGACCACGACCGCGGACGTCGACATCGCCGCCCAGTACGCCTACAAGCTCGCGCACGGCCAGGACACGCTCGGCAACCGCTACGGCGAAGCGCTGGCGCTCATGAACGGCAACCGCGCCGAGGAAGCGGTCAAGATCCTCACCCCAATGGTGCAGGAGCACGAGGGCATCACGCTGCTGCACGCCGCGCTCGGCCAGGCCCAGGCGCGTGCCGGGCACGTCCACGAGGCGCTCGCGACCTTCCAGCACGCCGCCAAGCTGTTTCCGCGCAACGTGCCGGTGACGGTGCGCTACGCCGAGGCGCTGATGGCGGCCGGTCGTCCCATGGACGCGCACAACATGCTGCTCGACCTGTTCAACAACGTGCCGCCGACGCCGGACCAGATCCGCCTCACGGCGCTGGCCGCGAGCGCCGCGGGCGATGCCGGCGATGCCTACTTCTACATGGGCGAATACCAGCTGGCGGGCGGCGAGCTCAATCTCGCGGCGCAGCAGCTGCAGCTGGCGCTGGCTTCACCACACATCAACCAGATCCAGCGCCAGCGCTACCAGGCGCGCCTCGATGAGGTGCGCGACTACCTCGCCAGCATCCGCAAGCGCCAGTTCAGCGCCGACAACGGCGACCAGGGACAGCAGGGCCGCGGCCGCTGAGCTTAAGCGCCCGGGCCGCGCGGCGCTCCGCCCCGGCCGGGGCGCACGCGGCTGTTACAATGCGGGCTCCGTTTGTCTGTGGATCCCCAATGTCACGCACTGCCCGCGCCTCCCTGCCCTTGCTCTGCCTGCTGTTCCTGTGCGGCTGCGCCACGCTGCCACCCGGCAGCAAGCGCGATCAGCGCGATCCGTGGGAGCGCATGAACCGCGCCACCTACACGTTCAACGACAAGTTCGACAAGGCCATCGCCCGTCCGGTGGCGCGCGGCTACCGCAAGGTCACGCCGCACTTCGTACAGACCGGCATCCGCAACGTCTTCGACAACGTCGATACCACGATCGTCATGGTGAACGACCTGCTGCAGGGGCAGTTCAAGCCGTTCGTCAACGACTTCAGCCGCCTGCTGCTCAACTCCACGCTCGGCATCGGCGGCCTGTTTGACCCGGCCACCGCCGCCGGGCTCGAGAAGAACGACCGCGACTTCGGCCAGACGCTCGGCAAGTGGGGCGTGAAGAGCGGCCCGTACGTGGTGATACCGTTCCTCGGGCCGAGCGACGTGCGCGATGCCTTCGGCAAGGTGGCTGACACCTACAGCACACCGCGCACCTACCTCATCAAGAACAGCTACTGGTACTACGGCACCTGGCTGCTCGACAAGGTCGACCAGCGCTCGCGCCTGCTCGACTATGACCACCTGATCGACGGCGCCTACGATCCCTACGCCTTCCTGCGCAACGCCTTCCTGCAGCGCCGCGACTTCAAGGTGCGCGGCGACCAGTCGCACGGCGATCAGGAGCAGGAGCAGGAGAACAAGCTCATGGAGGAGCTGGGCACGGACGACTCCGAGGCTGCCCCGGCACCCGCCCCGAACGGAACGCCGGGCGCCGCGCCATCGCCGCAGCCCAACGCCGCACCACCCAAGCCCTGAGCTGGGCGTGGCCGGCGGGGCGGCCTAGACGCCGCTCTGGAGCAGCTCCTGCACCTCGCTGATACGGCCGAGCGCGGCGAGGCCATCCGGCAGGCCGGTGTAGCGCAGCGTACGGCGCGCCGCCCGCGCGGCCGCCAGCCAGTCGATGAGCACCGCGAGCCCGGCACTGTCGGCGGCGCTGACGCCGCTGCAGTCGACTTCCAGGCCGCCCGCGGCGGCGGCGAGCGCCTGGCGCCCAAGCTCGCGCGCCTTGCGTGCGGTCGCGAAGGTGAGCGGACCCTGGGCGGCGAGACGTCCGTCCGCCCCCGGCAGCAGCTGGAAGGTACCGGACGCGGGCGCTGGGCCCGCGGCGACGGGCGCGTGCGGCGCCATCAGCCGCCGGACTGCTTGCCGATGGCGCTCGGCTTCTCGCCCGACTCGAGGCGCTTGATGACCGAGTCAATTCCCTGCTGCTCGATCTGCTCGCCGAAGTCGGTGCGGTAGCTGTTGACGTAGCTGATGCCGTCGATGACCACGTCCCAGGCCTTCCAGCCCTCGGGCGTCCTGAACAGGTAGTAGTTGACCGAGACGCGGTCGCCGTTGCTGCGCTTGACCTCGGTGCGCACGGTCGCGTTCTTGGCGTTCGCATCCACGTTGGTCGGGAAGATCTTCAGCCGGTCGGAGGTGAAGTCGACCAGGGCGGCGCCGTAGTTGTTGAGCAGCGAGTGGTAGAAGGCGTCGATGAAGCGCTTGCGCTGGTCGGGGGTCGCCGTGCGCCAGTGCTGGCCCAGCACCCCGCGCGCGGCGCGCTCGGTGTCGAAGTGCGGCAGCAGGTACTTGTCGACCAGCTGCGACACCTTGGACGGATCGCGCCGGTAGGCGTCGCGGTTCTTGTCGAGCTCGCCCAGCATGCCCTGGGCGGCAGTCTGCACCACTTCCGTGGGACCTTCGCCCGCGGGCGCGGCTGCCGCCGGGGCACCGCCCGCCGGCGGCGTGCCCTGCGCGAACACCAGCGCGGCCGCCAGCAGCATCGTGCTCATCGCCATGGTCGCATATCTCATTTCTTCGGCTCCGGCTTGCCCTGGTTGTCTGTGCCCTTGCCCTGATTGTCCGAGCCCTGCCCCGAGTTGTCACCTGAGCCGCTCTTGCTCGCGTAGTTCGCGAAGAACTTGTTGATGAGGCTCTCGAGCACGATCGCGGACTGCGTCTGATCGATGTGGCTGCCGTCCTTCAGGTAGGTGTCCTGGCCCCCCGGGCTCAGCCCGATGTACTTGCCACCCAGCAGTCCCTGCGTCTGGATGCTGGCGAAGGTGTCGTCGGGAATGTGCTTGTACTGCGGATCGACGCGCAGCGTCACGACCGCCTTGTAGGTCTGCGGGTCGAAGCGGATGGCGGATACGTCGCCGACCCGCACGCCCGCCATGGTGACCGGCGAGCCGACCTTCAGGTCCCCGATGTTGTCGAAGTCGGCGGTGACGTGGAACCCGGCCTTGGCGCCGCCGAACTTGATGCCGCTGGCCGGCAGCTGCGTGGTGAGGAACAGCAGGGCTGCAAATCCCAACAGCACAAACAGCCCGGTTCCGATTTCAAGAGTTCGATTGGCACGCATGCAGGTAAGTTCCTCTTACAGGAAGGCCGCCGTCAACACGTAATCGAGCAGCAGCGTGAGCACGGACGAGGCCACGACGGTACGCGTGGTGGCCATGCCGACGCCGGCCGCGGTCGGCTCGGCGTGGTAGCCCTCGTGCACGGCAATCAGGCTGCAGGCGACGCCGAACACGACGCTCTTCATCACGCCTTCGTAGATGTTGTGCAGCCCGACTGCGCCCTGCATCTGCGACCAGAACACGCCGCGGTCGACGCCCATCAGCTGCACGCCGATCAGCTGCGCACCGTACAGGCCCACGATGCTGAAGATGGCCGTGAGCAGCGGCATGGCGATGACGCCGCCGAGGAAGCGCGGCGCCGCCACGTAGCGCAGCGGATTGACCGCCATGATCTCCATGGCAGTGAGCTGGTCGGTGGCGCGCATCAGGCCGATCTCGGAGGTGAGCGCGGTGCCGGCGCGGCCGGCGAACAGCAGCGCCGTGATCACCGGCGCCAGCTCCTTCAGCAGCCCGAGGGCGGCTGCGATGCCGAGCGCCTCGACCGAACCGAAGCGTTGCAGCAGATCGTAGCCCTGCAGCCCCAGCACCATGCCGACGAACAGCCCCGAAAGCATGATGATGATCAGCGAGCGCGCGCCGGCGTTGTAGATCTGGTACACGATCAGGCGCGGACGCGCCAGCGCCGGCACGCACTGCATCAGCAGCTGCACCAGAAAGATGACCACCGCGCCGAGGCGCCGCAGGCCCTCGAGCAACACGCCGTCGCGAGTGGCCGTGGTCACGGCTCTTCCGCCGCGAGCAGCTGCGCCGCGTAGTCCGGCGCCGGGTAATGGAACTCCACCGGGCCGTCGGGGCTGCCGGTCATGAACTGGCGCACCGCCGGCGAGTCGCTCGCGCGCAGCTGCGCCGGCGTGCCGGCCGCGGCGATGCGCCCGCCCGACAGCAGGTAGCTGTCATCGGCGATGGTGGCGAGCTCCTGCACGTCGTGCGATACGACGATGCTGGTGATGCCGAGGGCGGCGTTCATGTGCTTGATGAGGCGCTGGATCACGCCGAGCGAGATCGGGTCGAGCCCCACGAACGGCTCGTCGTAGATCAGCACCTCCGGATCCATGACGATGGCGCGCGCCAGCGCCACGCGCCGTGCCATGCCGCCCGACAGCTCCCCGGGCATGAGCTCGGCGGCGCCGCGCAGGCCCACCGCCTGCAGCTTGGTGAGCACCAGTGTGCGCACCAGCGCCTCGGGCAGATCGGTGTGCTCGCGGACCGGGAAGGCGACGTTCTCGAACACGTCGAGATCGGTGAGCAGCGCGCCGTTCTGGAACAGCATGCCCATGCGCTGGCGCAGCGCGTAGATCCCGCGGCCGCCGAGCGTTGCCAGGTCCCGGCCGAACACCCGCACCTGGCCGCGGCTGGCCCTGATCTGTGCGGTGATGAGTCTCAGCAGCGTCGTCTTGCCGGTGCCGCTCGGACCCATGATGGCGGTGATGCGGCCGCGGCGCACGGTGAGATCGAGCCCGGCAAAGATGGGCCGGCCGCCGACGGCGTAGTGCACGTCGCGCACCTCCACCACCGCTTCTGCCGTGGCGGCCGCAGCCGGCGGGGGAGCGGGGCTGGTCACGCGGGACGCAACGGCCGCCAGTGACGGCGTCAGGCCGCCTGGCTCTCCATCTCGGCCGTGTAGCGGCCGAGGGTCGCCAGTCCGTTCAGCTTGGCGCGCTTGCCGAATTCCTTCTGGCCGGCGCCAAAGTTGGCCGCCACGCCGCCCCAGGCCTTGAGCGCGGTGTCCTGCAGGGCCCGGCCGTAGCTGAAGGTCAGCGCCCACGGCAGCGGCTGTCCGATGCGGTTCATGAGCCCCAGATGCAGCGTCGCCTCGGTCGGCGACTGTCCACCGGAGAGGAAGGCGATGCCGGGCACGGCCGGCGGCACATGGCGCCGGAGCGTGCGCAGCGTAGCCTCGGCCACCACCTCGGGACCGGCGCGGTTGGTGGCCTTCTTGCCCGAGACCACCATGTTGGGCTTCAGCACCATGCCCTCGAGCAGCACGCGGTGCGCGAACAGCTGCCGGAATACGGTCGACAGCACGTGGTTGGTCACGTCCTCGCAGCGCTCGATGGAATGCGCCCCGTCCATGAGCACTTCAGGCTCGACGATCGGCACGATGCCGTTTTCCTGGCACAGCGCCGCGTAGCGCGCCAGCGCATGGGCATTGGCCTCGACGGCGAAGGCGCTCGGGATGCCCTCGCCGATGTCGATGACCGCGCGCCACTTGGCGAACAGCGCCCCCAGCGAGCGGTACTCGATGAGCCGCTCGCGCAGGCCGTCGAGGCCCTCGGTGATGGTCTCGCCGGGGAAGCCGGCCAGGGGCTTCGCGCCCGTGTCCACCTTGATGCCGGGGATGATGCCCTGCTTCATGAGGTACTGCGGGAAGGCCGTGCCGTCCTTGGTCTTCTGGCGCAGGGTCTCGTCGTACAGGATCACCCCGCTCACCGACTCGGCCGCCGCCGGCGCCGTGAACAGCATTTCGCGGTACGTGCGGCGATGCTCCTCGGTCGACTCGAGCTTGATGCCGTCGAAGCGCTTCTTGATGGTGCCGGTACTCTCATCCGCGGCCAGGATGCCCTTGCCCTTGGCCACCATGCCCTTCGCCACGTGCATCAGCTCGATCGCATTCATCGTTCCGCCCTCCGGCCTGGACGCCCTGCCGCCCGCGCTGCGCCCGCGCGTGGGATCACCCGGCGTCGTGAACAAAACCCCTGAATCGGGGGGCCCAAGGATAGCAAATCGCGCCCGCGGCCGGCCGCCACGCTGGCGGACACCCTTGGTTCCCGGCACAAACAGTACTAAAATAGTCCTAGTTTCGAGGGTACCCCTATGCTGCGCATCAGCCGGCTCACCGACTACGCGACCGTGCTCCTTGCCGCCCTGGCCGGCGAGCCGGGACGCGTACAGACCGCGACCGCGCTTGCCGAGCAGACGCATATCGCCGCGCCCACGGTCTCGAAGCTGCTGAAGCAGCTGCAGCGCGCCGGACTCGTGGCCTCGACGCGCGGGCTGCACGGCGGCTACCAGCTGGCGCGCCCGGCGGCGCAGATCAGTGCGGCCGCGATCCTCGATGCGCTGGAGGGCCCGGTGGCCCTCACCGACTGCGCGGCCGGGCACGGCAACTGCGACATCGAGCACACGTGCCGTGTGGGACGCGTATGGCAACGGCTGAACCTCGCCATCCGCCGCTCGCTGTACGACATCAGCCTCGCGCAGCTGGCGGGGCTCGACGCCGCGCCGGCGCGGCTGCCGGCCCTGGAACGCGAAATGAAATCCGCCGCGACGCGCGCCCCGGCGCACGTGCGGCCCGTGAACCCGGTCAAGCCATGAGCGAGAACGCCAAACAACTCGAGCAGCTCCTCGGACGCGGCTACCAGCATGGCTTCGTCACCGAGATCGATTCCGACACCGTGCCCCCGGGGCTGGACGAGGACATGGTGCGGCTCATCTCGCACAAGAAGCAGGAGCCGGCGTTCCTCACCGAGTGGCGCCTGAAGGCGCTGCGCCACTGGCTGACCATGAAGGAGCCGCACTGGGCGCACCTGAAGGTGGCGCCCATTGACTACCAGTCGATCTCCTACTACTCCGCGCCCCGCAGCAAGAAGGACGGCCCGAAGAGCCTCGCCGAGGTCGACCCCAAGCTGCTCGAGACCTACGCGAAGCTCGGCGTGCCGCTGCACGAGCGCGCACGCCTCGCCGGCGTCGCGGTCGATGCCGTATTCGACAGCGTCTCGGTCGCGACCACGTTCAAGGAGCGCCTGGCGGCCGCGGGCGTGGTGTTCTGCCCGTTCTCGGAAGCGGTGCGCACGCACCCGCAGTTGATCGAGCAATACCTCGGCAGCGTTGTGCCGTATACCGACAATTTCTTCGCGACTCTCAATTCCGCGGTGTTCACCGACGGCTCGTTCGTGTACGTGCCCAAGGGGGTGCGCTGCCCGATGGAGCTTTCGACCTACTTCCGCATCAATGCTCTGAACACCGGGCAGTTTGAGCGCACGCTGATCATCGCCGATGTTGGAAGTTATGTCAGCTACCTCGAAGGATGCAGTGCACCTCAGCGTGACGAGAACCAGCTCCATGCCGCGGTCGTCGAACTTGTCGCTCTCGAGGATGCCTACATTAAGTACTCGACCGTGCAGAACTGGTACCCCGGCGATGCCGACGGTCGCGGCGGCATCTACAACTTCGTCACCAAGCGTGGCGACTGCCGCGGCCGCAACTCGCACATCTCCTGGACCCAGGTCGAGACCGGATCGGCGATCACCTGGAAGTACCCGAGCTGCGTGCTGCGCGGCGAGGGCTCGATCGGCGAGTTCTACTCAGTCGCCACGGTGAACAACCACCAGCAGGCGGATACCGGCACCAAGATGATCCACATCGGCAGGGACACGCGCAGCACCATCGTCTCCAAGGGCATCTCCGCCGGCCACGGACAGAATACCTACCGCGGCCTGGTGAAGATCCTGCCGAGCGCGCACGGGGCACGCAATTTCACCCAGTGCGATTCGCTGCTCATGGGCGGCCAGTGCGGCGCGCACACCTTCCCGTACGTGGAAGCCAAGAACCCCACCGCCACGGTGGAGCACGAGGCCAGCACCTCCAAGATCAGCGACGAGCAGCTGTTCTACTGCCTGTCGCGCGGCATCACCGCCGAGGACGCGGTCAACATGATCGTGAGCGGCTTCTGCAAGTCGGTGTTCAAGGAGCTGCCGATGGAGTTCGCGGTCGAGGCGCAGAACCTGCTGGCGGTGAGCCTGGAAGGCGCGGTGGGCTGATGGGCGCACGCACGGCCATGCTCAGCATCGAGGACCTGCAGGCCCGCGTGGACGGCAAGCCGATCCTCAACGGCCTGACGCTCGAAGTCGGCGCCGGCGAGGTACACGCCATCATGGGCCCGAACGGCTCGGGCAAGAGCACCCTCGCCTACGTGCTCGCCGGACGGCCGGGCTACGAGGTCACCGGCGGCCGGGTGCTGTTCGAGGGCCGCGACCTGATCACGCTCGCTCCGGAGGAGCGTGCCCGCGCCGGCCTGTTCCTCGGCTTCCAGTACCCGGTGGAGATCCCGGGCGTCAACAACGTGTATCTGCTCAAGGCGGCCGTCAATGCCGCACGCAAGGCGCGCGGCCAGCCCGAGGTGGATGCCTTCGAGGTCCTGGGGCTGGTGCGCGAGAAGATGGCGCTCATGCGCATGGAGGACAGCTTCCTGTCGCGCGGTGTCAACGAAGGCTTCTCGGGCGGTGAGAAGAAGCGCAACGAGATCCTGCAGATGCTGGTGCTCGAGCCGCGGCTCGCCATCCTCGACGAGACCGACTCCGGTCTCGACATCGACGCCCTCAAGGTGGTCGCCGCGGGGGTGAACTCGCAGCGCTCGCCCGAGCGCGCCTGCGTGCTGGTCACCCACTACCAGCGCCTGCTCGAATACGTGGCGCCCGATTTCGTGCACGTGCTGGTGCGCGGCCGCATCGCCAAGAGCGGTGACCGCAGCCTCGCGCTCGAGCTCGAGCGCCGCGGCTACGACTGGGTCGCAGGCGAGGCGGCATGAGCTCTCTCACCCCCGCCCTCGCCCAGCGTCTCACCGCCGAGCACGCCAGCGCCGCCCGGGCGCTGACCGGACCGGCGCTGGGTGCCGCGCAGAGCGCGCTCGAGGCGCTCCTGGCTGCCGG
The DNA here is from genome assembly GCA_025451275.1 of Steroidobacteraceae bacterium. GTDB lineage: Bacteria > Pseudomonadota > Gammaproteobacteria > Steroidobacterales > Steroidobacteraceae > 13-2-20CM-66-19. The sequence goes on from JANWKR010000017.1 coordinate 36,999, forward strand.
ACTGCCGAGCACGCGCGACGAGAACTGGAAATACGCCAACCTGCGCACGCTCGAGAAGCTGCGCTACCTGCCGGCGGCAACCGCGGGCGGGCATGCCGCGCCCGTCACCGCCGCGCTGCTGCCCCCCACGGTGCCGCAGTTCGCACGCTACGTGTTCATCGACGGCGTCCTGGCGCCGGGGCTGTCGGCCCCGCTGGGCGGCGCCGCCGCAACGCTCGCCCTGCATGACGCCACGGCGGGCACCGTGACGGCCGGGTCGGCTGATGAGCGCTTTGCGCTCCTCAACGCCGCCTTCGCCCCGCAGGGGCTCACCGTCGGCGTAGCCGCCGCCGCCACGGCGCGGCTTGAGCTGCTGTTCATCGCCGCGGCCGACGCGGAGCACGGCGCCTCCTACCCGCGCGTGCAGGTCGAGGTCGGGCCCGGCGCGCAGCTGGCGCTCATCGAGCGGCACCTGAGCGGCGCCGAGCTGCCGAGCTTCGTCAACGGCGCGGTGACGGTCGCGGTAGGCTCCGGCGGCAGCTGCGCGCACTACCGCCTGCAGCATCTGAACGGCCGCAGCACCTACTTTGACACCCTGACGGCGCGCCTGGCCGCGCGGGCCACCTACCGCCTGCACGGCACCGCCACCGGCGGCCAGTCGGCACGCAGCACGGTGACGGTGCGCCTCGAGGGTGAGCGCGCCGAGCTGACGCTCGCCGTGGCCGCCCTGGGAGACCGCCAGCAGGTGCAGGACGCCTATGCCGTGGTCGAGCACTCAGCTCCCAACGCACGCACCGAGCAGATCTTCCGCGGCATCGCCGCGGGACGCGCCCGCGTCGCCTTCAACGGCAAGATCGTGGTGGCGCCGGGCGCCAGCGGCACCGACTCGCGCCAGTCGCTGCGCGGCCTGCTGGCCGGCCCCGGGGCCGAGATCGACGTGCGGCCGCAGCTGGAGATCTACACCGACGATGTGCGCTGCAGCCACGGCGCCACCGCCGGCAAGCTCGATGACGACATGCTGTTCTATCTGCTGTCGCGCGGCCTGACGCGCGAAACGGCGCAGCGCCTGCTCAAGTGGGCGTTCCTCGGCGACGTGGTCGCGAAGATCGAGCTGCCCGGCCTGCGGCGTCAGATCGAGGAGCGACTGGTGGGCCAGCTGCAGGACGATACCCTGCGGGAGCTACTGTGATGGCGGCAAACGTGTCCCCGATGCGCCCCGCATACGA
>JANWKR010000018.1 GCA_025451275.1 Steroidobacteraceae bacterium
CACAAGACGGCGCACTTCTGCTCGATGTGCGGGCCGAAGTTCTGCTCCATGCGCATCTCGCACGAGGTGCGCGCCGAGGCGCGCACCCAGGGCATGGCCGAGATGTCGGCACGCTTCCGCGCCGGCGGCGGCGAGCTGTATGTCCCGGCTGGCACCCCGGACGGTGCGGCGGGACGCGAGGGCTGAGGATGCAGGTCAGCGTCATCGGCGCAGGCGTCGCAGGGCTTAGCTGCGCGCTCGAGCTCGCTGCCCGCGGCGCCGACGTGCAGCTCTTGGAGCGTGCCGGCGCGCCGGGGCCCGCCGCCTGCTCGTGGTTCGCCGGCGGGATGCTCGCGCCGTGGTGCGAGCTGGAGAGCTGCGGGCCGCTGATCGCGCAGCTGGGCGCGGAGAGCCTGCCGTGGTGGCGCGAGCACTTCCCGGGCACGGTGCTGAACGGCACCCTGGTCGTGACGCACGGGCGCGACCTGCCCGAGCTCACGCAGTTTGCACGCCGTACCGGGCACTGCCGGCCGCTCGATGCGGCTGCGGTCGCCGCGCTCGAACCGGAGCTCGCCGGCCGCTTTGCACACGGGCTGCATTTCGCGGACGAGGGGCATCTGGATCCGCGCGCCGCGCTGTCCGCGCTGCTCGAGCGCGCGCGCGCCTGCGGTGTGACCGTGCGCTTCGGCACCGCGGGCGGCGCCGAGATCCGCGGCCCGGTCATCGACTGTACCGGGCTCGCCGCGCGCGCGGTGCTGCAGGACCTGCGCGGGGTCAAGGGCGAGATGCTGCTGCTGCGCCTGCCCGAGCTCGAGCTCGCGCGCCCGGTGCGCGTCCTGCACCCGCGCCTGCCGGTGTACGTCGTGCCGCGGGGCGCGGGACTGTTCCTGGTGGGCGCCACCATGCTCGAGAGCGATGCCGCGACGCGCGTCAGCGCGCGCTCGCTGCTCGAGCTGCTGTCTGCGGCCTACGCGCTGCACCCGGCCTTCGGCGAGGCCGAGGTGCTCGAGATCGGCAGCGGTGTGCGCCCGGCCTTTCCGGACAACCAGCCGCGGCTCGAGTGGCGCGGCCAGCGACTCCACGTCAACGGGCTGTACCGGCACGGGTTCCTGGTGGCGCCGGCGCTGGCGCGCCGCGCGGCCGAGGCGCTGCTCGAGGGGCGGCATTTTGCGGAGGTGATGGGTGAGGATCCAGGTCAACGGCGCCTGGCGTGAGCTGCGCGCCGGTGAGCTCGCCGGCGCGCTCGAGGAGCTCGGCTACGGCGACAGCGTCGTGAGCACGGCGCTCAACGGCGAGTTCGTCGCGCGCCCGGCGCGCGAGCGTATCGCGCTCAGTGACGGCGACCGGCTGGAAGTGCTGGCACCGATGCAGGGCGGCTGATGCTGCAGCTCTACCAGAGCACGCTGCGCTCGCGCCTGCTGCTCGGCACCGCGCGCTATCCCTCGCCGGCGGTGCTGAGTGCGGCGGTGCGCTCAGCCGGCGTCGAGGTGGTCACGGTGGCGCTGCGACGCGAGGCCGCCGGCGAGCGCGCCGGCCAGGGATTCTGGTCGCTGATCCGCGCGCTCAACGTGCGCGTGCTGCCCAACACCGCCGGCTGCCACTCGGTCAAGGAGGCGGTGACCACCGCGCACATGGCGCGCGAGGTGTTCGGCACCACCTGGGTGAAGCTCGAGGTGATCGGCGAGGACGACACGCTTCAGCCGGACGTGTTCGGGCTCACCGAGGCGGCGCGCATCCTGTGCGCGGAGGGCTTCGAGGTATTCCCCTACACCACCGAGGACCTGGTCGTGGCCGAGCATCTCTTGGCCGCCGGCTGCCGCGTGCTCATGCCGTGGGGCGCGCCGATCGGCTCCGGGCGCGGGCTCAACAACCTGTTCGCGCTCAAGGCGCTGCGCGCCCACTTCCCCGACGTGCCGCTCATCATCGATGCCGGGCTCGGCGTGCCATCGCAGGCCGCGCAGGCGCTCGAACTCGGCTTCGATGCGGTGCTGGTCAATACCGCGGTCGCGCAGGCGGCCGACCCGGTGCAGATGGCCGCGGCGTTTGCGCGCGCGGTGGAGGCGGGTGCCGCCGCGCGCGCCGCCGGGCCGATCGAGCCGCGCGACTTCGCCGCGCCCTCGACGCCGGTGATCGGCACGGCGTTCCGCCCGTGAACCTGCCGCGCGTCTACCCGATCGTCGACAGCGCCGCCTGGGTGGGACGCCTGGCGCCGCTCGGCGTGCGCCTGGTGCAGCTGCGCATCAAGGACGCGGCGCCCGCGCTGCTGCGCGCCGAAGTGCGCGCCGCGCGCGCGCACTGCGTGGCGCGCGGCATGCAGCTGGTGGTGAACGACTACTGGCAGCTGGCGCTCGAGGAGGGCTGTGACTTCGTGCACCTGGGGCAGGGCGACCTCGCGGGCGCCGACCTCGCGGCGCTGCGCCGTGCCGGCGTGCGGCTCGGGGTCAGCACCCACGATCACGCCGAGCTCGAGCGTGCGCTGGCACTCACTCCTGACTACGTGGCGCTCGGCCCGGTCTACCCGACGCGGCTGAAGGTCATGCCCTGGGCGCCGCAGGGGCTGGCGCGCCTCACCGAGTGGAAGCGGCGCATCGGTGTGCTGCCGCTGGTCGCCATCGGCGGCCTGACGGCCGAGCGCCTGGCGGGGGTGTTCGCCGCCGGTGCCGACGTCGCCGCGGTGGTCACCGACATCGTGCGTCATGCGCAGCCGGAAACACGCACGCGCGAATGGCTCGCGGCCGCGGCGGCCTGAAGGAGTAGGCGATGACCGAGCGCTACGCCAGACAGACGGTGCTGCCGGAGGTGGGCGCGGCGGGCCAGGCGCGGCTCGCCGGGGCCACGGTGCTGGTGGTGGGCGCAGGCGGGCTCGGCTGCGCGGTGCTGTCGTATCTTGCGGCGGCCGGGGTGGGGCAACTGGTGATCGTCGACCACGACCGGGTCGAGGAATCGAACCTGCACCGCCAGCCGCTGTATCGCATGAGCGATCTCGGCCGGCCCAAGGTCGAGGCCGCGCAGGCCGCGCTCGTCGGCCTCAACCCGGCGGTGCGCGTGCTGACCCACGCCGTGCGTCTGACGCCGGCCAACGCCGGGGCGCTGGTGGCCGCGGCCGACGTCGTGATCGATGCAGCCGACAGCTTCGCGGTGACCTACGTGCTGAGTGATGCCTGCCGCGCGGCGGTGCGGCCGCTGGTGAGCGCCTCGGTGGTGGGCCTGGCCGGGTACGTCGGCGTGTTCTGCGGCGCGGCGCCGAGCTATCGCGCGGTGTTTCCCGACATGCCGCGCGCGGCCGGCTCGTGCGCCGAGTCGGGCGTGCTCGGCACGGCGGTCGGCACGCTCGGTGCGCTGCAGGCGCACCTGGCGCTCGCGCTGCTGCTCAACTGGGAGCCCGCGGTCAGCGGCCGCCTGCTGTCGATCGATTTCCGTACCCTGCACCTCGGCGGCTTCTCGTTCGCCGGCGCCGCGGAGCCGGAAGGCGCACCGCTCGCGTTCATCGCCCCGGCGGCGGTCGAGGCGCGCGACGTGGTCATTGACCTGCGCAGCCTCGCCGAGGCTCCGGTGTCGCCGTTCGCCGGTGCCCTGCGCCTCGAGGTGCAGGCACTCGAGCAGCGGCAGGTCACGCTGCCGGATGCGCCACGCATCGTCCTGTGCTGCCGCAGCGGCCTGCGTGCCTGGCGCGCGGCACGCGCCCTGCAGGGGCAGGGACACGCCAACCTCGCGCTGATCGCACTCGGCGAGTGAGCGCGGTCCTCGTCATCGCGGGCGTCGACTCGAGCGGCGGCGCGGGCCTGGCGCGCGACCTGCGCACGCTGGCGCAGCTCGGCACGTCTGCGCTGTGCGCAGTCACGGCCGTGACGGTGCAGTCGGACGCGGAGCTGATCGCCAGTCACCTCATGCCGCCGCAGCTGGTGAGCGCGGCCGTCGCGGCGGCGCTCGCCAGCGGCCGCGTCGCCGCGGTGAAGGTCGGCATGCTGGGCAGCGCCGCGATCGTGCGCGCCGTGGCCGCAGCGCTGCCGGCGGTACTCGACGTGCCGATTGTGCTCGACCCGGTGCTGGCGAGCTCCTCCGGCGGCAGCCTGCTGGATGCCGAGGGTCGGGCGGCGCTCATCGAATGGCTGCTGCCGCGCGTGACCCTCCTGACACCCAACGTGCCGGAGGCGGCGATGCTGCTCGGCACCCCGCTCGGCGCGGGCGAGGCGGCGCTGCTGCAGCAGGCGCAGCAGCTGCGCGCGCGCGGCGCGCGTGCGGTGCTCTTGAAGGGCGGCCATGCGCCGGGCGCGCAGGCAACCGACTTCCTGGTGAGCGACTGCGCCACGCAACGTCTGGCGACGGCACGGCGTGCGGGGACCCGCCGCGGCACCGGCTGCGCGCTCGCCACGGCGATCGCCGCGGGGCTCGGTGCCGGGCTGCCGCTCGCCGTGGCGTGCCAGCGCGCCAAGGATCACGTCACGCAGCTCTTCGACGCGCCACCCTGAACACGCCGGCGCAGTCAGCCGTGTCGCAGCGTCCCGACACCTGAGGAATTCCTGTCCGCTGCTGCGTCAACCCGCGGCGCGCTCGTTCGCTATGAGTCACCAGCCGCAGCAGGCGGCGTACGCGAACCAACGGAAGGGTAGGAATATGCAGCGCAATATGTTGCGTCGCGCGGTCTACTGCGCGCTCGCCGGCGGACTTACGGCGGGGCTTGCGGCCTGTGGTGGCGGCGGCGATTCCGCAGCGAACACCACGCCTCCACCGGCCAGCATGGGCACGATGCCGGTGCTGATCAGCGATGCCTCCGCGGACGACTGGGCCATCATCGGCGTGCGCGTGCTCACCATCGCGCTCGTGCCGCAGGGTGGCGGCGACAACGTGACGGTGTGGACGGCGCCGACTCCGGCGCCTCTCATCAACCTCGAGCAGCTCGACCAGCTCGGTGAGATCCTGGGTAACGCCAGCGTGCCGACCGGCACCTATACCGGTGCGGTGCTCAGCGTGAGTGCCAACCCCGGCGACGTGCTGCTGACGGTATCCGGCAATCCCGAGAGCGGCTTCCCGCTCACCGCCGGCACCACGGTGCCGGCCGAGCAGATCCAGATCCAGGGCAAGAGCGGGCCGCAGGGCAGTCTCACGGTGGCGGTGAACGTCGGGTTCGACAGCCCGCTGACCGTGACCACCGGGACCAACAATGCGCTGGATCTCGAGTTCGACCTGAGCCACCCCGCCTTCATCGTCGGCCACACGCCGCCGGCCGCCGCCGGCGCCACGCTGTGGGCGGTCGACTTCAAGGGGCCGGTGCGGCACCACCCGGTGCGCGACATCGCCGCGCTGGTGCTGCGGCACCTGTACGGCAGCGTGGGCAGCGTCGCCGCCGACGGCGCCTCGCTCACCGTGACGCGCGACTTCCCGGTGCTGCCGGCCACCAATCCGGAGACCGCGGTGGCGGGTGCGCAGTCGCTGCAGATCCAGGCCGACGCGGTCAATGGCACGATCTTCTACGACGTCGACGCCAAGGCCCGCAGCGTCGTCACGAACTTCTCCGCCCAGGCGATGACGCTGCCCGGCAAGTTCGTACGCATCGCCGCACGCTACCAGGAGGACGGCTCACTGGTCGCGGTACGCGTCTGGGCCAGCGGCGAGTTCAGCAAAGTGTGGCTGAGCCCGGAAGGGCACGTCGCGCACGTCAACACGGCGACCGACGTCATCACGGTCGACGACGAGTCAGGCATCGGCGTGCCGGTGAGCATCGACGCCAACACGCAGTTCTTTTTCCGCGCGCCGGCAGACCCGAGCGCGGATACCACGCCGATCGGCACCGGCACCGGTTTCCTCACCAGCGGGCAGCTGGTGCGCGGCTTCAAGCTGCACGTGAGCGCCGTCGACCCGCTCGCCACCCCGATGGTGGCGCAAAGCATCGACATCGAAACCGCCGCCTATTCGGGCCGCATCTCCGCCGCCGGCAGCAGCGGCTTCACCTACACGCGCAGCTTTGCGCGCAGCACGGACGACTACACGGTCAGCCTCGACTACATTGCCGCGACCACGCCCAACGGCACCGACGGCAGCGGCAACCCGGTCACGGGCTTCAAGTGGTGGGACCTGACCTTCCCGACGCTCGTGACCACCGGGAGCGCGGCGATCCCTGACTTCGTGAGCGCCACCGCCGGCGGTGTCAACTTCGGCGGTACGGTCGGCGCGCTGCAGGCCTGGGGCGTGAGCCGCGCCACCTGGGGTGATCCGGCCGATCCGGGCAGTTGGACGCTGCGCAACGCGGTGCTGGTGCCGACGCCGCTGCCGCTCGGGACGGTGACCACGCCATTCGCCGCGGGCACGTTTGCGATGAGCGTCGCCGGCGGCACGCTGCCGGCGACCGTCGCTGTCGGCACGAGCGCGCCGTCGGCGACCCTGGTGTACCAGCTCGACCGCTCGGGCGGGATCCTCACCATCAGCCCGATCGACGTCACGACCGCGCCGGGGCTGCAGGCGCTCAGCGGCGGCCTGGTCGCCGGGGCGCTGGTCAAGGTCTATGGCGTACCGCAGCCAGACGGCACGCTCAAGGCCTACGTGCTCGTGTACTACACCGGCATGATGCCGGCGAGCTGAACCGGGAATCGAACGGGGAAAGGGAAGCACCTCGGTTCGAGAAGAGGGGCGCCGCGGAGGATCCGCGGCGCCCTTCGCTTGCGGCCCGCCGCGAGTGCGGGGCCTGCCTTGCTATCATGCGCGCATGCCCGAAGCTCACGCTTTTGAACTGCAGAGCATCGCGCGGCGCGCGATGCTCGCCCACGGACTCGAGCCGGACTTCCCGCCGGCGGCAGTGCGGCAGCTGGCCGGCATCAGTGCCGCGCCGGCGGCGGCGGCGGACGTGCGCGACCTGCGCGCGCTGGCGTGGTGCTCGATCGACAACGATGATTCGCGCGACCTCGACCAGCTGTCGGTGGCGCAGCCCCAGGCCGACGGCGCGGTGCAGATCCTGATCGCGATCGCGGATGTCGACGCCACGGTTACTGCCGGCACGCCACTCGATGCGCACGCCAGCACCAATACCACCTCGGTGTACACCGCGGCCGAGATCTTTTCCATGCTGCCGGAGCGGCTCTCGACCGACCTCACCTGCCTGGCGGCGGGGCAGGAGCGGCTCAGCCTGGTGATCGACATGACCGTGGATGCCGGCGGCGCGGTCAGCGCCGAGCAGATCTACCGTGCCCGGGTGGTCAACCGCGCCAAGCTCGCCTACGACGGCGTCGCCGCCTGGCTCGCGGGCAAGGCGGCAGCGCCGGCCCCCGTCAGCGCGGTCCCGGGGATGGACGAGCAGCTGCGCATCCAGGATGCGACCGCGCAGCGGCTGAAGCGCGTGCGCCAGCAGCAGGGGGCCCTCAACTTCACCACGCTCGAAGCGCTCGCCGTGTACGAGAACAGCGCGCTCGTCGATCTGCGCCCGGACGAGGACAACCGTGCCAAGCAGCTCATCGAGTACTTCATGATCGCCGCCAACCAGGTGGTGGCGCGCTATCTCGAGGCGCACGGCAGCCCGTCGCTGCGGCGGGTGCTGCGCGCACCCGAGCGCTGGAACCGCATCGTGGCGCTGGCGCGCGGGCTCGGCGCGAGCCTGCCGCCGCTGCCGGACGCGCGTGCGCTCAGCGGCTTCCTCGCCGACCGGCAGCGGGCGGCGCCGGCGCAGTTTCCCGACCTGTCACTCGCGGTGGTGAAGCTGATCGGCGCCGGCGAGTACGCGCTCAAGCGTCCGGGTGAGCCGGCCGAGGGACATTTCGGGCTGGCACTGCACGACTACACGCATTCAACCGCACCGAACCGGCGCTTCCCGGACGTGATCACCCAACGCCTGCTGAAGGCGGCACTGGCTAAGGCGCCGCCGCCCTACGCTGAGGCGGAGCTCAGCACGCTCGCCGCGCACTGCACCCTGCAGGAGGGCAACGCCGCGAAGGTCGAGCGCCAGGTGCGCAAGTCTGCCGCCGCCATGCTGCTGCAGACGCGCCTCGGGGAGCAGTTCGACGCCATCGTCACCGGCGCGTCGGACAAGGGCACCTGGGTGCGCACCACGCACCCGCTGGCCGAGGGGCGCGTCGTGAGGGGCTTCGAGGGCCTCGACGTCGGCGACACGGCGCGCGTGCAGCTGGCGTACACCGACGTGCAGCGCGGCTTCATCGACTTCGTGCGCATCGGCTGACAGCCCGACTCCGGGAACATCGACGGCGCCAATCGCCGACACGTTGTCGGTTCGCACGCACTCGTTTTATATAGCACTAACGGCTGACGCACAGCTTCCCGCGTCGGGCGCCGTTCGACATGGAAGTCGGCGGCCCCGCGCGGCGAAGACCGGCGCCGCAAGCGGTGCCGAGCGCGCAGCCGGATCGCGCCAGGGAGGGCGCTCGGCGTGGCACCGCCCGGTTACCGCGGCCACCGCACGCCTGCGGCGCTCCAACACACAGGTCTGGACCTTGGAGGTGTGTGATGAAGCGTCTGAATTCCTTGCTGGCCGCCGCGGCGGCACTGTCCCTGTCGGGCCTCGCCGGCGCGCAGCCCTCGCAGCCGTACTCCTCGGAGCAGCCGATACCTGCGCACCCCGCGACCCCGGCTCAGATGCAGCCGGATCCGGCGGCGGATGACCAGGCGGTCGCCGCCGATCCTTCGGCTGCCGAGCCATCACAGCAGCCCCCGGCCCAGGCCGGCGCGGCCGGTCCGCCGGCACCTCCCCGCACGCGTCTGGCCGCGATTGTCCCCTCGGGCATGACTCCCCAGGAGGCGTGCCTGGGCTTCGACAGCGTGGCCCAGTGCGCGGCGACCCTGCATGCCGCGCAGAACCTCAACCTGCCGTACCCGGGCCTGAAGTCGAAGGTGACCGGCGGCCAAAATCTGGCCGCGGCGATCCACGACCTGAAGCCCTCGGCCGATGCCAAGGCGGAGGCCCGCAAGGCCGTCGACCAGGCGCGCGCGGACCTCATGCCCGCGCGCGGCTAGCGCGCGCCGGGCATCCTGCGGCTGCGGGGACAGCGGCCTGCCGCGGCTCACCCTGGGGCGGCAGGCCAGCGGGCGCGGTCGCGTGCGACCGCGCCCAAGCCCAGTACGGTGAAGAGCACGAGCAACAGGGCGCCATTGCGCGCCACGACCGCGATCCCGAGCGCGCCGACGTCGGCGAACGGGTAGAGATAGCGGCCGCTGAGGGCGCCGTGCGCCAGCGCGAACACGAAGTAGGCCAGCGGCCAGACGAGCCAGGCGAGTGGCTGACCCCAGCCGAGCATCCCGCGCGGCCCCCAGCCGAGCCACCAGACGACGTAGAGGAGCGGCACCGCGTCGTGCAGCAGCACGTCCGCCAGCAGCTGCACCCCGGTCGGGGTCCACAGCGCGCGCAGCAGCAGCGTGTAGATGAGCCCGACCACGAAGATGTAGCTGGCGACCGCGGCCAGTACTGTGGGGCGCGTGAGCGGCGCCGGCCGCCCGGCGACGCACGCGCTGGTCACCAGCGCGACCAGGAGGTTCGTCAGCACGGTGAAGTAGCTGAGCGCCTCCAGGGCACCGGCGAGGGCGGGTCGGCCGCTTTCGAGCGCCAGGTGCATGGAGGCGAGCAGCTGCGCCGCCAGTCCCAGCCATGCCAGGACCGCGGTCAGTCGCAGCAGCGCCGGTCGGGGTCGCAGCGTCATGCGCTTATTGCAAGTGACTGCGCGGGTCAGTACTCGAGGTGCAGCCGTAGGGCGTAGAAGCGCGCCGGCCCGCGCGCGGCGTTGTAGCCCGGGTTCGTGATGTACTGGAAGTCGGGGCCGAGCTGTACGCGCAGCGGCGCACCCCAGGGCGTCCAGCTCCACTGCGCCCGGTAGTAGGTCTCGACGATGCGCTCGCCGGCGTAGTCCAGGGCGCCGTCGCCGAGCAGGAACCCCGAGCCGCCGGCGGCCAGGTAGTCGCGGTGCGGCCCCGACAGCCCGTCGACGGCCAGGGCGAGACCCAAGCGATCGTCCGCGCGTCGCCAGTGCACTCCGGAGAGCTGCGCGCCGAGGCTCGCGGTGCGATCGACCTCGGTGAACGCGAAGTCCTCGGTCCGGCCGTCGTTCCAGCCGAGACGCAGGAACAGGCCCGTGTCGCCGTCATCCGCCAGCGGCTGCTCGATATTCACGCCCCAGCCGTACTTGCGCCGGCCCTCACGGTCATCGGCGGCGACGTTCGGGACGGTGCCGGCGGCCAGGGCGATGGCGAGCGCCTGACGGTAGTCGCCGAGGCGCGCGGTATTGCGGTACACGAGCAGGCGCACCACGGTGGCGACCGCGGGCGGGGAGAGGGTCAGCTCGAGGTTCTCCCCGCGCGCGCGGTCGAGAGTCTCGAGCGCCTGGCCGTTGGCTATGAAGGGCATGCGGTACAGGCCGTACTTGAGCGACCAGGACGGGCTGACGAAGCCGAGCACCAAGCCGTCGGTGTAGCCGCGCGTGTTGGCGGCGTAGTCCCAGGCGGTGTTGTCCCACAGCGACCAGTTGAGGAACTGCGTGCGCGTCGAGCCGGCATAGCGGTTGTGGTCGAAGTCATCGGAGGCCGCCAGCCGGCCGGCCTTGAACTCCAGGCGTCGCGGCGCCTCGGTGCCCGGAATCTGGTCCTGGGCGCGCGCCACCGTCGCCGCTCCCGGGCCGAGGGGCACCATGAAGCGTGCGTACAGGCGCGCGATGTAGAACTCCTTCTTGAGGCCGGTCGCGCCCTCGCGCACCACGTCGCCGTTGGTGAGGCCCCCGAGGCCGGTGGCGCCGCTGACGCCCGCCCCCATGAACTTCTCGGTATCCAGGTACAGCTGGCCCCAGCTGACCGGCGCCCAGCCCCCGTACAGGCCCATGGTATGGGTGGCCTCGGTGTCGCCACCCGGATGCAGGCTGAAGCGCCCGGCGTACGGCGAGCGGAGCGAGCTCTGCTCCTGGTCGATGAAGGTGTACTGCGCACCGAGCAGCATCGGCCAGGCACTGCTGGCGCCGGGCGTGGTCGCGGCCGCGGCGGTCGCGGTCGTATCGCCCGCCAGGGCGTGGGCGGCCCACAGGGCGGCCGCCGCCAGGGTCGGCGCACGCAAGAGCCGTGGCGCGTACGGGAAGGTGCGCATGGAAGCCGGTCCTCAAGGAAGGGTATACTATACCCCCCACCCTATACGCGCGCCACCACGAGAAGCTCCCGCATGTCGCACACCATCGAGGATAAGACCCGTTTGTTACAACGCGTACGGCGCCTGCGCGGCCAGGTCGAGGCCATCGAGCGCGCCCTGCAGGAGGATGCCGACTGTGCCCGCGTGATGCAGCTGACGGTGTCGGTGCGCGGCGCGGCCAGCAGCCTGATGGCCGAGCTGGTCGAGGATCACATCCGCCTGCACGTCTCCGATCCGAGCCACGACCGCGACCGCGAGCGCGCCAAGGGCGCCAAGCACCTGATCGAGGTGGTGCACGCGTATCTGAAGTAGGCGAAGTAGCGGTCAATGCGCGGCGGGCGGTTGCCAGTCTCCGCCCAGTGCCTTGACGAGCAGTACCCGGGCGTTGGCGCGGCGGATCTCGATGTCTACCGCGGCAAGCCGCGCGGCGAGTGCGGCGTTCTCGGTCGCTACTACCTCGAGGTAGGTGACGATGCCGCCCTTGTAGCGCAGGTTGGCCTGATCGAGGGCGCCCTGCGTGGCGGCCACCGCGGAAGCCTGGCTGATGCTCTCGCGCTGCAGCTGGCGCAGCGCCGCGAGGTTGTCCTCGACGTCCTGGAAGGCGGTGAGCACCGTGGCGCGATAGTTGGCCACCTGCTCGTCGTAAGCGGCATGCGCCTGCGCGGACTGGGCGGCATGCAGGCCGCCGTCGAATACGGTGAACACCAGCTGCGGCCCGATCGACCAGAACTGGCTGGGCGCGGTGAAGAGCTTGGCGGCGTGGGGGGCCTGCGAGCCGGCCGAGCCGAGGAGGTCGAGCACCGGGAAGTAGGCGGCGCGCGCCACGCCGATAGCGGCGTTGGCGGCGGCCACGCGCCGCTCGGCGGCGGCGACATCCGGGCGGCGCTCGAGCAGCTGCGAGGGCAGGCCGGGCGCCACTTCCGGCAGCGGCAGGGCTTTCCCGGCCGGGGCGGCCGGGACGCTGAACACGGACGCCTGCTTGCCGACCAGCACCGCGATCGCATGCTCGGTCTGCGCGCGGCGCAGGCGCGTGTCCTCGGCCTGGGTACGGGCGGTTTCCAGCTGCGCCTGTGCCTGCTGCACATCGGAGATCACCGCCGCGCCGCCGTGGTAGAGATTCTCGGTGAGGGACAGGGCGCGCGCATAGTCGGCGACCGTCTGGTCGAGGAGCGTCAGCTCGATGTCGAGCCCGCGCAGCGTGAAGTAATCGGTGGCGAGATCGGCGTGCACGCTCAGATCGAGCGCGCCGACGTCTCCGGCGCTCGCCTGCTCGCTGGCGCGCGCGCCCGTCACGGTGTTGCGGATGCGGCCGAACACGTCGAGCTCGTACGACAGGTCGCCGGCCGCCACGAAGGAGTTCCCTGTACGAGGCGCACCGGGGGTGTAGTTCGCGGAATACACGGAGGCCTCACCGTGCGTGGCCGTGCCCTGCGCCGTGAGGGTCGGAAACCATGAGGAGCGGGCGATGCGCGTCTGCGCCCGGGCCTCCTCGAGCCGCGCCAGCGCGGCCTTGAGGCTCTGGTTGGCGTCACTCACCTGCGCCTCGAGGGCATCCAGGTCGGGGTCGTTGAACAGCGTCCACCACGGGCCACGCGGCGCGTTGTCCGCTGGCGCCGCCAGCTTCCAGTCGCCGGC
>JANWKR010000019.1 GCA_025451275.1 Steroidobacteraceae bacterium
CACTTCGAGGACGTGGCGAAGCTGCTCAGGGCGTTCCGCAAGCTGCTGGTCGCCGGGCACTCGCTGCTGGTGATCGAGCACAACCTCGACGTCATCCGCGCCGCCGAGTGGATCATCGACTTAGGTCCCGAAGGCGGCGACCGCGGCGGCGAGATCGTGTGCGCCGGCACTCCGGCCGAGGTGCGCGCCACTCCGCGCTCCTTCACCGGCCAGGCGCTCGCCGCCTACGAGCAGGCACTGGTGCCGGCGGCGGCGCCGGTGGCGGTGGCCGAGCCGGCGCCGCACTACGGCAACGGCCGCGACCGGCACGCCGTGGTCATCCACAAGGCGCGCGAGCACAACCTGAAGGACATCGACGTCGAGATCCCGCGCGACCGCTTCACGGTGATCACCGGCGTGTCGGGCTCGGGCAAGTCGACGCTCGCCTTCGACATCCTCTTCAACGAGGGCCAGCGCCGCTACCTCGAGTCGCTCAACGCCTATGCGCGGCAGTTCGTGCAGCCGGCGGCGCGCCCGGACGTGGATGCGATCTTCGGCATCCCGCCGACCGTGGCCATCGAGCAGCGCACCAGCCGCGGCGGCCGGAAGAGCACGGTGGCGACCCTCACCGAGATCTATCACTTCCTGCGCCTGCTGTACGTGAAGCTCGCCACCCAGTACTGCCCCGACTGCGACGTCGCCATCGAGCCGCAGAGCCCGGCGTCCATCGCCGCGCGGCTCATGAAGGACTACCGCGGCCGCCGCATCGCGCTGCTCGCGCCGCTGGTGGTGGCCCGCAAGGGCTACTACACCGATCTGGCCAAGTGGGCCGCCAAGAAGGGCTTCCGGGCGCTGCGCGTCGACGGCGAGCTGCTGCCGACTGCGCCCTGGCCGCGCCTGTCGCGCTTCAAGGAGCACACCATCGAGCTGCCGGTGGCCGAGGTCGACGTGAGCGTCAAGGGCGAGCGCGCGCTGCGTGCCGCGCTCGAGCGGGCGCTCGATTTCGGCAAGGGGCTGGTGCACGTGCTGGCGCCGCACGCCAGGCAGGTGACGGTGTTCTCGACCAAGCGCGCCTGCCCGTCCTGCGGCCGCAGCTTCGCCGAGCTCGACCCGCGGCTGTTCTCGTTCAACTCGCGCCACGGCTGGTGCGCGGGCTGCTTCGGCACCGGGGTCGAGATGCCCGGCTTCGACGCCGAGCAGTCGGGCGAGGAGGTGTGGTGGAACGAGTGGTACGGCCGCGAGACGCAACCGTGCGAGACCTGCCAGGGGCGGCGCCTCAACGAGGTGGCGCTGCACGTGCGCTTCCGCGAGCGCTCGATCGCCGAGCTGGCCGCCGCACCGGTGGCCGCCAGCGGCGAGTTCTTCGCGCGCCTGCGCCTCAACCCGCGCGAGCGCGAGATCGCGCGTGACCTCCTGGCCGAGATCCGCGCGCGCCTCAAGTTCCTCGAGCGCGTCGGCCTCGGTTACCTGCAGCTCGATCGCGCCGCCCCCACCCTCTCGGGCGGCGAGGCGCAGCGCATCCGTCTCGCCGCGCAGCTCGGCTCGAACCTGCAGGGGGTGTGCTACGTGCTCGACGAGCCCACCATCGGGCTGCACCCGCGCGACAACCAGATCCTGCTCGATTCACTCACCGAGCTGGCCGGGGCGCGCAATACCCTCGTGGTGGTCGAGCACGACGAGGAGACCATCCGCCGCGCCGACCACGTGCTCGACCTCGGTCCCGGGGCCGGCGTGCGCGGCGGCGAGCTGGTAGCCGCCGGCACCGTCGCCGACCTCGAGCGCAACCCGCGCTCGATCACCGGGCGCTTCCTGCGCGAGCCGCTGCTGCACCCGGCGCAGCCGCAGCGCCCGGTGCAGCCGGGCACGGCGCGCCTGATGCTCGCCCGCGTCGCGCTGCACAACCTGCGCGGCGGCGACGTGCACATCCCGCTCGGGCGGCTGGTGGTGATCACCGGCGTGTCGGGCTCGGGCAAGTCGACGGTGGCGCGCGACGTGCTGTACGCGAACCTCAAGCGCCTGCTGGGCGAGCAGGCGCCGGGGCGGCGGCGGCGCGGCGGCGCGCAGCTCATCGGCTGCGCCGCGCTCACCGGGCTGGAGCACCTCGAGCGGGTGCTGGAAGTCGACCAGACCCCGATCGGCAAGACGCCGCGCTCCTGCCCGGCCACCTACATCGGCTTCTGGGACGAGATCCGCCGCATCTACGCCGGCACCACCGAGGCGCGCATCCGCGGCTACACCACCAGCCGCTTCTCCTTCAACACCGCGGGCGGGCGCTGCGAGGCGTGCGAGGGCCAGGGCGTCAAGACCATCGAGATGAGCTTCCTGCCGGACGTCAAGGTGCTGTGCGACGTGTGCGGCGGGCGGCGCTTCAATGCCGAGACGCTCAGCGTCACCTGGCGCGACAAGAGCATCGGCGACGTGCTGGCGATGAACGTCGAGGATGCGGTCGGCTTCTTCGCCGCACACCCGCGCGTGCACCACGCGCTCAAGCTGCTGCAGGACGTCGGCCTCGCCTACCTGACGCTCGGCCAGCCGAGTCCGACGCTCTCGGGTGGCGAGGCGCAGCGCATCAAGCTGGTGGCCGAGCTGTCCAAGGTGCGCGACGAGGGCTTGCGCGGCCCGCGCCTGAGGCCCAAGCGCACCCTGTACGTGCTCGATGAGCCGACCGTCGGACTGCACATGGCCGACGTCGAGAAGCTGATCCTCGTGCTGCACCGCCTGGTGGCCGCCGGCAACACCGCGGTGGTGGTCGAGCACAACCTCGACATCATGGCCGAGGCCGACTGGATCCTCGACCTCGGGCCGGAGGCCGGCGACGGCGGCGGCCGCATCGTCGCCCAGGGCGCCCCGGCCGCGATCGCGCGCCACCGCAGCAAGTCCCACACCGGGCGCGTGCTGGAGGAGTTCCTGCGCACGCGCACGCGCCCCGCCGCGGCCTGATCCGCGCCCGCGGACGTAGTACGCTAACCGCATGGCCCATGACCTGGTCTGCTGGAAATGTGGCGCGGCGCTGGCCGAGCTCAGCCTGCCGCTGCGGCGGCTGGACGAGTGCCCCAAGTGCCACGCCGAGCTGCACGTGTGCCGCATGTGCGTCGACTACGACACGCGGGTCGCCAAGCACTGCCGCGAGCCGACGGCGGAAGAGGTGAACGACAAGACGCACGCCAATTTCTGCGACCACTTCAAGCCGCGCGCCGGCGCCTACACCCCGCCCAACACCGCGGAGGTCGACCGCTCGCGCGCAGCGCTCGAGCAGCTGTTCGGCAAGGGATCCTGACGCATGATGTTCCGGGAGGCCCAGGGCACGCTGGCGCAGTTCCTGTCGCCGCTCACGATCGAGGATTTCGCCGAGCGCGTGCTGCTCGGCGGCTTCGTGAAGATCGAGGGCGACCCGCGCGCGCCGCGCGCCAGCCTGCTCGGGCCGAGCCCGGAGAACACGCTGCTCGGCGCCTGGCACCTGGCGCCGAAGCTCACCTTCCACTCCGCCAACGCCACCGGCGCTGCCCCCTCGCTCGAGGGCGTGCGCGACGCGGCGGACTTCCAGGCCCGCATCGAGACCTTCCACGCCCGCAACTACTCGGTGCGCTTCCCGGAGCTGCGGCCGCTGTCGAGCGCGCTGGAGCGCGTGGCGCGGGCGCTGGAGGTGGTGCTGCTCAAGCCGGTGACGGCTTCCGCCTTCTGGAGCCGCGGCGGCATGCGCGCCCCGGTGCACTACGATGACCACGACCTGCTGGTGGCACAACTGCAGGGCACCAAGCGCTGGTACGTCTCCAGCAAGCCGTCCGAGCTCAACAACACCTGGAAGATCATTCCCAAGGGCGCGCCCGATCTCGGTCCGCACCAGAGCGTGGACGTGCGGCCGGGCGATCTCATGTACCTGCCGCGCGGCACGCTGCACAGCGTCGACTCCGAGGGCGAGTCGCTGCACGTGTCGATCGGCTTCACGCCGATCACGGTGCGCGAGGCGCTGATCGCCGCCGTCGATCACCTCTCGGACCTCGACCCGGGCCTGCGCACCACGCTGGGCGGCCAGCTCCAGTTCCGGGTGAACGGCACGGGCCTGGAGCGCATGGCGCCGCCGGTGCTGAACGCCGCCGCCGGGGTGCTGCAGATGTGCCGCACGCCCGGGTTCCTCGCGAGCGCGCTGCAATGGCGCGCCGCGCGGGCCGTGGCCGCCCTCGAGGCCCTGCCGCAGCCGGCCCGCCCCGAGGCGGTGCAGCTCGATACCGCGCTGGTGCACGCCGAGGGCGCCTTCTGCAACCTGACCGCCAGCCCCGAGACCATCGACGTCAGCTACCCCGGCGGACACCTCTATATCCACCGCGGCACGCAGCAGTGCGTCGAGTACATCGTCAACACGCCGCGCTTCCGCGTGCGCGACATCCCGGGGAACGTCGGCGATGACATCCGCGTGGCGCTCGCCCAGCAGTTCCTGAACAGCGGCTTCCTCGAGCGCGCCTGACGGGCGCACGCCTCGTCGCAGGGCGGCGGCGCCGTGCCGCAGCCGGGCCGACCTGCGCGGCACGACCGGCTAGACTGTGCCGCCGCCGCGACTGGCGGTACCTGAGGGAGTCGCCATGTTCCGTCGCCCGTCCTGCACGTGCCTGCTGGCACTGCTCGCCGCCCCGGCCTTGCTCGCCGCGGCACCGGCCGCCCCACCCGCCCCCGCCGCGACGGACCTGCACGCCTGGGAGGCCGGTGACGATCCGGCCGCGCTCGACACCTGGGTGCACGGGCACCTGACACGCGCCGACGCCGACGTGGCGAAGCTGCTGGCGGCGAGCGGCGCACGCAGCGTCGCCAACACGCTGCGGCCCTACGACGACGCGGTCAACGAGCTCAATCTCGCGGTGTTCCAGGCGAGCGTCCTGTACGGCGTCGGCACCACCAAGGAGCTGCGCGACAAGGCGCAGGCGCTCACCCAGACCGCCAATGCCGCCCTCACCGCCCTCAACCTGAACCAGGCGGTCTACCAGGCCCTCGCCACGCTGCCGGCGCCGGACGATGCCGCCACGCGCCACTACCTCGAGCGCACGCTGCTCGAATACCGCCTGGCCGGGGTCGACAAGGACGAGGCGACGCGCAAGAAGATCGTGGCGCTGCAGGACAAGGTCACCGGGTACGGCCTGGCCTTCGAGCGTGCCGTGCACGAGGACCTGCACACCATGCTGGTCCCCAAGGCCGAGCTCGTCGGGATGCCGGCCGACTACCTGGCCGCGCACCCGGCCGATGCCCAGGGACAGGTGAAGATCACCAGCGACTACCCGGACGTGCGCCCGGTGCGGCGCTTCGCCGACAGCACCGACCTGCGTCACAAGGCGTACCTGCTGTACGCGCAGCGCGGCTACCCCGGCAACACCGACACGCTGCGCAAGCTGCTCGCCACACGCGAGGAGCTGGCGCACGTGCTCGGCTATCGCACCTGGGCCGACTTCGCCATGGCCGACCAGATGATGGGCTCGCCGGCGAAGCTGGCCGAGTTCCTCAAGCAGATCGACAGCGCCTCGCGCGAGCCGAGCGAGCGCGAGGACCGCGCGCTGGTGGCGTTCGCCCACGGCCGCGATGCCTCGATCACCAAGCTGTCGGTGGCCGACCAGGCGTACTGGACCGAGCAGTACCGGCGCGCCAAGTTCGACTTCGACTCGCAGAGCGTGCGCCCGTACTTCCCCTACGCGCAGGTCGAGCGCGGCGTCATCGCCACCGCCTCGAAGCTGTTCCACGTCGACATCCGCCCGGTGGCCGGCGCGCGCACCTGGCACCCCTCGGTCACCGTCTACGACGTCTACGACGGCAGCCGGCGCATCGGCCGCATCTACATGGACATGCACCCGCGCGACGGCAAGGACAAGTGGTTCTCAACCCAGGCGCTGACGCCGGGGCGGGGGGCGCGCCAGCTGCCCGAGGCCACGCTGGTGTGCAACTTCCCCGGCGGCAAGGCGGGCGATCCCGGCCTCATGCAGTACGACGACGTGGTCGTGTTCCTGCACGAGTTCGGCCACATGATGCACCACGTGATCGGCGGCCAGCACGGCTGGGCCGGCGCCGGCGCCTTCAACGTCGAGGGTGATTTCGTGGAAGCGCCGTCGCAGATGCTCGAGGAGTTCTTCCACGACTACGGCGTGCTCGGCTCGTTCGCGCACCACTACCAGACGGGCGCGGTGCTGCCGCGCGCGCTGTTCGACCGCATGATCAAGAGCGACGCCTTCGGACGCGCCGGGGCCGAGCAGTTCCAGCTGATCTTCGCGGCCGTATCGCTCGACTTCCACACGCTCGACCCGGCGAAGCTCGACTTCGATGCCGTGTACCAGCGCGACTACACGCGCTTCAGCACCGTGACCATGCTGTCGGGGGATCACTTCTGGGCGAGCTTCACGCACCTGAACGGCTACAGCTCGAACTACTACACCTACGTGCTCGACAAGGTGATCGCGCTGGATTTCTTCGCACAGTTCGACCCCAAGCACCTGCTCGACGGGCCGGCCGGCATGCGCTACCGCCGCACGGTGCTCGAGCCGGGCGCGAGCAAGCCCGCCGCGCAGCTGGTGCGCGACTTCCTCGGCCGGGACATGAATCTCGAGGCCTACCGGCGCTGGATGCTGGCGGAGTTCGAGGGCCAGGGCGCGGCTGCGCCGGCGCCGGCTACGGCTTCCGCATCCGCTCGCTGAGGCGCTCGAGGAGCTTGGAGAACGGCGAATTCTTCTGCACTTCGACGCGCAGGTGACGCACGCCTGATTCGTTGAGGGTCTCGCCGGTCCCCTGGTCCATCGAGAGCTGGCTTGCGCCCAGGATCTCGAGGGTCTCCTCGAGGGTCTGCGGGCCGCTCTTGGCGCGTGCCGTGACCTTGCCCGGCGCACGGCGCGGCGCGCCCGGGGGCTGGCGCACCATGCGTCCGACGGCCACTTTCGGCTGCGGACGCGCGCCCGGCTTCGCCGCGGCCGGCGCCGGGGCGGCGGGCGAGGCCGGCGGGGAGCGCGGCGCGTCGTCGATCAGCTTGAATTCGTCCTCGTCTCGCCGCGGCGCGGCCGGGGCTGCCAGCATGGCGGCCTTCATGTCCTGGTCGGTGGCGTGCGCCTTCTCCTGCGGGCTGACCGGCACCACCGCCACGGAGGTGAACTCCGAGCGCACGTAGTAGGCCACCTGCTTGGCGGAGATCGCGTCGCTGAAGAAGCCGAGGCGCAGGCCGTACCACTTGCGCCCTTCGCGGCTGCCCTCGACGGTGTAGAGGGTATAGGCGCTGAAGATCGCCAGCGGCGGCACCTGGTCGAGCTCGGGCGGCTGCACCGACCACTGCAGCTGCACGGCGAAGGCGACCGGAGCGTTGCTCGTCACCGCCTCCTTGAGCGCCCGGCGCGTACCGGTGTCGTCGGGCTTGAGCAGCGGGATACTGCCGTGCGAGACCTCGGCGACCGCCTCCGCGGCGCCCTCGGGGCGCCGCGTCTCGAGCATCTTCAGCACCTGGGTATCGGACAGGGACGGGTCGGCCGCGGGCCCCGCGGCGCGCGGGGCGGGCGGGGCACGCATCAGGCGCGTCTCACCGGTGGCGCTGGTGTCGCCGAGCGCCTTCAGCACCTCGCGCACGTTCGAGTCCTCGAATACGGGCTTGGCGCCGGTGGCGCGCAGCGCCTGGGCCGCGGCGGCGGCAGCGGCGGCCGATGCGGCCGCGGCGGATCGCGCTGCCGGCTGCGCCGGCGCGGGCATCGGGGCGCGCTGGGCGGCCGGTGCGGGCGCAGCCTTCACGGGTGCGGGCTTGGCCGGCGGCGGCGACTTCGCCTGCAGCATCGCCCGGCCGGGCGGTGTGACCGCAGCGGGCCTGGGGGCAGGCGCGGGTTTGGCGGCAGGTGCGGGTCGGGCGGCGGGTGCGGGCCGGGCGGCGGGTGCGGGCCGGGCAGCAGGCGCAGGCGCCGGCCGTGCGACGGGCCGCGCGGGGGCCGCGGCCACGGCCGGCTTCGGCGCCGGAGCAGCCGGACGCGGCGCCGGGGGCGCCGCGTGCACGACGGGTATGTTCATGGGCTCGGGCGGACGCGGCGGTGCGGCGCGCACCGGAGCGGGAGCCAGGTGCGGGCCTGCGGCGTGCTGGGCCTGCACGACGGCGGCGGCCACGGCGCGCTCACGCAGCTTGCGTCCCGGAGCCTCACCGGCCCAGGCGCCGGGGTAGATCTCGCGCACCACTCCGAGCCACTCCTCGGCTTCGGCGAGCGTCGCGAAGTAGCCCATGTGCAGGCGGAAGCGCTCGCGCCCCTCTTCGAAGCGGCGGCTGACAAAGAAGGTGAAGCGCTTGAGCTCGGGCAGCTCGGTCTGGGCGAGCGCCATGGGCGTCGTCGACGAGCACAGATTCAGGACAAACGGCCCCGCGGCGGCCGCTGGCTGCTCCCCGGCGTCCGTCCGCGCGTGCGCGTCGGAAGCATAATTTGGTGTAGCTGTCATGGCTTCCCCGAAACAATCCCAACCGCCACGGTCGCCAGGGACTTCCGTGGGCTCGCTTCGAACGGGACGGGGTGCGAGCGATCGCTATGAGGTGCGCGATCGTGGCAGCCCCGCCGTCATAGGAACCCGTCCTTTAGACCGGTGGCTTTGCGTCCCCGTCTTTCGACGGGTTTGCCCTTGTCACTCAAGGTCCAGTGTCAAATCGTCGCGGATCGCAGTCAAGCCCGAATTTATGTGCCGGTGTCACATCTTGGCGACATGTGCACCTTATGTCTCACGTGCCGGTTTCGGCATTTACCAGAAGCGTCCGGCACTCACGAACCGCCGGCGGTAGAAGCCGCTGTCGAGCTCGCCGTAGGAGACGGCGAGCCCGGCACGCGGCGCGTGCACGAAGCGTCCGCCTCCGGCGTACACGCCGACGTGATCGACGTGGTGCGAGCGGATGCGGAAGAACACCAGGTCCCCGGGGGCGAGCTGCGCCAGCGGCACGGGACGCGCGGCACGCTGCTG
>JANWKR010000020.1 GCA_025451275.1 Steroidobacteraceae bacterium
GATCCCGCCCTGCCGTGCCCGCGCGTGGTCGCCGCGCGCGACGGCGCGGCCCAGGTGGCTATCGCCGACGAGACCGGCGCACGGCGCACGGTGCGGCTCCTCACCTACCTGCCCGGGATCCTGCTCGGTGCGGCGCCGCGCTCGGCGCAGCAGCGCCGCGCGTGCGGCCGGATGGCGGCGCGACTGAGCTGCGCACTGCGTGAGTTCCGGCATCCGGCCGCGCAACGCGCCTTGATATGGGACCTGGGGCAGGTCGGCCGGGTGCAGCGGCTGCTCGAGGAGCTGCCGGAGCTGCCGCATCAGCAGGCGGCCGCAGGGGTGCTGCTGCAGGTGGTGCCGGTCATCGAGGCGCAGCTGCCGCGCCTGCGCCGGCAGGTGGTGCACAACGACCTCAATCCCCTGAACATCCTGGTCGCGGCCGGCGATGCGACGCAGGTGACCGGCGTCATCGATTTTGGCGACCTGACCCATACCGCGTTGGTTGCCGACGTGGCGGTCGCCGCCGCCGAGCTGATACCACCGCAGTGCGCGCCGGGCGAGGGCGGTGCCGCTCAGGCGGTGTACGAGGTCGCCGCCGCCTACCATGAGAGCCTGCCGCTGCTGCCCGAGGAGTGGGCCTTGCTCGGCACGCTGGTCGCGGCGCGCCTAGTGGCGAACGTCGTAGTGCCGGCGTGGCACGTGCAGCGCAACCCCGCAGGCGGACACTACTGCGCGCCCGACCCCGAAGTCATTCAGGCGCGGCTCGCGCTCGCCGCGCAGCTGCTGACCGAGGAGATGCGCCCGTGACGTCGTCCCCGGCAGATCTGCTCGCGCGCCGTGCGCGCCTGCTGGCACCGACCTACCAACTGTTCTACGACGAGCCGTTGCAGATCGTGCGCGCCGCGGACGTGTGGATGTACGACGAGCAGGGGCGCGCCTACCTCGACGCCTACAACAACGTTCCGGTCGTGGGTCACTGCCACCCGCAGGTGGTGGAGGCTCTCGCACGCCAGGCCGCCACGCTCAACACCCATACCCGCTACCTGGCGGAGCTCCCCCTGCAGCTCGCCGAGGAGCTCCTGGCGACGCTGCCCCCACAGTTCGCGAGCGTCATATTCACCTGCACCGGCAGCGAGGCCAACGATCTCGCGGTGCGCATCTGCAAGGCGGCCACCGGCGGCAGCGGCTTCATCGTCACCGAGTTTGCCTACCACGGCGCCACCGACGTCATCACCGGGATGTCGCCCGAGGACGGCGGCCCGCTGGGACCGGGCGTGTACGCCGTGCCTGCGCCGGTCGGCGCGGCCGGCGCCGCGGCGTTCGGGGCGGCGGTGCGGCGTTGTCTGCGGCGCATGCGCGCCGACGGTGTGCGCCCGGCGGCGCTGCTGGTCGACACGATCTTTGCCAGCGACGGCGTGGCCGCGCATCCGGCCGGGTTCCTCGCCGAGGCCGCGGGGCAGGTGCGCGAGGCGGGCGCGCTGTTCATCGCCGACGAGGTCCAGCCGGGCTTCGGCCGGGTTGCTGAGGCGAGGTGGGGCTTTCAGCGCCACGGCGTCATCCCCGACCTCGTTACCATGGGTAAACCCATGGGCAACGGGCACCCGGTCGCCGCCGTGGCCGGGCAGCCGGGTGTGCTGGCCGCATTCGCGCAGCGCACCCGCTATTTCAACACCTACGGGGGCAACAGCGTGTCGTGCGCCGCGGCGCTGGCCGTGCTGCAGGTCATCCGCGAGCAGGAGCTGCTGAAGAACGCCCTCGCCAGCGGCGCCTATCTGCAGCGGCGCCTGCAGGCGCTCGCGGCACGGTGCGCCGTGGTCCGCGAGGTGCGTGGCGCGGGGCTGTTCCTGGGGGTCGAGCTCGGGGAGAACCCGGCGAGCGGACTGGCCGGCGCGCCCGAGGCGGCCCGGGTGATGAACGCCTTGCGCCGGCGCGGCGTGCTGGTCGGCACCACCGGGCGGCGCGGAGATGCCCTCAAGATCCGTCCGCCGCTCACGTTCGCGCCCCAGCACGCCGACCTGCTGGTCGAGGCGCTGGAGCAGACGCTCGCCGCCGGGGACTGAACGGCGCGGCTCTCACCCCGGCCGTGCGCCGGCGGTGATCTCGCCGGCCGCGCGGTATGCCGCGTCGATGGCCTTGTGCGCGTAGGCCATCCACGCCGCGTCGGTGCCGGCAAAATGGATGCGTCCGAGCGGGACGATGCTGGCCTGTACCTCTCGCTCCGCGGCCGCAGGATCGTCGTAGAGCGAGTTCATGTCGTAGGCGTAGCCGTGCCCCCAGCGGTTGACGGTGATCGCGGCAATATCGCGTTCGGCGTCAAAGCCGCCCGGGCCGACGATGCGCGTGAGCTCGTCGCGGGCGTGCGCCTCGAAGTCCGCGAACGTACGTGCGTAGAGCTGCGCCCGGCCGGCACGCCAGGCGCTGCGCAGATCCTTGAACGGCCCGTCGGGCCAGGGCACGTGCACCAGGTGCAGCACCATCGGTTCATCCGGGCGCATGGGGCAGCGATAGTCGCCGAGCTGCACGGGGTAATCGAGCTTCAGGTTGCTGTAGAAGCCGGCCGGATTGTTCACATAGTGGACGCCGCGCTCCGCCCAGGCACGCCAGTTGCGCACCGCGACGTTGACGTATACGAGGGGCGCCCGCACCTGGTCGGCGAGCGCCTGCCGCTGCGGCGCGCCGAGTTCGGGACAGACGTAAGGCAGCATGGCCGAGTAGCCGGCATACACCACGTGGCCGGCACTGATGCGCGTGAGACGCTCTCCCTGGGCGTAGAGCACGTCTACACCCCTGGCGTTGTTCGCCAGCGCAACGACGGTCGAGGCGAGCCGCAGGCGCACCGGCTGGCCGGGCTCGTCGAGGCGGGAGTAGTCGAAGCGCGCGCTGACGATCTCGTCCATGCCGTTGCCGCGTGCCACGCCTGGAATGAGCCTGCGCACGAACAGGCGCGCCAGCGAGGCATTGCCGTCCGGGAAATGGTAGATGTACGGGTCACCCTCCAGGACGCCGCCCTCACGCAGCTTGAGACCGAGGCCCTGGAAGCCGGGGTACTCGCATTCCCACGCCCACAGCGCCGAGACGGCGGCGCTCTTGCTTGCGAACAGGTCGAGCGTGCGGCCGTCGAACATCGCCAGCGAGCGCGCATCGAGCCCGAAATAGCGCTGCAGGTAGTCGCGATAGGACATGGCATCCAGACGGCGGCGCTTCTCGGCCAGATTGCCGCCGAGGACGTCCCGGGTGCCTGTGTAGAGCTCCAGCAGGCGTGCCTTCTGCGCCGCGTCCACCGGACAGTCGGCGATGAAGGCCGCGGCCGGCCGCGCGTTGTGCAGCTGCGCAGGGACGTCGCTCGGCAGCGAACGCACCGGATCGCCCGTGACCAGACGGTCGACGCCATAAATCTCGCGCGGAAAGAACAGTCCGGAGGACAGGCCGAGTCCGGGATAGAGGTGCAGCTGGAAAGCCGTCTCGAAGCGGTCGAGGTCGACACCGAGGCCCGCCACGCAGTCGCGCGCGACGCGCGTCCAGCGGGTCTTGGGACCCTCCATCGACTCGCTGCCGCCATAGCCCACGAGCAGCCGCCCGTCGACGTTGAATTCGTTGCGGCGCGCGTGACCACCGAAATCATCGTGGTTGTCCAGGATCAGCACCCGCAGCTGCGGATTTGACCGGCGCAGGTAGTACGCGCTCGCAAGGCCCCCGATGCCGGCACCGATGACGACGACGTCATAGTGCTCGCTGACGGGTTGCCGGCCCAAGTCGTAGCGGCGGCCGTCGCGCACCCCGTGCGCGACGGCGAAATCCGCGGGCTGGCTGCCGCGGTAGCCGGTGCGCGCAGGCGGGTATGGGGAATCGCTCTGGCCGCGAGCCGTTGCGGGAGCGATCCCGCCCGCCACGACTGTGCAGGCCACGCCGTCGAGAAAGTCACGGCGCGTAATGCCCTTACCCATCGGTTTCCCCCGGTCCGATTTTACGGCGAGTGTAGCGCATTAGTCGGCACGGCTCGGGCTGTAGCGCGGCAGCGGGAGTCGGGTCGATTGCCGATGCGAATGAGTCCGTGTCTGACTGCGATTCCTTGATATGGGTGCTAAACGTACCTGGTCGACTAACCGGAGACTCCAATGGCTTCTCAGACGAACACCGAATCAGCGCGGGTCAGCGGCACGGGCACCGCGGGTCCCGAGATCCTGCACGGCACGGCCGGTCCGGGAATAGAGGAACCGCCGATGACAGGCGAGACCGTCGTTAATGCGACCGAGCGGCTGCGCAGCTCGGCGGCAAGCGGCCTGACCAGTGCCGCCGACGCGGTACATGCCGGGGGCGAGCGCGTCGCGAGCGCGGCCCACCGTGCCGGCGATGCGCTCGCATCGGGCGCGGAATACGTCCGGGACAACGACGTGCGCGACATGGTCGACGACCTGACGGCGGTTGTGCGCAACAATCCCGGTCCCGCCCTGCTGTGCGCCGCGGCGCTCGGATTCGTGCTTGGGCGCTCGGTATACCGCCACTAGGCATCGTTATGGCCGCAACAGGCACCAGTGCGGCGGGGCGGCCCATAACCGACGTACTGGTTGATATCGGCCGCAATGCCCAGGATCTGCTGCGGGCGGAGCTGCGGCTGGCCCAGTCAGAGGTGCGCGAGCGGCTTATCGAGGCGCAGCCGGCGGTGGGGCTGGTGGTGCTGGGTGTGGCGGCGGCACTGCTGAGCGGCTTCTTCCTGCTGATGGGAGCGCTATTTGTGCTGCGCTTCGTAATGCCGGGATGGGCCGCGGCGCTGTGCATCGCAGTAACCCTGGCACTGACGGCAATCGTTGCCCTGAATGTCGGGTTGCGACGGCTGAGGGCCGCCCGCCCGGTGCTGAAACGGCTCGACGAGAGCGCAAAGGAGCATGCGGCATGGGCCAAACAAGCGATGAGATAGAGACCCACATCCGGAGCACCCGCGAGGATCTGCGCGCCAACCTCGACGAGCTCGAGGGACGCGTGAAATCAGCCGTGGACTGGCGCGAGCGCTTCCGGCGCAACCCGGCGCTGAGTCTGGGACTGGCGCTCGCCGGCGGCTTCCTGCTCGCCGGCCTCACGACCCGGCCGCCCGGCCGCGTCAGGCCGCGGCATGACGACGCTGCCGATGCAGCTCCACGCCGCCGCCATCTGCAGCACGTTTGGGACAACATGCAGAGCACGCTGATCGGAGTCGCGGCGTCACGCGCGACGGACCTGTTGAGCGAGTTCCTGCTCGGCGCGGTCGCGCGGCGCGGTGGTGACGCTGACGCGGCTGGGGACGAGGAACTGCAAGGCGAGGGCGACTATCGGGCGGCCCGCCGCTACCGGGCTGCTGCCGAGCGCTACGCGCGCTCCGGGGACGCACCCCGCGCCGCGCGCGCCGCGGCGCCGCGCGATGCGGACGAGGCCGCTGACATGGCCGAGGCCGAGGCCGAGGGGCGGGCGCGGGCCCGGCCGTCCTGAGCGCCTGACGCGGGGTATCGTTCAGCGGCCGCTGAAACATTCAGCCTGGGCTATTCCCCGATGCGTGCCGGCATGGCCTTCCTGCTGCAGTGCCGGCGAGACGATGCCGTGTTGACGTCGAGTCTTACGCCCTGCATGGACTGGACGGAGCGCAAATTCCATCTCGGCGGGGCGCTACGCGACCAGGGCTGGCTGCTGCTGCCGGTGCCGCGCCACGGCGGGTGCGGTTCGCTCCGGGTCGAGAACGGGCACTGGTGCGCCTGCTGCTTGACGACCGTCCGCGGCAGTAGTCGGCCGGCCAGAGGCCTGCCTGGCGCCACGCGACAGCGTCCGCAGCTCGCGCAAGTCCTGCGACTTACAATAAAACTCGTGACCGGCGCGCGCACGCGGGAAACAGCTCGCCGCGGACTATTCTCCCGCCACCCTATATCCTAGGGGC
>JANWKR010000021.1 GCA_025451275.1 Steroidobacteraceae bacterium
CGCCGCCGCAGCTCCGGCTCGCGAAACTTCTGCCGCCAGCTCTGGGCAAAGGACAGGAAGAAGAGCTGCTCGCCGTCGTAACCCGTCTCGCCCGGTACCGGCTTGCCGTGCAGCGTCAGCCGCCAGGCATCATGTGCGACCGACAGCCCGGCGACGTCGGCGATGTTCTCGCTGAGGGTTTGCTTGCCGTTGATGCTGATGTCGGGGAACGGATGGTAGGCGTTGAATTCGGCCACGAGGCGCGCACCGGCCGCCTCGAAATGGGCGAAGTCCTCCTTGGCCCACCAGTTGCGCAGGCGGCCGGTGGAGTCGAACAGCGCGCCCTGGTCATCGAAGCTGTGGCTGATCTCGTGGCCGATGACGGCGCCGGTGGCGCCGTAGTCCATGACCGGGTCGCGCTGCGGGTCGAAGTAGGGCGGTTGCAGGATGGCAGCCGGGAAATTCAGGGCGTTCATCGCGGGCAGATTTACCGCGTTCACCAGCTGCGGGTTCATGACCCACTCGCCGCGGTCCACCGGCCGGCCGAGCTTGGCGAGATTGCGGTGGTACTCGAACAGGCTGGCGCGCTCGGCGTTGCCGAAGGCATCCCCGGGCACCACCCTGAGGCCGGAGTAGTCGCGCCACTTGTCCGGGTAGCCGACCCCGACCCGCAAGGCGGCCAGCTTGGCCTTGGCTTTCTCGCGGGTCGCCGGCGCCATCCACTCGAGCCGGTCGATGCGCGTGGCGAACACCGCGATGAGGTTGCGCACCATGGCCTCGGCGCGCGCTTTCTCGCTGGGCGGAAAGTAGCGCTCCACATATAACTTGCCGACCGCCTCGCCGAGGGCGTCCCTGGTCTCGTCGACCGCGCGCTTCCAGCGCGGCCGCTGCTGCGGCGTGCCCTGCAGCACGCGGCTGTGGAACGCGAAGTGCTCCTCGACGAAGGCCCTGGGTAGGTAGGCGCTGTTGCGCTCGATGAGGTGGAAGCGCAGGTAGTCCTGCCACACTTCCAGCGGCTGGCTGGCGGTGAGTGCGGACAGGACGCTGACCGCGCCCGGCTGCCAGACGACGAACTCGCGCTGCGCGCCAAGTCCGGCGGCGGCGAAGAACGCCGTCCAGTCCAGGCCCGGCGCCCGCGTCGCGAAGTCCTTGAGTGCCCAGTGGTTATCGCCCTTGCGCACGTCCTCGGAGTCGGCGCGCGAGGTGTGCGCCTCGGCCATGCGCTGCTCGAGCGCGAATACGCGCTCGGCCCGTGCGCGCGCGTGCGGCAGGTGCGCCAGCTCGAGGACCGCGGCGATGTGCGCCTGATACTGGGCGCGGATGTCGGCCATTTTCTGCGACGGATTGAGGTAGTAGTCGCGATCGGGCATGCCGAGGCCGCCCTGCAGCAGGAAGGGCGAGTAGCGCGCGGGGTCGTCGAGATCCTGGGCCACCCACAGGCCGAACAGGTTCTCGGTGTACAGGTTGGTGTTGTTGAGGACATCCACGTCGGCGCGCAGCGTGGCGCCGAGGGCGCGCGCGAGACCGGCACGGCTCTTGATCGCATCGATGGCCTGCATTCCGGGCTGCAGCGGGCCGGCCGCCTTGCCCTCGATGGCCGCCTCGTCCATGAAGCTGTTGTAGTAGTCGCCGATCTTGCGGGCTTCGGTCCCCGCGGCCGCGTTGGCCGCAGCCGTGCGGATCAGCTCCGCGGTGCGCTCGGCGGTGAGCTCGGTCAGCTGCGCGCCGCTGCCGTACGAGCTGCGGTCGGCGGGAATTTCGGTGCTCTTGAGCCAGACGCCGTTCGCATAGCGGAAGAAGTCGTCTCCCGGCGCGACGCTCTTGTCGATGCCGGCGACGTCCAGCCCATGTCGCTGCGCAGGCGGCGTGGCGGCGACGGCGACGCCCGACAGGACCAGACAGGCGGTGACGCGGATGTGGCGGATCATGAGCGCTCCCTTGCACGGCGGCGCGGCGCGGCCGGCACTCTAGCGCAGGCGACCGTGTTGAATCGGAGGGTGGACCAGGCAAATACTGCGGCCATCGTATGCGCAAGCCTAGCCTGCTGGCCGGATGGTCGTTGATCGCCTGGTCGTGTACGCCGGTCGCCTGGGCGTGGGGCCGCAAGGACACCGCACCGTCGGTGCGATCGCCGACCGGCTGCTGAGCGCGGCGGCGCGCGCGAGTGTCGCCCAGCTGCTGCAGGGCGACCTCGGCAAGTTCGGCAACCCCTCCGGGCGCACGACGCGGTGACCTGCACCAGCCGCTGCACGCGGCGGGCAGCGACGACCCGGCTGGCACGCGCGTCGCCGTCGCGCTGCCGGGGCGCAGCACGTGCGGCCGCGAGAACCTGCACCGCGCCTGGGACGTCGAGCTGGTGCGATTCGCGCTGCACAGCGGCGCCCGCCAGCCGCCGCCGCGCGAGCTCGATATGCTCGCCCGGGAAGCGTGGCAGCTGGTGCGCGACGGCGGCCAGGGGGCCCCGACGAGCGGGCGCTACAATCCAACGGCCTCGCCCGTAACGTGGCCTTTCATTACCCGGAATTCGTGTGCAGCGCCGTGCCGGCGGGTATCGTAGTCCTGGACCGGGCTCACCAGAGCGAAGCGGCAGCCATCGTGCGCGCGCCTGCTGCTGGCCGGGGCGCGTCTCGCGGCGCTGCTGGAACAAGCGCTGGCGATGCCTGGACCGACAAGGAGGCAGTGATGAGAGTGCTGATCCGCATGCTCGCCGTGCTCGCGCTGGGCGCGCTGGCGACACCGGTGCAGGGCGCGACGCCCTGGGCGCAGGCGCTCGCCGCCCAGGCGCTCGACAGCGGCTTCCTGTCACGGTTGCCGCCGAACCTGTCGAAGAGCTTCGGCCTGACCAAGCCCGACCAGGGGGCCGAGGTGCGGCAGCTCATTACCCGCAGCTCGAAGCAGTCGCGCACGTTCAACGTGAGCGTGGCCAATCACAACGATATCGTCATTTTTAACGTCGACGGGCGCACCAACGACACGGTCGCGTACCTGGTGGGCACGGACGGCACCCTGCGCAAGGCGCTGGCCTACCACAACGTCGATCAGGAGCGCACGCTGAGCCCCCGGGAGGCGCGCCAGGGCTTCGAGCGTGAAAAACGCTTCTGGTCCGCGCGCTTGCGCCAGCCACCCCCGGCGCCGAAGTGAGCCAGTCGCGCTACACCGGCAGCGCGGCCGCCAGGTCAGAAGGCGCTGGCAACCGCCGCCGCGGCAGCGTGTTAAATTAACCCTTCCTGAACCGGTAGGACGATCTGACGTGAACGCCTCCCTAGAGGACCGGCTGAGAACCGACCCCGCGACCGAGGGGTCGGCGGCGTCGGCTGATGCTGCAGCGCCGGAGGGGGCGACCGCCGCGCCGGCGCGGGATGCGCGGGCCGGCTCGCTCGACCATTGGCTGTTGTCCAAGCTCGGCGCGGTGCTCGGCCGGCCGCCGGTGCAGTTTGCGATCCGCGGCAGTGCCCAGGCGGGCCCGGCCGAGGCGGTGGCACGCGTGACCTTTGCCAGCCGTGCCGTTCTGGGCTGGGTGCTCGCCGATCCCGCGCTGCACTTCGGCGATGCCTACAGCGACGGCGACGTGTTGATCGAGGGCAATCTGGTCGAGCTGCTGGAGGCGGTCTACCGGGCCGGCAGCGCCCCCGGCCGCCGGCCGCCGCTGTGGCAGCGCGCACTCACCGCGCTGCGCCGCCCGCACCTCAATACGCTGGCCGGCTCGCGCGACAACATCCATCACCACTACGACATCGGCAACGAGTTCTACGCGCAGTGGCTCGGCAGCACGATGGCGTACACCTGCGCCTACTACCCGACTCCCGAGGCGACGCTCGACGAGGCGCAGGTCGCGAAAATGGACCACGTGTGCCGCAAGCTGCGCCTGCGCGCCGGCGAGAGCGTCGTCGAAGCCGGCTGCGGCTGGGGTGCGCTGGCGCTGCACATGGCGCGCCACTATGGCGTGCGCGTGCGCGCCTACAACATCTCGCACGAGCAGATCGTCTACGCACGCGCCCGCGCGATGCGCGAGGGCCTCGCCGGGCGCGTCGAGTACGTCGAGGACGACTACCGCAACATCGAAGGGAACTACGACGCGTTCGTGTCGGTGGGCATGCTCGAGCACGTCGGCCTCAGGAACTACCCCACCCTCGGCGGGGTGGTGCGGCGCTGCCTCGCCAGCCACGGTCGTGGCCTGATCCATTCCATCGGCCGCAACTACCCGGCGCGCCTGCAGCCCTGGATCGAAAGGCGCATCTTCCCGGGCGCCTATCCGCCGGCGCTCGGCGAGATGACGCATATCTTCGAGCCGTGGAACCTGTCGATTCTCGACGTCGAGAACCTGCGCCTGCACTACGCGCAGACCCTGCGCCACTGGCTCGCGCTCTACGAGGGCGCGGCCGACCGCGTGCGCGAGATGTTCGACGACAAGTTCGTGCGCATGTGGCGGCTGTACCTCGCCGGTTCGGTCGCCGGCTTCACCACCGGGACGCTGCAGCTGTTCCAGGTGGTGTTCGCACCCGGCGAGAACAACGACGTCGCCTGGACGCGCGCGCACCTGTACCCGCGCTGAGGCAGCTGCATGCGCAGCTGTGACGTACTCATCGTCGGTGGCGGTCCTGCGGGATCGAGCGCCGCCTGGAAGCTCAAGGCCGCCGGTGTGGACGTGCTGGTGCTCGATCGCGAGCGCTTCCCGCGCGTCAAGCTGTGCGCCGGCTGGGTGACGCCCGAGGTGGTGCAGGAGCTGCAGATCGACCTGGCGACCTATCCGCACCGGTTGCTGACGTTTCCGCGCCTGCGCATGCAGTTCGGCCGGGTGCGCGTACCGGTACGCTGCGTGCAGCACTCGATCCGCCGCTTCGAGTTCGATGCCTGGCTGCTGCAGCGCTCCGGTGCCCCGGTCGAGCAGCACAACGTGCGCCACATCAACCCCGCCGCCGGTGGGGGCTACCTGATCGACGATGAGTACCACTGCCGCTACCTGATCGGCGCCGGCGGCACGCGCTGCCCGGTATATCGCGAACTGTTCCGCGATCTGAATCCGCGCGCCAGCGAGCGGCAGATCGTGACGCTGGAGCACGAGATCGAATACGACTGGCGTGACGCGGACTGCCACCTGTGGTTCTTCGAGAACGGCCTGCCGGGCTATTCGTGGTACGTGCCCAAGGAGCACGGCTGGCTCAACGTCGGGGTGGGCGCGCTGGCCGAGCGCATGAAGCGCCGCGGCCAGGATATCCGCGCGCATTGGGCGCACCTCGCCACCAAGCTCAACGGCACCCTGGCCCCCGGTGCGCGCTACGAGCCGACCGGCTACAGCTACTACCTGCGCGGCCGCGTCGAGGTCGTGCGGCGCGACGACGCTTTCATCACCGGCGATGCCGCCGGGCTTGCCACCCGCGACCTGGGCGAGGGCATCGGCCCGGCCGTGCGCAGCGGCCTGCGCGCCGCGCAGACTATCCTCGACGGCACGCCGTATCGCCTGGGCGATGCCAGCGGCTTGAGCGTCGGCAGCATTGCGCGCAGCATGCTCGCCCGGCGCGCGCGTGCCGCGCGCCCGGCGGCGCGGCCCACGGGCACGAACGGGGGAGTGGCAGCACATGGCCTACGTGACCGTGATCAATGAGCACCAGCACGTACAGCAGATCGTCTCCGGGCATCATCACCTGACCGCCGATGAGCCGGTGGCCGGCGGCGGCAGCGACGCCGGCTTCGCCGCGCGCGAGCTGCTGCTCGCCAGCCTGGGGGCGGACACGGCCGTGGCACTGCGCCGCCACGCCGCGCAGCACGAGTGGTCGCTGGGCAAGATCACCGTCGGGGTGCGCTGGTCACGGGACGCCGCCGGCCGCGAGCACATCGAGCGTCGGCTGGCGTTCGCCCGGCCGCTGAACGGCGAGCAGCGCGCGCGGCTGCTCGAGGTCGCCGACGCGACCCCGGTGACCGCCGTGCTCAAGGCCGGGATTCACATCCAATCGACCGTGGTCGACTGAGCGGGCGCAGACGCGGCTACTTCAGGCGCACCGCCCCGATGTTGACGTCGACGCGGTCGCGCGTACCCACCTCGACCTCGGTGCGTCCCTCGTCGGCCAGCGTCCACGGCAGCGGCAGGTTGTCTCCCTGCACCCGCAGCACGTGGTGGCCGGCGGCCACCGCCGGGAAGTCGAAGCGCCCGTTGGCGTCGGTGCGCGTCGAGAAGCGGCCGTCGAGGATCACGGTGACGTTGGCGGCGCCAGTCTCGCCGGCGTCGAAGCGGCCGTTCTCATTGGCGTCGAGGTAGATGACGCCCGTCAGCCGCCCGGCGCCGGCGCCGGGTGACCCGCCGAGCGGCGCGAAATGCGCGCCGCGTGCCGCCTGATAGCGGATTGTCAGGAATACGCCGCGCTGGCCCATTGCCGGCACCACGGTCGGCGTGGCCGGCGCCAGGGGCGACGTGACCACGAGCGGGGTCCACGAGCCGATGCGGTTCTCGTAATAGGTGCCGAACAGCGACCAGCCGGGCGCGAGCTGCCAGGTGAGCGACACGTCGGCCATGGTCGCCGGCGCCGCGTGCCCGGCGATGGC
This sequence comes from Steroidobacteraceae bacterium, assembly GCA_025451275.1. GTDB lineage: Bacteria > Pseudomonadota > Gammaproteobacteria > Steroidobacterales > Steroidobacteraceae > 13-2-20CM-66-19. The sequence continues at coordinate 6,517 of JANWKR010000021.1, forward strand.
GTCGGCCCATTGCACGCTGCCGTCGAGCGACAGCCGCGCGCTCAGGTCGCCGCCGCCGTACAGGGCCAGACGCACCAGCGTGCTCTGCTGACCGAGCGTCGACTGCAGTGCCGGCGTGACGGCCGAGCCGTTGCTGCGGTCGACGGACAACGAGGTGCTGAGGCGCGTCCCGGCATGCATGTTCCAGCTCTGCTGCAGCGTCACGCTGGCATCGCTGGTCTGCGCATCGGTGGCGTAGTCGAGCTGCAGGCGACCGGTGCCCAGGCCGTTGACGTCATCGACGTAGCCCTCCAGCGACCAGGCGTTATCGCTGTCGGAGTGACGCAGGTTGGCCACCCCGCCGACACCGACATCACGCGACAGCTGGTAACGGGCGTCGGCGTTCACGAACGTCGTGCTCACGCCGTCGCCGGATACCGAGCGCACCTCGTCGACGCCGATGTCCGCCACCCAGCGCCGCGTCTGGTACCCGAGACGGTAGTAGCCACCCTGGACGTCGTTGGTGATGACCTGGTTGCCCCAGGCGAGATTGGGGTCGATGTGGAACAGCCCGAAGGCGTTGGTGAAGGCGCCGCGCGTCTGCGCGGCGTCGAGCCAGGTGCCGAAGGCATTGCCGAGGCCGTCAACGCTGCCGTCGATCACGTTGAGCTGGGCGCGGGTGCTGCCCTCCTGCCAGCCGGCGCTGAGGAAGCCCGTGTTCGAGCTGAAATGCGGCAGGGTCGCCGTGGTGGCGGTGTTATCGAGCGACTCGTAGTAGAGGGTCACGTCGCGGGCCGCGGCCAGTTCCGCACCCACCGACCACTGCGGCGCGGGCGACCACTGGGCACCGAGCGTCCCGGTGGTGCCGCCGAGCGTCTGGAAGGTCGGCACCTTGATGCCCTCGTAGATCCCCGGCTCGCCGCCGCCGGCCAGCAGCTGCAGTCCGGCCGGTCCGCGCCATTCGGTATCAAAGCCCTGCATCGGCGCCGACGTGAGCAGGAAGCGCGGCTGCTGGCGCGCCAGGTCGATGAGCGGGGTGTTGATGTCGCCGAGCGCGTTGTCCAGCTGCCAGCCGTCGTCGAAGGGCATGCCGCGCTGATGCAGCGCGAACGAGGCATCGCCGTAGGCGTTGCCCGCGGCCGAGCGCTGCGTGCCGCCGGTGCGGGCGCCCAGGTCGGCCGACCAGGCGCCGAAGGACGCCGTGTCCCACTGCGCGTCCGCCACGACGCCGTTCTCGTTCACGGCCGGCGCCGCACCCGGGCCCTCCTGGCGGAGCATGCTCGCCACGGCGTCTATGCGGATCGAGCGTGCCAGGCCGGACGGGTCGCTGGTCGTGTAGTCGCCGCTGGAGATATCCGGGGTGAGCGATCCGCCGGCGATGTAGCGGTCCTGGTAGGGCGCATCGGCGGACGGGGCGGGTGGCGGCGTCTGCGCGCGTGCGACCGCGGCTGCGAGCCACCCCAGAGCGAGCAGGCAGCGCGCCAGCAGCGCGGCGCGCCGCACGCGCGCTGTCATTGGAAGTGCTCGTCGACTTCGGTCTTCTGGTCACCCCATTCGAGGGTCCCGCGTACCGTGACCGGGTAGGCGAGCTTCGGGTGGTCATCGCTCGAGGTCGAGGGGGTGAGGAACACCTCGCGCACGTCGCCGGGCAGGATCGGGAAGTCCGACGGGGTGAAGTCGTACTTCACGCCGCGCGCGTCGGTGCCGGTGAGAAAGCCGCTCATGCGCCCGTGGGCGGTGCCGGCGTTGTGCACCCGCAGTGCGGGTACCTGCTGGCCGTTGAGCCCCACGACGTTGGGTCCGAACACCTCCAGCTGCGGCGCACCACTGCCGATCACCAGGTAAACGAGGACGCCGATGCGCCCGGCGATCGGCACGCGCAAGCCGCCGTTCTCCGCCACCGCTGGCTCGGCGCCTTCGATCATGATGCCGAAGCGGCACTCACCGGGCGCGACACCGTCCGGGACCTGCACTTCGAAGCGGTAGCGGATGGTGGCGCCGCCCGGCAGGGCGACCTCGGGCCGCTCCAGTGCCACCCAGGGCCGGCAGCTGCCCGGGGCCAGCTCGTCCTGAAACACCACGCCGTAGTCGGGCGTGAGGCTGAAGTCGGCGGTGTGGATGCGCAGCGTGGAGGGGGTTACCGCGCGGTTGCTGATCTGTATGACCTCGTGCACGGTGTTGTGCGGCTTGGCCTGCAGCTCGAAGCGCGGCGGCGACACCAACGCGGCAAAGCCGCCGCCGGCGCGCGCCGGCACGCTGCAGGCGAGCAGCAGCAAACCGAGGGTGAGGGTAAGTCGTGCGCTCATTTACTCGTCCATCTGGAACTGGAAGTTGACGTGATAGAGCTGGCGCAGCTGGCGGGCATCGACATTCAGCGTCAGCTGCAGCACGTCCTCGATGAAAGGCGTCGTGATCGGACCCGCGTAGACGAGCGTGCGGCTGCCGGCGGCGATCCGCCCCGGCTCCAGCCGTCCCTGCGTGGTCCAGGAAGCGCTCAGCGAGGCGGGCTGCTGCGCGGGCAGCATCAGGTAGATGCGTCCGGTGCGATGCAGCCACGCGCCGACATTGAGGCGCACCCGGATGCTGGTCGTGCCGGTCATGGTGTTGTTGACCGGCCGGCGCGGCGACAGCTGCTGCCAGCGCAGCACCAGCGGCGCGTCGTACGGCAGCGTGCCGCCGTCGTCGATCACGGTGGTCTTGGCCGCGAGACACGGCGCCGCCAGTGCCGCCCCGAGCCACAGCGCCAGAATCGACAGCTTGCGGGTCGCGCGGCTCACGGCGCGGTCAGCGTGTAGGTCACGCGGCCGGTGTAGGTCCCCGCCACCGGCAGAGTGGTATTGAGATAGGAGAAGGTCCAGCAGCTCTCCGCCCAGTTGTTCTTGGCGATGGTGCCGACGGTCTGCACCCCGCCGGCGCTGAAGCTGGCGGCGGGAAAGGGCTCGGCGCCGCCGTCGGCGTTGCCGCTGCTGGTCCAGCGGATCTGCGAGAACGGGATGGTATGGCCGGCGCCGTCGCTGAGCGCCGCGGGCACCGTCGCAGTCACGGTTGCGGTGGTGTTACCGCCACCGTTGCTGGTGCGATAGAAGCCGCCGATGTACAGCTGCGTCGTGGCGGTGCAGAACAGGAAGCCGTCGTAGAAGCTGTTCGCCGCGGTGCTGTCGGTGGTCATGGCCTGCGCGACGCCGTTGCCGACCGCCCCGGCGGCCACCGCGACCGTCTCGTTGTTGATCGTAGTGTTGTTGCCGGGCGTGCCGCCCGCGTTGTAGTTGCCGCCGCTGAACGTGCCGACGCCCACCTGCAGGTAGATGGTGGTCGGGGTACCGGCGGCGATCGACACCGTGAATGCCCCGCTCGCGCCGGGAAGCGCGGTCAGGAGCGCGATGAGCAGCGCGCGCCAGATACGGACGACGAACATGGCCCGGTTGAGCATTCCCCGGCGGCGCCAGTGAGGCGCCGCCGGGGCCATGCCGCAGCGAGGGTCGGGGTGACGAGCCTTACGGCATCGTCGCCGTGTAGGTCACACGGCTGTTGTTCGTGTTGACGCCACCGTACACGCCGGCGGGCGGCGTGGCGGTGTTCGCATACGCGAACGCCCACTTGGCATCCTGCTTGATGACCTTGGTGGCCGGCGCGTTGATCACGACGTTGGCGCTGGTCGCCCCGTCCACCAGCACCGGCGCCGGCAGCACGGTGCCGGTCGTATTGCTGGAGGCGGTGGTGGTGATCTGCGCGAAGCTGATGTTGTCGCCGGCGCCGTCGGACAGCTGCCCGGACGTGGTGGCGTTCAGCGTCACGTTGCCGCTGTTGCTGACGATGGCCGCAGTCTCGACCCCGCCCGTGAGGTCACCGCCGGTGCCCGCGATCGCGGTGCCGGTGCCCACCTGAGCCGCCGTCGGCGCCCAGGTGATCTGGTCTACCGTCGGGTTCGCGGCATAGGTGCCGGTCGTGTACGCGGAACCGTTGCCGACGCGCAGGTACAGGAACTTCGGGATGGTGATCTGGAAATCGACGTGCGCCGTCGCCCCGGTCGTGGCCGTGGCAGCACCGGTCTGCACGCTGGATTCCGCATGACACACGAGAGGGGCAGCCGCAACCGCCGCGGCCGCGAGGACCGCCTTTACAACGCTGAGAGTCCGCATGATTAACGCTTCCTGAGCTTAGTTAGGGATTCTGAGTCAACGCTTGCGGGCATCGTAGCCAGCACCTGTTGGTTCGCGGCGTGCTTATGTCACGCTTCTTTCGGGCGTTTTTAGCGGTTGAGTCACACCTCGTGCGGCACGCGCGGACGCCTGCGACCGTCCGCACATTCCATGCTTTTCACTGTTAAATGCGCGCACGCTCTACAATGTGCGGCGGCGCGCACGGGCGCCCCAACTCAAGATTTTCTGGAGGTTCGACATGCACGATACGCGGCGGCCCGAGGACCGGGCCGGGGTCGGGGTGCGCGCGCGCGGCGCGTGCTGTTTGCTGGTGGCGACACTCGCGGCGCTGAGCACCGCGGCCGGCGCGGTGCCGGGCGGCACGCCGGTGCTGTTCGGCTTCGACGCCGACGGCTCCGCGCGCCAACAGGCCCTGGAGCAGAGCTTCGATGCCAAGCTCGATCCGGCCGACCTGCGCGCCTGGCTCAGGAACCTCGCCTCCGATGCCAACCACGTCGGCTCACCGCATGACAAGGCCAACGCGGAGTTCGTGCGCGACCTGTTCCGCCAGTGGGGCTGGGATGCGCAGATCGAGGAGTTCGACGTCCTCTATCCGACCCTGAAGCACCACACCCTCGAGCTGGTCGCGCCCACCAAGTTCACGGCCAGCCTCACCGAGCCGCCGATCGCCGGGGACCCGACCACGTCGCTCACCGACGGCGTGGCGCCCTATAACGAGTTCGGGGCCGACGGCGACGTGACCGGCGAGCTGGTGTACGTCAACTACGGCATGCCGGAGGACTACAAGGGGCTGGCGCGTCGCGGCGTCGACGTGCGCGGCAAGATCGTCATCGCCCGCTACGGCCAGGGCTGGCGCGGGCTGAAGCCCAAGCTCGCCTACGAGCACGGCGCGATCGGCTGCATCATTTATTCCGACCCGCACGACGACGGCTACGCGCGCGGCGACGTCTATCCCAAGGGCGGCTGGCGCCCGCCCGCGGGCGTGCAGCGCGGCTCGGTGCTGGACATGACGCTCTACCCGGGCGACCCGCTGACACCGGGCGTGGGCGCCACCAAGAATGCCAAGCGTCTGCCGTTGTCCGAGGCCAGGTCGGTGCTGAAGATCCCGGTGATGCCGATTTCATACGGGGACGCGCAGCCGCTGCTCGCGGCGCTCGCCGGCCCGGTGGCCCCCAGCACCTGGCGCGGCTCGCTGCCGATCACCTACCACCTCGGGCCCGGGCCGGCTCAGGTGCACATGGTGATCAGCTCCGACTGGGGACTGAAACCGCTGTACGACGTGATCGCCAAGGTGCGCGGCAGCGAATCCCCCGAGCAGTGGGTGGTGCGCGGCAATCACCGCGACGGCTGGGTGTTCGGGGCCTGGGACCCGCTGTCCGGGCACGTGGCCATGCTCGCCGAGGCCAAGGCCATCGGCGCACTGCTGAAGAGCGGCTGGAAGCCGCGCCGCACCCTGGTGTACGCCAGCTGGGATGGCGAGGAACCGGCGCTGCTCGGCTCGACCGAGTGGGCCGAGCAGCACGCCGCCGAGCTGCAGAAGAAGGCGGTCCTGTACCTTAACTCCGACACCAATTCCCGCGGCTTCCTCGCCCCCGAGGGCAGCCATTCGCTGCAGCGTCTGCTCAACGACGTGGCGGGCACGGTCAACGACCCCGAGACCGGTGTCAGCACGCTGGCACGGCTGCGGGCGCGCATGCTGGTGGAGGGCTACGAAAAGAATCCGAGTGATCCACTCGACCTGGCCGAGGAGAAGGCCCGCGATGCACGCCTGGCGGCGCAGGGCGGAGACCTGCCGATCGGAGCGCTCGGCTCAGGCTCCGACTACTCGGCCTTTCTGCAGCACCTGGGGCTGACCACGCTGAGCATCGAGTACGGTGGCGAGGAGGACCAGGACGGCGTCTATCACTCGAACTACGACACCTTCGAGCACTACGTACGCTTCGGCGACCCCGACTTCGCCTATGGCGTGGCGGAGGCCAAGACGGTGGGTCACGTCGTGCTGCGCATGGCCGATGCCACCGTGCTGCCGCTGCAGTTCACCGACTTCGCCGCCACCATGGGCGACTACGTCGCCCAGCTGCGCAAGCTCGCCGACGACAAGCGCAGCAGCACGGCCGAGCTCGACAAACTGCTCGAGCGGCGAGCCTTCGAGCTCAATGCCGACCCGACGCGGGTGGTGCGGCCGCCCGAGCGCGAGGCACCGGTGCCGCAGGTCAATCTCACGCCGCTCGATGCGGTGGTGACGCGCCTCAAGGCCAGTGCGCAGGCCTACGATGCCGCCTACGCGCGCCTCAATAGCGGCGAGCTCAAGCTCGATGCGCGCCAGCGCGAGGCGCTCAACGCGCAGCTGCAGGGCATGGAGCAGCGGCTCACCGACGCGCGCGGCCTGCCGCGGCGCGAGTGGTTCAAGCACTTCATCTATGCGCCCGGCGTGCTCACCGGCTACGGCGTGAAGACCATGCCGGGGGTGCGCGAAGCCATGGAGGCCGACCACTGGTCCGAGGCCGACGAGTACGCCGCCATCACCGCGCAGGTGCTCGGCAAGTACTGCGACGGCATCGAGCGCGGCACCGCGCTGCTCAACGGCGCCAGGCAGTAGATGGGCGGCGAGCCGCTGCTGTGCGGGGTCGAGCTGGGAGGCACCAAGTGCGTGTGCCTCGCCGGCACCCGCGACGGCAGCGTACTCGCGCAGGCGGCGCTGCCGACCGGCAGTGAGCCGCTCGTCACGCTGCAGCGGATCGCCGACCAGTTGCGCGACTTCGCCGCCATGCACGGCCCGTGCGCCGCGCTCGGCATCGCTTCGTTCGGGCCGCTGGAGCTGCGGCGTGATGCTGCGGACTACGGGCGTATCGGTGTGACCACCAAGCCCGGGTGGAGCGGCTGCGATCTGGCGGGCTTCTTCGCGACGCGCTACGGGGCGCGGCTCGGTGTCAGCACCGACGTGATCGGCGCGGCGCTGGCCGAGGCGCGCTGGGGCGCGGCGCGCGGGTTGACCGACTTCGCGTACGTTACCGTCGGCACCGGCGTCGGCGTCGGGCTGGTCGTCGCCGCGCGGCCGGTGCACGGCTGGCATCATCCCGAACTCGGGCACGTGCGCGTGCAGCGCCTGAGCGGGGATGCCTGGCCCGGGAACTGCCGCTTTCACGGCGACTGCGTCGAGGGGCTGGCGGCCGGTCCGGCGATCGAGACGCGCGTGGGTGCGCCGCCCGCGAGCCTGGGCGCCGATCACCCGGTGTGGGAGCAGGTCGCCCACGCCCTGGCACAGCTGGCCCACACCCTGGTGGTGGCGACGGCGCCGCAGCGGATCCTGTTCGGCGGCGGCGTGATGAGCGCGCAGCCGCACCTGCTCGAGCGGATCCGCGCGCGGCTGCGGCTCAGTCTCAACGGCTACATGGCGATCGAGCAGGTGCCGGGCGGCCTCGAGGCCTACATTGCGCCGCCCGGACTCGGTACCCGCGCAGGTCCCCTGGGGGCGCTGGCGCTGGCGGCCGATGCGCTCGCAGCCGCCGCACGCCCGCAGGAGCAGGCATGAACCGCGACAGTCAGCGCTTTGCGTTCGCCTCCATCACCACGCTGTTCTTCGCGTGGGGGTTCATCACCGTCACCATCGATCCGCTGATCGCCTCGCTGAGGGCCATCTTCTCGCTGTCCTACGCCGAGGTGATGCTGACGCAGTTCGCCTTCTTCCTCGCCTACGGGGTGGTATCGCTGCCGGGGGCCGCGCTGGTGCGCCGCCTCGGTTACGAGCGCTCCATCGTCGTGGCGCTCGGGGTCATGATCGTCGGCTGCCTGGTGATCCCGGTCGCAACCCATTTCGAGACGTTCGCGCTGGTGCTGGTCGCGCTGTTCATACTCGCCGGCGGCATCACCGTGCTGCAGGTGGCGGCCAACCCCCTGGCCGCCGCGCTCGGTGCGCCCGAGCGCGCGCACTTCCGCCTGACACTGTCCCAGGCGTTCAACTCCCTCGGCACCGCGCTCGCACCTTATCTCATGTCTTCGGTGGTGCTCACGGGCGGCATATTTGCGGTCGAGGGCGTGGCCAGCGCCGCGCAGCGCGCCGAGTCGCTGCGCCACATCGACCTGGCGTTCCTCGCGATGGCGGCGCTAATCGCGCTGCTGGCGGTGTTCATCTGGGCGGTGCGTGCCCGGCTGGCGGGCGCCGCGCCGCAGCTGGCCAGCGGCGAGGACACCTCGGTGGCGCTCGCCCTGCGCTCGCGCTGGGCGCTGCTCGGGGCGGCGGCGATCTTCCTGTACGTCGGCGCCGAGGTCTCGATCGGCAGCACCCTCACCAATTTCCTGCACGAGCCGGATGTGTTCGGCGTGTCGCTGACGCGTGCCGGCAAGCTCGTGAGCCTGTACTGGCTCGGCGCCATGCTCGGACGGTTTGCCGGCAGCGTGCTGCTCACGCGCCTGCGCGCCGCGACGCTGCTGAGTCTGGCCGCTGCCTGCGCCGCAGCCCTGTGCCTCGTCGTCAGGCTGAGCCACGGCGAGCTGTCGGGTGTCGCGGCGCTGTCGGTCGGGCTCATGAACTCGGTGATGTTCCCGGTGATCTTCACCCTGACGCTCGAACGCTCCAGCGCCTCGCATGCCGCGACGTCGGGGCTGCTGTGCATGGCGATCGTGGGCGGTGCGTTCCTGCCGCGGCTGGTGGGCATGATTGCGGACGTCGCCGGACTGCGCGCCGCCTACGTCGTGCCGCTGCTGGCCTACGCGTGTATCAGCACCTTCGCCATCGCGGCCGGGCGCGCCGCGCCGGTGAATTCCGGGGCGACGGCATCGGCCGCGCACTGAGCGTCACCTCGCGAACAGCTGCGCGAGGTCACGGAAGGACTTGAACTCCAGGGCGTTGCCGCTCGGGTCGAGGATGAAGAGCGTCGACTGCTCGCCCGGGCTGCCCTCGAAGCGCGTGTAGGGCTCCACCACCCATTCGACCGGATGGCGCTTGAGACGCGCCGCCAGTTCCTCCCAGGCCGCCGGCTCGAGCACCACCCCGCAGTGCGGCACCGGGACGCCGTGGCCGTCGACGGGGTTGAAGTGCGAGCTGAGACGCCCCTCGCGGCCGAGCTGCGGATTGAGGTGGCACACGAACTGGTGGCCGTACAGATCGAAGTCGACCCAGTCGCGGGCGCTGCGTCCTTCCTGGCAGCCGAGCACGCCGCCGTAGAAGCGGCGTGCCTCGTCGATATCCCGGACCTGAACCGCGACATGGAACGGAGTGAGCGCCATCTGCCGGTGTCCCCTGTGACTGCCGGGGCGATGGTACCGCGCCGCGCGGTGCCCGGCAGTCTCCGGCTGCGCGCGAGCCACCAGCCGGAGACCGCCGAACTGCTCCCCCTCACAGCGATCGCAGGAAGTTGATCAGGTCCTGTTGCGCCTGGGCGTTGAGCGAATTGAAGCGCTGCACCACCTGATTGGCTTCGCTCCCCGGGCTGGCGTGGTCCTCGACGGCCGTGATCAGGTTGCTGGTGCGGCCGTCATGCAGGAAGTACACCCGCTGGCCGACGCCCCACAACGGCGCGGTCCGGAACTCGTCCGGTCCCGCCGCACCCTGAGTGATGCCGTCAGCGAGCCGCGTCCCCATATGGTGCACCAGCAGGTCGGAGAACAGGTTGGCCTGCTGATGCGACAGGGCCGCGCTCGGCTGGTGGTACGAGCCGCTCGCCATGGTCGCACCCGTCATCATCGACGGGGTGTGGCACAGGGCGCAGCCGACGCTGGCGAACAGCGCGTTGCCGCGCTGGCTGGATGCCGTCGCGGGCGCCGGCGCCGGCGGGGCCATCAGGCGCATGAAGTTGGCGAACGCCTCGACGTCCGACAGCACCGGCGTGGCGGCCGGCGGTGAGGCCGGATTCGGGAAGTTGAGCGTGTCATTCGGCGAATACCAGGTATCGCAACCCGCAGTCTCGTCGCGCTCCTGGGGGAAGACCTGGTTGGAGATCCCCATCTCGACGTTGTAGGCCTCGCCCGCGAATATCAGCAGCGACTTGTTCTGCGCCTTCCAGCCGAAGCGCGTCACGGTACCGTCGTTGCCACTGCGGTTGACGTTGCCGCCCTGGATCGCGTTGGCATGCCCCCCCACGCCCATCTGTCGCTTGTTCGTCGTGTTGGCGTTGACCCCGGCGAGGATCGTCGAGTCCGAGATCGACTCGATGAGGCCCGCTCCCATGATCGGCGTCGGGATGCGGAACACGATGTTGCGGTTGCCGCCGAGGCCACTGACCGGATCGCCGGCCGGCAGGAAGTTCGGCTGCGCGATCTTGCAGCTGCCGGCATCGCTGCGGCCGCTGATGACCCACAGATCGTGCACGCCGCCGTCCGGGACACCGTTGGAACTCACGAAGCGCACCTCGCGGATCGGGCCGTTGCGGGTGATGAACCACGGCACCTGATTGTCGGCGCCCTGCGCGACGGCGATGGCGGGCAGCGGGTTGATGGCCGGACTCGAGCCGCCCACGAAGGGCTGGCCGTGACAGGACGAGCAGGAATCGGAATTGAACCGCGGGCCGAGGCCGTTGCCCTGGCCGGGCACTGCACCCGTTACGACCTCGACCGTCTGGAAGCGGGCGAGTCCGTCCTCGTAGAAGGTCATCTCATCGGAGGTCATGCCCGCGAGCGGCGGCGGCGGCTGGCCGTCGGTCGCGGCCTGGCGCACGCCGGGGTCCCTCACGCCGCCGAACGAGGCGGCGGCCGGTACCTGAGCGACTGCCGTCATGACGCCGACGAGGCCCACGACAAGCGTGAGCGCGGCTGACGAATGCTGAACGAACGGAACGCGCGAGTGCATCGGCTCCCCCCTTCCGCGATTTGCGGCCCTAACAAACAAGCAAGCGACTGCGCGAGCGGTGGTGTACGCCCGCTGGCGCGCCGCTGTCGAAGTGTCGCGCCTTCGAGACGCAGTCCAGAGTGGTGCGGAATCGCCGCAAAACACTGCAAAAAAGCACCTTTCGCACACCCGAGCGCGAGCGCGGCGAGTCACAAGTTCATTGAACCGTTTGCGCTTTGGCGGCGTGGATGGCAGGTTCGGGAACGGGAACATCAGTCGCTACGACAAAGCTTGCACGCCTCCACGACCCCGGCTTTATGTCACGTCACTCACGCATGGCCCCGCTTGCGCTCTCCGACGCGGAGCGCGCTCAACTCGCGCAATGGACGCGCAACCGCCAAGCGCGCGCGCTCGCGCTGCGGGCGCGCATCGTGCTGCGCTGTGACGCCGGCCGCTCCAATCGCGCGGTGGCGGCGCAGCTCCGCGTGACGACCCAGACGGTGGGCAAGTGGCGGGCGCGCTTCGTCGCGCAGCGCATGCAGGGGCTGCTCGATGAGCCGCGCCCGGGCGCGCCGCGCTCGATCAGCGACGAGCTGGTGGAAGCGGTGCTGGCCAAAACCCTGCACGAGCACCCGCCGGACGCGAAACGCTGGAGCAGCCGCCGCCTCGCGAGCGCCCTCGGCATCTCGCAGCGCGCCGTGCTGCGCATCTGGCGCGCCTTCGACCTCTAGGCCGCGGCGCACGCTCGGGTCGTGAACCCGCAGCGCGCCGCGACGTACTCACGACCGGCGGCGCGTGCGCGTCGCTGCGACGCACCGCGGCGTGCGATCCGAGGTAGCCGCAATTTCCCCTCCCGCCCTGTGTTCCGCCGCGCTGGTTATGGCACTGGCCGTGCTGCCGCCGGTCGCGCCCGCCGCACCGGGGGCGTGGGTGAGCGATCCCGGCGTCCAGCGGCGACTCGCCGCCGGCGAAGTCGTGGTGCAGGCGGTGAGCGGCGCCGACCCCGAACGCCCGCGTGGCGCCGTGCGCGCCGCCGTGCGCATCAGTGCCCCGGCCGAGACGATCTGGAAAATCATGACCGACTGTCAGCAGGTCCAGATCTTCGTGCCCGGCCTGAGGCGCTGCCGTCGCGTCGACGGTGCCGCCGACGGCAGCTGGGCGGACATCGAGCACGAAGTGCGCTATTCGTGGATGTTGCCGACGGTCGACTACGTGTTCCGCGCGCACTACGACCGGCCGCGCCGCATCGATTTCCGGCGCATCAGCGGCGATTTGAAGGAGGAGGAGGGCGCATGGCTGCTGATGCCGGCCCCGGACGGCTCAGCGACCATCGTCGAGTACGAGGTGTACCTCGATCCGGGCTTCTGGATCCCGCACTTCCTGGTCACACGCTCGCTGCGCAAGGACCTGCCAGCCGCGCTCGCCGGGCTGCGCGAGCGCGCCGAGCAGGCGCACGCCGGTCGCTGAAGCTGACCGCCGGCGGCCCCGGCGGGTCGGACGCCTTGAGGGTATGCGAGCGCACCTGTCAGTGTCCCGCTCGCTGTTGCCGTTCCGGCTGGCATGCGTGGCGGGCGGCTGCGCGCATGCGCCGCCGCGCACGGCGGTGAAGCGCGCCGCGGACAGCGCGCTCGCCGCCCGGGTCGAGGCGGCCCTCGATGCTGACCCGCAGCTGTTGGCGCGCCACATCGACGTGTCCGTCGACCGTGGCAAGGTGCTGCTCGCCGGCCAGGTCTGGTCGATCGACGATCTGTACCTGGCGCCCCGGGACGCGCGCGCCGTGGCCGGGGTGAGCGGCGTCGAGTCGCAAATCGAGCTGCTGCGGGGCGGGCGCGGCAGCGCCGGCCGCTGGCCCTTATCTGCCGACGAAGATGCTCCTGGGCAGGCGTACGTGCACGCCGACGTTGGGCTTGTCCACCAGCTGCGTTACCGCCACGTTGCCGGCGATACTGACCAGCTGATAGGCCTGGTGGCGCGTCAGATGGCGTGTGCTCACCAGAAGGTCCACCATCTCCTGCACCGCGGTGCGCGTCGCGGCGGTCAGATCCGGGTCGGTTGCCATGCTGATGTAGTCGGTCGGAGTCTCGGCACGCGGCCAGGTGAGCTTCATGTCCTTGCGCACGGTGAGCTGCAGGCGCCCGCGGAGCGAGGTCTCGATGGCGGTCTGGTCCACCTCGCCGTCGCCCTGCGCCATGTGTCCGTCGCCGACTTCAAACAGCGCGCCGCGTGCGAACACCGGGATGAAGAGCGTGCTGCCCGCGATCAGCTCGCGGTTGTCGAGGTTGCCGGCGTGACGCCCGGGCGGGTTGCTGCTGAGGCGCCCGAGCTCCGGGGCCGGCGCGACTCCCATGCTGCCGAAGAACGGCCGCAGCGGGATCACGATGCCGGGCGCGAATTCGGCGGTCATGTGCCGGCGGTCGAGTCTGATGATCTTGGCCGGCGCGCCGGCCTCGCAGTTCTCCGGCAGGAAGCCCTTGCAGCCGTTGTAGCCGTAGTCGAGCGCCGGCTGGATCGACAGGATCTTGACCTCGAGCACGTCGCCGGGTTCGGCTCCCTCGACGTACACGGGACCGGTGAGGATGTGGCCGCCCGGACCGCGCCGCTCGCCGGTCACCTCGCTGACGATCGTCTTGAGTGACGGCTGGATCTCGTCGTCCGGCACGCCCGCCTTGGCGAGCCCCTCCGGCGTGTTGGTGAGCAGCGTATCCACGTCGATGATGTCGCCCGAGGCGATGCGCAGCACCGGCTGTGCCTCGGACCAGTAGTAGCCGTACACCACGGTCGCGGGGGTCGCTTCCAGACGATGGGTATGCGGCGGCTGCGCGTACGCAGCGAGGCAGGTCGTCAGCATCACCACGCCGACCCCGACAGTGACGGATTTCTTCATCGCTCGCCGTTCCTGGCTCGGCCCGCACGCGACCTCGCGCGCGGCGGCCCGGCGGCGATCTTATACTGTCGCGCCGTGGAACAAGCTGGAGTTTTGTCGTGGCAAGGCACCGGTTCGGCCTGCTGCTGATCGCAACGCTGCTCGGTGCACCCGGCGGGGAGTGCCTGGCCGCCGCGCCGGCGATCGATCTGCCGCACGCGTACTACTACAGCGAGATGTACCTGCCGCAGCTCACCAGCGGCCCGAGCAGCGTCGCCTGGTCGCCGGACTCGCGCGAGGTGGTCTACTCCATGGCCGGCTCGCTGTGGCGCCAGCGAACCGATGCCACGCGCGCCGTGCAGTTGACCGACGGCCCCGGCTACGACTACCAGCCGGACTGGTCGCCGGACGGCTGCTGCATCGTCTACACCTCGGGCGACGCGCAGGCGAGCGAGCTGTGGCTGCTGGAGGTGCGCTCCGGGCGCGCGCTGCAGCTGACGCACGACGGCGCGGTCAATCTCGAGCCGCGCTGGTCGCCCGATGGCCAGCGCATCGTGTTCGTCTCGACGGCTTATCATCGTCACTTCCACGTGTTCGTCGCCGCGGTGCACGGTACCAGCCTCGGCGAAGTGGTGCGGCTCACGGGCGAGAACAAGAGCGCCCTGCCGCGCTACTACTACAGCGCCTTTGACCATGAGATCAATCCGACCTGGAGCCGCGATGGCCAGGCGGTGCTGTACGTCTCCAACCGCGGGCGCATCCACGGCACCGGCGGTTTCTGGCAGATGCCCGCGACGCCCGGTGCCGAGCCGCGCGAGCTGCGCTACGAGGAGACCAACTGGCAGGCGCGGCCGGAGTATTCACCCGACGGCAAGCGCATCGTCTACAGCTCCTACCTGGGGCGCAACTGGCTGCAGCTGTGGCTGATGCCGGCCGGTGGCGGCGAACCGCTGCCGCTCACCTACGGTGACTGGGACGAGACCGGGCCGCGCTGGTCGCCCGATGGGCGCCAGATCGCCTTCGTTTCCAACCGCGCGGGCGACACGCAGCTGCGCCTGCTGGAGCTGCCCGGCGGCAGCTCGCGCGCCCTGGAGGCGAGCGAGCGGCAGCACCTGCGCCCGGTGGGGCGGGTGCACCTGTCGGTGCGCGATGCCGGCGGCGCGGCCCTGCCGGCGCGGGTCGTGGTCACGGACGCGGCGGGGCGCTTTTATGCCCCGCGGCATGCCTGGGTGCACCACGCCGAGTTTGATCGCAACGAGCATCCGTTCGAGGCGCGCTACTTCCATACCGCCGGCGACGATGACGTCGAGGTGCCGGCCGGCACGGTGCAAGTGGAGGTCATGCACGGACCCGGGCATCCGCCGGAGCGCCGCAGCGTCCAGGTCAGCGCCGGCGCCACGACGCCACTGGCCGTGGTCGTGAGCGCGGCACCCTGGCCCGATGCAGCGGGGCGGCGCTGGGTGAGCGCCGACGTGCACGTGCACATGAACTACGGCGGACACTATCGCAACACGCCCGCGCACCTGGTACTGCAGGCCCGGGCCGAGGACCTCGACATCGTCGAGAACCTCATCGTCAACAAGGAGCAGCGCGTCCCGGACATCGACTACAGCGGCCACGGCGTAGATCCGGCCTCGACCGCGGGCACCCTCATCGTGCATGGCCAGGAGTTCCACACCAGCTACTGGGGACATCTCGGGCTGCTCGGCCTGCAGGGACCGACGCTGTTGCCGGGCTATGCCGGTTACCCGAACACCGCGGCGGCCAGCCTCTATCCGAGCAATGCGCAGGTCGCGGACCTCGCCCACGCGCACGGGGCGCTGGTCGGCTACGTGCATCCGTTCGAGGACCCGCCGCAGCCGCTCACCCATCCGGTGCACACCGACGCCGACGAACTGCCCGTGGACGTGGCGCTCGGCAAGGTCGACTACATGGAAATCGTCGGCTTCGCCGATCACCAGGCGACCGCGGCGGTGTGGTATCGGCTCCTCAACCTGGGCTTCCGCATCCCCGCTGCCGGCGGGACCGACGCCATGGCCAACTACGCGACGCTGCGCGGTCCGGTGGGCCTGAACCGCGTCTACGCCTCGGTGCCGGACGGCGCACTCGACAGCGGCCGGTGGCTCCAGGCGCTGCGCCAGGGGCGCACTTTCGCGACCAACGGGCCACTGCTGAATCTCGCGATCGCCGGACGAGCCATCGGCGAGGACGTGACGCTGGAGCACGCGCAGACCCTGCCGTTCCGCGCGCAGCTGAGCTCGATCGTGCCGCTCGATCACGCGCAGGTCGTGTGCAACGCACGGGTGGTGCGCGAGCTGCCGCTGGATCGGGGTCGCCGCTCACTCAGCGTCAGCGGCACTCTGGCGCTCGATGCCGGCGGCTGGTGTCTGTTGCGCGCGTTCAGCGCGCGGGCCGAGTATCCGATCCTCGACAACTTTGTGTACGCGACCAGCAGTCCGATCTACGTGTCCGTGCGCGGCCAGGCGCGGCGCTCATCCGCCGACGCCCGCTTCTTCGAGGCCTGGATCGATCACCTGCTGGCCACCACGGCTGCGTATCCCGACTGGAACTCGGACGAGGAAAAGACCCAGGTGCTGCAGACCCTGCGCCAGGCGCGCGCGGTGTACGAGCGGCTCGAGTAGCCCCGGGCGCTGCGCGGTGGCGCCCTCAGCGCGAGGACAGTACGAACTGGTTGCCGTCCGGGTCCTTGAACGTGGCGTAGGTGCCCCAGGGCTGCTTGGTGGGCTCGGCGGTGAAGTCGACGCCGCGCGCGCGCAGCTGGCGGTAGGTAGCTTCGACGTCGTCGCAGGCGAAGGAGCCGTTGAAGAAAGTGCCGATGCGGTCCTCGTGTCCTTCCGGCGTGAACAGCACGACCGCGGTCGGGGAGTGCGCGATGCGCAACTCGATCCAGCGCTGCTTGTCGTTGAAAGGCTGATCGGTGGCGACCTCGAAGCCGAGCTGTTCGGTGTAGAACTTCAGCGCGCGGCGCTGGTCCCTGGTCGGGATGCCGACGAACTTCACGTGCGTGATCATGTGCGCGAACCTGCCGAGGCGGGGATGCCCATTATGGGCTCGAGCAGGGCCGCCCCGACCTTTAACTGCTATAGTATTTAGTACTATGCAACGCCTGACAATCGACGCCTACGTCACCGACGTGCTGATGCCTGACCTGGTCGGCCACGACCGCCGTCCCGCCGCCTTCGTGGTGTATCTGTTCCTGCTGCGGCACAGCCTGCAGGCGCGGCGCGATGCCGTCGCGGTGAGCCTGCAGACCATCGCGAGCCGTACCGGGCTGTCGAAGTCGAGCGTGCAGAGCTCGATCCGTCATCTGAAGCGCCGCCGGCTGCTCGACCCCGACCAGAAGGCCACCGTATCTGCGCCGCTGCGGCGCGTCCTGCGACCCTGGAGCAAGTGAGCCCATGCCCGTGACCCAGCCGCCGTCATCACAAGCACTGTTCACCGCCGCCATCGTTGCGCTGATCGCGTGGCGCATGTACGCGCGCATCCGCCGCAGCATCGGGCGCCAGCGTCTGTCGCCGGTGCGCCCGTGGGTCTCGGTCACACTCTTCCCGCTGCTGGTGGTGCTGCTGGCGCTCTCGGTCCGCGCCCTGCCGGTTGCAGAAGACTGCCTGGCGGCGGGCGCCGCGGTGGGCATCGGCCTGGGGGTGCTCGGCCTGCGGCTGACCCGCTTCGAGCAGTCACCCGAGGGACTGTATTACACCCCCAGCGCGCACCTCGGAGTCATCCTCTCGACCCTGCTCCTCTGCCGCATCGCCTACCGCTTCGTCACCGGGGGTTTTCCCGGCGCGGCGGTCAATACACCGCCGCCCTCGGCCAATGCGCTGACGCCGCTGACGCTGCTGCTGCTCGGGACGCTGGCGGGCTACTACGCGTGCTACGCCGCCGGGCTGCTGCGCTGGGCGGCACGCTGCCGCAGCGCCGCTGCCTGAAGGCGCTCAGCCTTCAGGGTTTGCGGAAGCGATACAAGAACTCGTCGGTCTTGTGGCGGATGGCAGGATCGAACACGAGCTTGGTGTGATCATCACCGGAGTTCTTGAACGTGTCCTGCTCCGCGTCGAGCCGGAAACCGGCCTGCTCGAAGGTGCGACGCACCGCCTGCGGATCGATCCGGTGCAGCTTCTGCACCGATTCCGCCGGGTCGCTGCCGGCCACGGCGACGTGGTCCTGGACCACCACCACCCCGCCCGGCTTCAGGGCGGTGAACAGTGCGCCCACCATCTGCGCGGCGTCGCCCATCGGCGCGCTGGCGCGGGGCGGCGTGAAGTACACGTCATGGTAGGACATGACGAACAGCGCGGCATCGAGCGAGCCGGCCGGCAGCTTCAGATCCGCGATCGGGGTGACTTTGAGGAGCGTGTTGGGTACGCGGTGGCCGTCGAAGCGCTTGACGAGCTTCTGGCCCACGAAGCCGGCGTAGCCGTCGTTGTCGTAGACGATCACCTGCCCACCCGGGCCGACGATGCGTCCCAGCAGCTCGCTGTAGTAACCGTCGCCAGCCAGGTAATCGATGACGTGCATGCCGGGCCGCGCGCCGAGGAAGGTGAGCACGGCCTGCGGGTTTGCCCAGCCGTCACGGTCGCGGTCCGCCTGCGAGCGATCCGCGCTGGCGATAGAAGCGGCGATGGCCGCCGCGTCGGGCTGGGCCGGGTGCGTGGCGCGCGCAGCGGCGCAGTTCCAGGCCGCTGCGGCCAGCACCAGGGCCGTGAGAGCGGGCAGGGCGGTCAGACGCATGCGGCACTCCAGTCGGGGGTGAACCAGGCTCGCAAGTATGCGTCAGCTGCGCGGTGCACGGGTATGCGCGGGCAGCTTGCCTTCGTTCCGCGCACGTCGCGTCCCCGTGGTTCGGCCTGGCGACAGGAATCCATCATAAGTAATTGATTCCTTGAAACTCTGCATTGACTTTTCCGGACGGCCGGGACGGCCGAACGCGCGCCGACGGGATGAGCTTCGCCTGCTCCAGCGCACCCTTCGGTATGCTGGCGCCGCCCTGCCCGGGCATCGACCTGCGAATCTGGAAAACAACACCATGAATGCCGACCGCGCCGGCGCGGCTGCCGCCGCGCCGCCCGAAATACGCCTCGGCCTGGATACCGGCGGCACCTTCACGGACGCCGTGGCGCTCGATGGCGAGCACCGCGTACTGGCAGGCGCGAAGGCGCGTACGACCCACTGGGACCTCGCCCTCGGCATCAGCGAGGCGATCCACGCCCTGCTCTCCGCGCTGCCGGCCGGCGTGCGGCGCGAGCAGATCGCGCTCGTCGCAGCCTCCACGACGCTTGCGACCAATGCCGTGGTCGAGAGCCGCTTCAGCCCGATCTGCACGCTGCTGGTGGGCTTCGATGAGCGCATGGTCGAGCGCTCCGGTCTCAAGCGCGGCGGCGGCGGCAGCATCGTGTGCGTGCGCGGTGGCCACGACGCATCCGGCGAGGAGGCCGAGCCGCTCGATGAGGTGGCGGTGCGGGCTGCGGTGGCAGAGTTTGGTGGCAGCGTGGAGGCGTTCGCCGTGGCCGCCATGTTTTCGGTGCGCAATCCCGCCCACGAGCTGCGCGTGCGCGAGTGCATCCGCGCCGGGTGCGGCAAGCCGGTGACCTGCAGTCACGAGCTCAGCGCGCAGCTCGATGCGCCGCGGCGCGCCCTGACCGCAGCCCTGAACGCACGCCTGACGCCGCAGGTACGCCATCTGCTCGATTCGGTGCAGGAAGTGCTCGGCCGCGAGCGCATCACGGCGCCACTGATGATCGTGCGCGGCGACGGCACGCTGGTGAAGGCCGCGGTGGCGCTCGAGTATCCGGTCGAGACGGTGCTGTCGGGACCGGCGGCGAGCGTGGTCGGGGCGAGCTTCCTCAGCGGTCTGC
This sequence comes from Steroidobacteraceae bacterium, assembly GCA_025451275.1. Classification (GTDB taxonomy): domain Bacteria; phylum Pseudomonadota; class Gammaproteobacteria; order Steroidobacterales; family Steroidobacteraceae; genus 13-2-20CM-66-19. The sequence continues at coordinate 26,158 of JANWKR010000021.1, forward strand.
GCGACTTCGTGGTCGCGGACATGGGAGGCACGACGACGGATGTCGCGGTGGTGGCGGACGGACGCCCGGTGGTGCGGGCCGAAGGCGCGGTGATCGGCGGCTGGCGCACCATGGTGCAGGCGATCGACGTCCACACCTGCGGGCTCGGCGGCGACAGCGAGGTGTCTTTCGATCGCGAACGGCGCCTCAGCGTCGGTCCACGCCGCGTGGTGCCGCTCAGCCTGTTCGCACTGCAGTTCCCGGCGGTCCGCACCGAGCTGGCCCGCCTCGCTGCTGCGGCCTCGCTGCCGGCGGGCGCCGGCCATTTCGCCGTGCGCAATCCCGCTACCGGGCCTGGGCCGGCGCTCGACCGCCTCGAACAGCGCATTTTCGACGCGCTCGGTGCCGAGCCCCGCGGCGTCGACAGCGTGGCGCGCACCGCCCCGGGGGTCGCGGCGCTGCGGCGCCTGGTCGATCGCGGGCTGGCGACGGTCGCCGGCTATACCCCCAGCGATGCGCTGCACGTCCTCGGGCGGCAGCACGGCTGGTGCGTGGAATCGGCGCGCCTCGGTGCCGCGCTGCTCGCGCTCGAGGAGCGTAACGCCAGCGCGCGGCGCGCGGCCGACACGCCGGAAGGTCTGAGCGAGCGAACCCACGAGCACGTGCTGCGGCAGGCGGTGCGGGTGGTGCTCGAGACCGCGCTGGCGCGCGATCCCGGGGTCGAGCCCGGCACGTCCGGACCGTTCGCGCAGCTCATGGGCGAGGTGGCGGCCGGACGGTCTTTCTCACGGCTGCTGGATGTGCGGGTAGGGCTGGCGCGACCGCTCGTCGCCATCGGCGCGCCGGCCGCGGCCTACTACGGTGAGGTGGCGCGGCGCCTGGGCGCGGTGCTCAACGTGCCTGCGCATGCGCAGGTGTGCAATGCCATCGGTGCGGCCGCGGGAGTGGTCTCGGAAACCTGCGAGCTCACCGTCAACCAGCCGGTGCTCAATGTGTTTCGCGTGCACGACCCGGCGGGCAGCCGGGACTTCAACGACGCGCAGGCGGCGATCGAGGAGGCGCGGCGGCTGGCGCGTGTCTACGCGCTGGCGGCGGCGCAGCGCTCGGGGGCACGTCATCCACATGTCGAGGTCACGGTCAGCGAGCGGCGCGCGCGCACCAACACCGGCGACGAGTATCTTGCCGAGGCCACCGTATCGGCCCGTGCCACCGGCGTCCCGGTGCTCAGCGGCAGCGCCGGCGACCCGGTGCAGGCTGCGGCCCGCGGCAGCTGAGGCCGTCGCCGGCGGGCGCTGCCTCGACCTGGGCAGCGAGCCTGTGCGTTGTTGCGCATGTAGCTCAATGCTGACACCAACTTCACGGTCCCGCCCACTGCAGGCCGGATCCATTGACGTAACATCCGGCGCTAAATCCCGGGCGTGGGTGCGACGGCGCAATAACCTCAGACAGGACCATGATCCCGAATTTCGTGGCCCATCTGCACGTGCTGATCTTCATGGCCGGCCAGCCTGCGCACACGGTGGTGCTCGCGTACTTCACGTCGGCGCAGGAATGCCGGGAACAAAAAATTCTCCGCGAGCGCAAGTGGCACCGGCCGGCGACTGACGGCAGTTATATCTGCTACGCCGGGAACTTCAGGGCTACAGAGATCCAGCCGCAGCAGTGAGGTAGGCGCGCGCACGGTCGCTGCCGCGGGTGCGTCTAACAATGGCCGCGACAGGCTTACGGCTCGCCAGGCTCCCGCGGACCGTGGCTGACGCACTCCAGCTGCCAGACCGATTGGCACACCCTGTGGAATATCAGGCTATGCCCGTCGCTTTCGACCTCGAATTCGATCTGCCCGGGCTGAACCGGCTCGCGGCATAGGGAACAGTGCCGCCCGGTGCCATCACCGCCCCACATGCGCGAGGCCGGCTCGCCGGGCCATTCACCCTTTGCGATGCGGTCGCGTGCGAGCGCTCGCAGTTCCTGTTCGTGCTTGGATTGAGCCATATCAGGCAATTGTGCGCATCGCCTGGCGCGGCCGGCCGTCGGCGGAACCTCCATAACGATCGTGAGGAAACGGTCGGCCGACTTGTCGGTGCCCGACCTTTTTTCTGTTGGTTTCACGTTGTGTTCATGTTGGTGTTGGTTTGATGCGCCGCGCAATGACATGACCGAGGCAATTTCCGACGCGTCAGCCGATCGAGGCCGCGCTCGGGTCCTGCCCGTGTGCGGACCGCGGCGTGCATCGCTCCGCAGCGGAAGCAAGGCGTGGCAGTTCAGCTCTTTTGGGCCGCCACGCTCGACCGACGTGTCGGCGCAATCTGACGTCACCTGCGGCTGGCTTCTCATTGTCGCGAGGGGCACTGCAGCCCACGCTGACCATCGGAGCGCCGTAGACGCTCAATGCGCCGTAGACGCTCAAGGAGGCAGCGATGGAGTCTGGAAGGAACCTCAAGTTGGGGATGACAGGAGCGGTGCTGATAGCTGTCGCGGCGTGTGTAACAGTGAGCCGTCCGCCGGGCCTCACTCAGTCCGCGGAAAAGCTCGACCTTACCTCGCGAACGCTGGCAGACCGGTCAGACACGATCGGGCCGCCGTACCAGCCGGATGCGCACGAGCTCGCCATGCGCGCCCATGATTTTCGCAGCATGGTGGACACCGCGAGTGTCAGCCGCGACGACGTGTCGGCTCAGTTCGACCTCGTCGCCCGCAGCTATCACAAGATGCGCGAGGACGCGGAGCACGCGAACACGCAGCAGGCCTTTTCGGAGCTGGAGCCCGTCACTGCCGCGTATCGGGACGTCAAACATGATCTGGGCAGGGCCTATCGGGACGACACGGGCGACTGAAATTCGCCGAGCGACTGAGCCGCGCGTTGGCCCCCGCGCGTACTCAACCGCCAGGTGCGGCACCGCGTGGCGCGTCCTGCTGCCGCGTGCGATCGGAGCGACGGGCGTGCGCCGAGAGCGGGCTGCACTATCTGAGAATGTAAGTCGTTGATTTAATTGGCGCTCCCTACCGGATTCGAACCGGTGTTACAGCCTTGAGAGGGCTATGTCCTGGGCCTCTAGACGAAGGGAGCGGGACGGCGGGGCCGGCTGCAGGAGCGCGGTATTATAGAGAGCCGCCCCAATTGCTCAAGAGAAAGCCCAAGGAATTGAACTTGTCTGACGCGTCCCCCGCGACGCCTGCTGCGCAGCCGCGGATCATTCCCCGGTCCGAGCACGCCATCTCCCGCTCCCACATCTCGCCGAATGCGCTGCGCGTGCTCTATCGCCTGCGCGATGCGGGCTTCATGGCGTTCCTCGTCGGCGGCTGCGTGCGCGACCTCCTGATCGGCATCGAGCCGAAGGACTTCGACGTCGCCACCGACGCCTTGCCCGAACAGGTGCGCCGGCTGTTTCGCAACTGCCGCCTGGTGGGACGGCGCTTCCGCCTCGCGCACGTGTTCTTCGGGCGCGAGACCATCGAGGTGGCGACTTTCCGCGCGACCAGCGCGCCCTCGCAGGGCGATGAGCCGCTGCCCGAAGCCGACCCGGAGGACGGTGAGGCGCCGGAGCTCGATGACGACGCGGTCGCGGTCGCGGCAGAGCCGGTCGCGCCGGCGCGCGGACGCGGCGCAGCCGGGGACGACAGTGATGATTCGGCGGAGCGCGCCTTCGACGCCTCCGGACGCATCCTGCGCGACAACGTCTACGGCACCATCGACGAGGACGTATGGCGGCGCGATTTCACTGCCAACTCGCTCTACTACAACATCGCCGACTTCTCGCTGTGGGACTACGTCGACGGCACCGCCGACATCGCCGCACGCACGCTGCGCCTGATCGGCGACCCCGAGACCCGCTACCGCGAAGATCCGGTGCGCATGCTGCGCGCGGCGCGCTTCGAGGCGAAGCTGGGCTTCCAGATCGCGCCGGCCACCGCTGCCCCGATTCCACCGCTGCGCGGACTGCTGGCCGGGGTGCCGCCGGCGCGGCTCTTCGACGAGACTCTGAAGCTGTTCCTCACCGGGCACGGTGCGCGCAGCTTCGGCGTGCTGCGCCGCCGCGGCCTGCTGCAGGTGCTGCTGCCGACGGTGGATGCCTACTTCGCCAGCCATCCCGGGAGCCTGATCGAGAAGCTGCTGCTGCAGGGGCTGGAGAACACCGACGCGCGCGTCATCGCCGACAAGCCGGTCACGCCGACGTTCCTGTTCGCGCTCCTCTTATATGGACCTATCGCCGGCCTCATTGAAGCGGCGCCGCCGGAGCGCTGGCACGAGGTGGCCACGATTCTCGACGCCTGCGACCGGGCGACGCGCGAGGCGCAGGGGCGCATCGCCATTCCCAGGCGCTTCTCGCTCGGCGTGCGCGAGATGTTCGCGCTGCAGCCGCGGCTGGAGCACCCGCGCGGGCGGCGCGCGCTGCGCGTGCTCGAGCATCCGCGCTTCCGCGCCGCCTACGACCTGTTGCTGCTGCGCGCGCAGTTCGGGCTCGCGTCCGCAGACATGGCGCAGTGGTGGACCCAGGTGCAGGAGGTGTCGGCGGAGGAGCGCGCCCGTATGGCCGATGCCCTGACCGGCGAGGGCCCGGCCCGGGCCGCCGCCGGCCCGCGGCGCCGCGGCCGGCGTCGCCGTCGCCGCTCCGGCTCGCCCGCGCCGGCCTGACGCGGGCGGTACGGCATGGATACCTGGCGGCCCGCCTACGTCGGGGTGGGCAGCAACCTGCACGATCCGCGCCGACAGGTGCTCGAGGCCTGCGCACGGCTGGCGCGGCTGCCGCAGACACGGGTACCACTCATCTCGCGGCTGTATGCCTCGCGACCGTTCGGCAAGCTGGATCAGCCGGACTTCGTCAACGCGGTGGCCGGCCTGCTCACGCGGCTGGGCGCGGACGCGCTGCTCACCGAGCTGCGTGCCATCGAATCGGCCATGGGCCGTCCGGTGCAACGTGAGCGCTGGGGACCGCGGGTCATCGACCTGGATCTGCTCGCCTACGGCAGCGAGCGCCGCAGCACGGGCGAGCTGCTGCTGCCGCATCCCGGGATAGTGGAGCGCAACTTCGTTCTGTATCCTCTCGCGGAAATCGCCCCGGATGTTGAGCTGCCCGGACTCGGCCGAGTGGCCGAGCTCGCCTCCAGAGTCGCGTCCGCGGGCCTGAGCGCGCTGTAGAACCAATGGCGAACGAACCGGCCCACAAGTTCATCGTGGTGGAAGGTCCGATCGGGGTGGGCAAGACCAGCCTCGCCAAACGGCTGTGCGCCAGCCTCGGCGCGCACGGCGTGTTCGAGCAGGCGGCGCAGAATCCGTTCCTCGAGCGCTTCTACAAGAACCCGCGCGCCGGCGCGCTGCCGACGCAGCTCTACTTCCTGCTGCAGCGCGCGCAGCAGCTGGCGGCGCTGCAGCAGGCGGACCTGTTCGCGCCGGTGCGCGTGGCGGACTACCTGCTGGAGAAGGACCGGCTGTTCGCACGCGTGACCCTCGATGACGCGGAGTACGCGCTCTACGAGCAGCTGTACGCCAAACTCGAGATCCAGGCCCCCAAGCCCGACCTGGTGGTGTACCTGCAGGCGCCCGTCGACGTACTGCTCGAGCGCATCGCCAAGCGCGGCGTCGAGTACGAGCAGTACATCGACCGCCAGTACCTGGAGCGCCTCAACGAGGCCTACGCCCGCCTGTTCCACGAGTTTGAGGCGGCGCCGCTGCTGATCGTCAATGCCGCCTCGTTCGACCCGATCGCCAATCAGCGCGACTACGACGAACTGCTGCTGGCCATCAAGCGCATGAGCCGCGGGCGGCTGTACTACAACCCGTTGCGCAGCCGCGCCATCTAGCTACACTCGCGCCATGCCCATGTACAAGCACCTGCAGCAGGATGCGGGGCGACCGCCGGTCACCCTGGCGACGCTGCAGCGCATGAAGGCCGACGGTGAGAAAATCGCCTCGCTCACCTGCTACGACGCGAGCTTCGCGCTGCTGCTCGATGCGGCCGGCGTCGACGTGGTGCTGGTCGGCGACACGCTCGGCATGGTGATCCAGGGACACGACACCACCGTGCCGGTATCCATGGACCACATGGTGTATCACTGCGCGGCCGTGGCGCGCGGCCTGCAGCGTCCGTTCCTCATCGGTGACATGCCGTTCATGAGCTACCCCACCAAGGAGCTGGCGCTCGCCAACGCAGTACGCCTGATGCAGGAGGGCGGGGCGCAGATGGTGAAGCTCGAGTCGGGCGGCAAGCAGAGCGACATCGTCGAGTTCCTCGCCGGCCACGATATCGCAGTGTGCGCCCACCTCGGCCTCAAGCCGCAGTCGGTGCACAAGACCGGCGGCTTCCGCGTGCAGGGCCGCGAGCGCGAGGCCGCGGCCCGCCTGCTCGAGGAGGCGCGCCTGCTCGAGGCCTCGGGCGCGGACATCGTGCTGCTCGAGTGCGTGCCCTCGGCCCTCGGCAAGAGCATCACCGAGGCGCTGCACGTGCCGGTGATCGGCATCGGTGCCGGGCCCGACGTCGACGGCCAGATCCTGGTCACCTACGACATGCTCGACATCACCACCGGGCGCAAGCCGCGCTTCGTGCGCAACTTCATGGAAGGCGCCGGCAACAACCTCGAGGCGATGCAGCGCTACGTGAGTGCCGTGAAGGCGCGCGAGTACCCCGGACCCGAACACTCGTTCCAGTGACCATGGAGACGGTCACGACCATCGCCGCGGTGCGCGAGCGCGTGCGCGCCTGGCGCCGCGCCGGACACCGCGTGGCGTTCGTGCCGACCATGGGCAACCTGCATCCCGGCCACGTCAGCCTCATCGAGGCGGCGCGTGCCCACGGTCAGCGCTTCGTGGCCAGCATCTTCGTCAACCCCATGCAGTTCGGGCCCAACGAGGACTTTGCGCATTACCCGCGCACGCCGCACGAGGATGAACACATGCTGGCGGCGGCCGGCTGCAACCTCATGTTCATGCCGGAAGTGGCCGAGATCTATCCCAACGGCTCGGAGCGCGCCACGCGCGTCGAGGTGCCGGGACTGTCCCGCGTCCTCGAAGGCGAGTTCCGTCCCGGCCACATGGAAGGCGTCAGCACGGTGGTGGCCAAGCTGTTCCACATCGTCGACCCGGACGTGGCGGTGTTTGGCGAGAAGGACTTCCAGCAGCTGGCCGTCATCCGCCGCATGGTGGCCGAGCTGTGCATGCCGGTCGAGATCGTCGGCGCACCGACGCTGCGCGACGGCGACGGGCTGGCCATGAGCTCGCGCAACCAGTACCTGACGGCCGCCGAGCGCGCGCTCGCGCCGCGCATCTACGCGGCGCTGCAGGCGGCGGCGGCACGGCTGCGCGCCGGGGACCGCGAGTTCGCGAGCATCGAGCGTGCCGGCTTCGAGACACTCGAGGCGGCCGGCTTCCGGCCGGACTATTTCGCGGTCCGTCGGGCCACCGACCTCGCCGCCCCGGCGGCCGCGGCGCGTGAGCTCGTGGTGCTGGTCGCGGCGCGCCTCGGGCGGGCGCGCCTCATCGACAACGTGCAGGTGACGCGCCCGTAGCGACCGCGCTGCCCGGGACGAACCGCCGCGCCAGCGGCGCCGCGCCGCATGGCCCGTTGCCTCAGCCGCCCTGACCGTGGCGCGCCAGCGCCCAGGCCACGTGCTCGCGCACCAGGGGCGAGGCATCTTCGCGCCGCGCGGCCAGTGCCTGCAGGACCGGGGCTGAACTCGGGGCATTGCCGAGCGCCACCGCGATGTTGCGCAGCCAGCGAACGTAGCCGATGCGGTAGATGGCCGAGCCGCGCATGCGTTCCTCGAACTGCTCCGCGGTCCAGCCGAACACCTCCGGCAGCGTGGCGGCATCCAGGCCGTGGCGCACCTTGAAGTCGGGGTGGGTCGCGGCGCGCGCGAACTTGTTCCACGGGCACACCAGCTGACAGTCGTCGCAGCCGTAGATGCGGTTGCCGATCGCGGGGCGCAGCTCCTCGGGAATGGCGCTGTGATGCTCGATGGTGAGGTAGGAGATGCAGCGCCGCGCATCCAGGCGCCAGGGTGCCACGATGGCGCCGGTCGGGCAGGCGGGGATGCAGGCCTGGCAGCTGCCGCAGTGCGCGCTCGCCGGCGCATCCGCCGGCAGCGGCAGGTCGGTGAGGATCTCGCCGAGGAAGAAGTACGAGCCGGCATCGCGCGCGATGAGGTTGGTGTGCTTGCCGATCCAGCCGAGCCCGGCATCGCGCGCCAGGGCCTTCTCCAGTACCGGCGCACTGTCGACGCACACGCGGTAGCCGAACGGTCCGATGCGCTGCTGCAGTTGGCGCGCCAGCTGCTCGAGGCCGCGGCGCATGATCTTGTGGTAGTCGCGGCCGAGCGCGTAACGCGACACGTAGGCACGCGCCGGATCGGCGAGCACCGTCTCGGCGCTGTGCGCCTCCTGCGGCCAGTAGTCGAGACGCGCGCTCAGCACGCGCACGCTCCCCGGCGCCAGCTCGGCCGGCCGGCTGCGCATCAGGCCATGGCGCTGCATGTAGTGCATCTCGCCGTGAAAGCCCTCTGCCAGCCAGCGCAGCAGGTGCTGCTCGTCCGCCGGGATGTCGAGCGGCGCCACGCCGAGCGCGTCGAAGCCGAGCGCGCGCGCCGCCGCGGTCAGCTCGCCCTTGAGCGCTTGGAAATCGATCGCCTGGACCCCGGTCATGGCACCACCAGTGCCCAGTATAATGAGCCGATGGCACTGCCGACCTCCCTGTACTCCGCCGCGCAGGTGCGCGCACTCGACGCCGATGCCATCGGCAGGCTCGGCATCCCCGGCTACACGCTCATGAAGCGGGCCGGTGAGGCGGCGCTGCGCTACCTGCGCACGCGCTGGCCGATGGCGCATCGCATCGTGATCGTGTGCGGCAGCGGCAACAACGCCGGCGACGGCTACGTGCTGGCGCGCTTTGCGCAGGCCGCGGGCCTCACCGTGTCGGTGCTGGCCGTCCGGACACCCGAACGGCTCGAGGGCGATGCCCGCCAGGCGTGGCAGGACTACCGTGCGGGCGGGGCGGAAGTGCCCGCATTCGCCGCGACGCGGCTCGCGGGCGGCGACGTCATCGTCGATGCGCTGCTCGGTACCGGACTGTCCGGGCCGGTGCGTCCCGAGCTGCTCGAGGCCATCCGCGCGATCAACGCCAGCGGCAAGCCGGTGTTCGCCCTCGACGTGCCCTCGGGGCTTGACGCCGACGCCGGCGTGCCGCGCGGCGAGGCGGTGCGCGCGGCGGCAACCGTTACCTTCGTCGGGCTCAAGACCGGACTGTTCGTCGGCGATGGGCCCGAGTTCGCCGGGCAGGTGTTCTTCGACGACCTCGAGCTCGCCCCGGCCGCCGAGTCGCAGTTCCCGCCGCGCCTGACGCGCATCACCGAGACCGAGATTCACGCGGCGCTGCCGCGCCGGCCGCGCACGGCCAACAAGGGCGACTTCGGACGCGTGCTGATCGTCGGCAGCGGCAGCGGCATGCCGGGGGCAGCGCGCCTCGCGGGCGAGGCCTGCCTGCGCGTCGGCGCGGGGCTGACCACCGTCGCCGTAGCGCCGGAGAACGTGGGCGCGATCGCCGCCGGACGGCCCGAGCTCATCTGCCTCGGCATCACGGGGGCCGCGGAGCTCGCCCCGGTCATCGAGCGCGCCGACGTGATCGCGATCGGGCCCGGGCTCGGGCGCTCGGACTGGGCGCGCGCGGCGCTGGACACGGTGCTCGGCTGCGACAAGCCACTGGTGGTGGATGCCGACGCGCTCAACCTGCTCGCCGAGGCTGGCGCCGGCAGACAGCGCGACTGGATCCTGACACCGCACCCGGGCGAGGCGGGCCGGCTGCTCGGCGTCGGCGCAACCGATGTGCAGAAGGACCGGCTCGGTGCGCTCGCGGCGCTGCTCGAGCGGTTCGGCGGCACGGTGGTACTCAAGGGCGCCGGCACGCTGGTGGGCGCGGCGGGGCGCACGCCCGGACTGTGCGAGCGCGGCAATCCCGGCATGGCGACCGCCGGAACCGGGGACGTGCTCACCGGGGCGATCGCCGGCATTCTGGCGCAGTGTCAGGACGCCTGGGCGGCGGCGCGCGTCGGGGTGCTGGTGCACGCCATGGCCGGCGATGCCGCGGCGCGCGGCGGTCAACGCGGCGTGTTGGCGAGCGATCTGGCGCGCGAGCTCCACAACAGCGTCAATCTGTGAGGCGGGCACGGCGGGTGCGCATCCATACCCCGACGGCCGCCGACACCGAGGCGCTCGGCGGCCGCCTCGCGCGCAGCCGCCCGGCCGACCGGCTCGCATGGGCGGTGGTGTACCTGCAGGGCGAGCTCGGCAGCGGCAAGACCACGCTGGCGCGCGGCTTCCTGCAGGCGCTCGGCATCACCGGCCCGGTCCGCAGCCCGACCTATACGCTCGTCGAGCTCTACCCGGCAGCCGGCATCACCCTCGTGCACGCCGACCTCTATCGGCTGCGCGATCCGGCCGAGCTGGAGTCGCTCGGGCTGCGCGAGTGGGCCGCTCCCGGTCATCTCTGGCTCGTCGAGTGGCCGGAGAAGGGCGGCGCAAGGCTGCCGTCACCGGACCTCGCGCTCAGCTTGAGCATTGGCTCTTCCGGTCACGACGTCGAGCTCTCGGCCCCCGGCAGCCTCGGGCAGGCGTGGCTCGCGCGACTGCAGGGGACTGCCCGCGCCTCGCCGGGTTGAAATACGGCCCGCGGCGGGCGTAGATTACGCCGCAGCTGACATCGCGAACTTAATGATTAGAAAGGTCTTTCGACTGGGGATGGTTGCCGGCTTGGCCGGCCTGGGAGCCTTTTCCATCACGCACGCCGCGGAACTGCGCGCCGTGCGCCTCGCCGCCGATACCAACTCCGCCGAGGTGACCTTGGATCTCAGCGGCGGCGCGCCGCAGAAGCTCTTTACCCTCGCTCATCCCGACCGGGTGGTCCTCGACCTGCCCAACACCCGCCTCGCCACGGGTGTGCGCGCCCCGGCCGCTTCCGGCGTGGTGACCGGCGTGCGCTTCGGCACCCAGCCGCGGGGCACGCTGCGCGTCGTGGTGCAGCTGAGGAGCGCATTACCGGCACACAGCACCTGGGGCAGCGGGGATGCCGGTCGCGAGCTCGTGCTCACCCTCGGGCAGCCGGTGGTGGCGGTGGCCGTGGCCGCGCCGCAGGTCATCGCCGCGCGCCACGCGCCGGGCGACGGGGACCGGGACGTCATCATCGCCGTCGACGCCGGGCACGGCGGGGTGGATCCGGGCGCGATCGGCCGCGGCGGCACGCGCGAGAAGGACGTGACGCTGGCGATCGCGCGTGCGCTGGCCGAGCGCCTCGACGCCGAGCCGGGCATGCGCGCGGTACTCACCCGTGACCGCGACGAGTTCCTCGAGCTGCGCGACCGCATCCGTCGCGCGCGCCTCGCGCACGCCGACATGTTCGTGTCCGTGCATGCCGATTCGATCGCCGATCGCAGCGTCACCGGCGCCTCGGTGTACGTGCTGTCAGTGCACGGTGCCTCCAGCGAGGCCGCGCGCTGGCTGGCCGAGCGCGAGAATGCCGCGGACCTGGTCGGCGGCGTGCGCCTCGATGACAAGGGGGCGCTCGCGCCGGTGCTGCTCGACGCGGCGCAGAGCGAGATCATCGGCGTCAGCGCCAGCGCCGCCGAGCGCGTGGTCAGCGCACTCGCCGGCGTGGGCGAAGTGCGCAAGGCGCAGGTACAGCAGGCCGGGTTCGTAGTGCTGAAGTCGCCCGACATCCCCTCGATGCTGGTCGAGACCGCCTACATCTCCAACCCCGCCGAGGAGCGGCGCCTGCGCCAGCCCACGCAGCAATCGCGTCTCGCGGACGCGATCGCCGCCGGCGTGCACACCTTCTTCGTACTCAATCCCCCCGATGGCACGCGCTTCAAGCAGGAGCGCCGCAGCACCCTGGCGAGTGCCGCCGGCACCACCGCCAGCGCCACACCCTGACATTTCCGGGCGCGCGCGGCGCGCCTGAGCGTGACGGCGCCCCTGTACACTTGCCGCCATGTCCATCCGTGTGCTGCCCGGCGAACTCGTCGACCAGATCGCCGCCGGCGAGGTCATCGAGCGTCCCGCCTCGGTCGTCAAGGAGCTGGTCGAGAACGCCCTCGACGCCGGGGCCACGCGGATCGAGATCGACGTCGAGCGCGGCGGCGTCGGCCTGATCCGGGTGCGCGACGACGGCCGCGGTATCGCCGCGGACGAGCTGGCCCTGGCCCTGGCGCGCCACGCGACCAGCAAGATCGCCTCGCTCGAGGACCTGGAGGCGGTCACGACCCTCGGTTTTCGCGGCGAGGCGCTGCCGTCCATCGGCTCGGTGGCGCAGCTGCGCATCAGCTCGCGCGCCGCCGGCGCCGAGCGGGGCGCGGAGATCGCCGTGAGCGGTGGCGTGCTCGCCGCCGTGCGGCCCGCAGCCCACCCGCCCGGCACCACGGTCGAGGTGCGCGAGTTGTTCTACAACGTGCCCGCGCGGCGCAAGTTCGTGAAGAGCGACGCCACCGAGCTCGGCCACATCGCGCGGCTGGTCGAGCGGCTGGCGCTGTCGCGCTTCGATGTGGGGCTGCGCCTGCGTCACGGCGGGCGCGTGCTGCTCGATGCACCGGCGGTCACCGGCGCTGACCAGGAGCACCTGCGTCTCAGTGCGGTGCTGGGCGCGGACTTTCCGGCGGCCGCGGTAGCCATCCGCCACGCCGCCGGGCCGCTCATGCTCTCGGGCTGGGCCGGCCTGCCGACGCGCTCGCGGGCGCAGCCGGACCAGCAGTTCTGGTTCGTCAACGGCCGTGCGCTGCGCGACAAGCTCCTCATGAATGCCGTGCGCCTCGCCTACCGCGACGTGCTGTACCACGGCCGCCACGCCGCTTACGCGCTGTACCTCACCCTCGAGCCGAAGCTCGTGGACGTCAACGCACACCCGCAGAAGCTCGAGGTGCGCTTCCGCGACAGCCGCCAGGTGCACGACTACGTCATGCGCACCGTCGAGCGCGCGCTGGCCGGCACGCGCCCGTCGGCGAGCGCGGCTGCTGCCGCGGCGCTGCTGGATGCCGGCGGCGTGGCCGCCGGCCCCGGCGCGGCGGCTGGCCCCGGGGGCGCCATGCCGCGCGAGCAGGGCGCGTTGTACCTGCCCGGCAGGGATCCGTGGCACCTGGCCGCCGCGCTTGCCGAACCACCGCCGCCGGAGCCGACCGCCGACGAGCCGCTCGGCGTCGCGCTCGGCCAGCTGCACGGGGTGTACATCCTCGCCCAGAACCGCGACGGCCTGGTGCTGGTGGACATGCACGCCGCGCACGAGCGCGTGCTGTACGAGAAGCTCAAGGCCGAGCGCGGCACCGGCGTCCCCGCCTCGCAGCAGCTGCTCGAGCCCCTGGTCATCGAGCTGCGCGAGCACGAGCTGGCGGGGCTCCTCGAGCGACGTGCCGAGTGGGAGCAGGCCGGCTTCGAGCTGGAGGCGCTGTCGCCGACGCGCCTGGCGCTGCGCAGCGTGCCGGCCATCCTCGATGCACGCGAGCTGCCGCGCATCGTCGGCGACCTGGTGCACGAGCTGGCGCTCGAGGCGGGCGGGCACCACCTCGACGGCGCCGCCGATCGCTTCCTCGGCACGCTCGCCTGCCGCAGCGCCATCCACGCCCACCGCCGCCTGACGCTGCCGGAAATGAACGCGCTGCTGCGCCAGATGGAGGCGACCGACCGCGCCAACCAGTGCAACCACGGCCGTCCGACCTGGACCCGCCTCAGCCTGCAGCAGCTCGACCAGCTGTTCCTGCGGGGCCGCTGAGTGGCGGCCGTGGAGGCCGGGCCGCGGCTGCCGGTGTTCGTGCTGACCGGACCGACCGGCTCGGGCAAGAGCGACTGGGCGATCGCGCTGGCCGACAGCGCGCCGGTCGAGATCGTGAGCGTGGACTCGGCGCTGGTGTACCGCGGACTGGACATCGGCACCGCCAAGCCCGCGCGCGCGGTGCGCGAGCGCGTGCCGCACCGCCTCATCGACATCTGCGACCCCGCGGACAGCTACTCGGCCGGGCGTTTCCTCGCCGACGCGCTCGGCTGGGTGCGCGACATTCATGCCCGCCGGCGGGTGCCGCTCCTGGTGGGCGGCACCATGCTGTACCTGCGGGCGCTGCTGCGCGGGCTGGCGGTGCTGCCGCCGGCCGTCCCCGAGCTGCGCGCCGGGATCGATGCACGGGCGGCCCGGGACGGCTGGCCGGCCCTGCACGCGGAGCTGGGCCGCCTCGACCCGGAGGCCGCCGGGCGCATCGCGCCGGCGGACGCGCAGCGCATCCAGCGCGCACTCGAGGTTTGTTACAGCACGGGGCGCCCGATTTCACAGCTGCAGCGCGCCACGGTGAGCCCGCTGGCAGGGTGGCCGGTACGCGTGTGGGTGCTCGCCCCTCCCGAGCGCACGCGACTGCACGAGCGCCTCGCGCAACGTTTCGCCGCCATGATGGCGGCCGGGTTTCTCGACGAGGTGAGGGGATTGCGCGACCGCGGTGACCTGAGCGCCCGCCACCCGTCGATGCGCGCGGTAGGCTACCGTCAGCTGTGGGCGCACCTCGAGGGCGAATACGCCCTGGAGGAGGCCGTCGCGCGCGGCGTTGCGGCAACGCGCCAACTGGCGAAGCGCCAGCTCACCTGGTTGCGCGGTGAGCGTTCAGGAACATGGCTCGATCCGGACGACGGCAGTCGGCTGTCGTGGATTCGAGACATATGTCATGAGTTGGGTGTGCTTGGGCTTTGACGGAAGCCCCATGTTAAGATTGAGCCGGTCGGTTCCTCACGCTTTGTTTAGAGGCCATTTTTGCTTGTTTGGATCGTGGCGCGTTGCCGCGACCTTATTTCTATCCTGCCGTACATAAAGCCGTAAGAATAAGGAGAACCCGATGGCCAAAGGCCAGTCTCTGCAAGACCCCTTTTTGAATGCCTTGCGCAAAGAGCGGGTGCCCGTCTCGATCTACCTCGTCAACGGCATCAAGTTGCAGGGTCAGATCGATTCCTTTGACCAGTTCGTGGTGCTGCTGAAGAACAGCGTCAGCCAGATGGTCTACAAGCACGCGATTTCCACGGTCGTGCCGGCGCGCAATGTGCGCCTGTCGGCCGAAGAGGGCGGCCCCGCCCCGGAGACGCCTGCCGAGTAATGTCCCCTGCTACGGGAAGCCTGAGTGTTCGAGCGCCCACGGACTGGTGAGCGCGCCGTACTGGTGCGCCTGGGGCTGGGAGTCCAGGTCGACCCGGAGGACCTGCACGAGTTCACGCAGCTGGCGGTCTCCGCCGGCGCGGTCCCGGTCGCGACGGTCACCGGGCGGCGTGACCGTCCCGACTCGCGCTACTTCCTCGGCAGCGGCAAGGCCGAGGAGCTGAGGGCGGTCGCGCACGCCAACGACGCCGAGGTCATCCTCATCGACCACGCGCTGTCGCCGAGCCAGGAGCGCAACCTCGAGAAACTCATCGAGCGGCGCGTGCTCGACCGCAACGGCCTGATCCTCGACATCTTCGCGCAGCGCGCCCGCAGCTTCGAGGGCAAGCTCGAAGTGGAGCTGGCGCAGCTGAAGCACATCGCCAGTCGCCTGGTGCGCGGCTGGACGCACCTCGAGCGCCAGAAGGGCGGCATCGGTCTGCGCGGACCCGGCGAGACGCAGCTGGAAACCGACCGGCGCATCATCGCGCAGCGCGTGCGGGTGCTCACCCGGCGCCTGGCGAAGATCGGGCAGCAGCGCGAAACCGGCCGGCAGACGCGCGCCGAGATCCCGGTGCCGTCGCTGGCGCTGGTGGGCTACACCAACGCCGGCAAGTCCACCCTGTTCCGCTCGCTCACCGGGGCGGATGCCTACGTCGCTGACCAGCTGTTCGCGACGCTCGATCCGACGGTGCGGCGCATCACGCTTCCCGGTGGCACGGCGGTGGTGGTCGCCGACACGGTCGGCTTCATCCGCGAGCTGCCGCACGAGCTGGTCGCGGCCTTCCAGTCGACGCTCACCGAGGCGCGCGCGGCGACGCTGCTGCTGCACGTGGTGGACGCGAGCAACCCGCGCCGCACGGAGCACACGCAGGCGGTCGACGGGGTGCTCGCCGAGATCGGCGCGCAGGCGATTCCGCAGATCCTGGTCTACAACAAGATCGACCGCCTGGCGCTGGCGCCGCGCATCGACCGCGACGCCGACGGCCGCGTGACCGCGGTGTGGATTTCGGCGGCCACCGGTGCCGGACTCGACCTGCTGCGGCAGGCCGTGGCCGAACGCCTGGCGCGCTTCGCACGCCGGGCGCGGCTGCGCATGCCGGCCGCCGCCGGCGCGCTGCGCTCGCGCCTGTATGCCGCGCAGGCGGTGCGCTCCGAGACCAGCGGCGATGACGGCTCGCTGGAGCTGGCGGTGGAACTGCCGGACCTGGAGCTGCTGCAGCTGGCGCGCACCGCGGGCGTGCAGATCCTCGAGGTGCAGGGGCCGGACGCGCCTTGCTCCGCCCCGGACACCTACCTACAATCGTCCGCCCGCGCGAGCGCGGCCAAGCTGCGCTGAGTTTCGCGCCATGCCCTGGAATCAACCCGGTTCGAACAACCAGTGGGGACGACGCCCCGGCCAGGGCGGCCCCGACCTCGACGAGCGGCTGAAGAGCTGGCAGCGCCGGCTCGAGTCGCTGCTGCGCCCCGCCGGCGGCCGCGGCGGCGACGGCGGCCCGCTGCTGCTGATCGCGGTAGCGGTGGTGGCGGCGGGCTGGCTGCTGAGCGGGTTCTACCAGGTCAAGCAGGCCGAGCGCGGCATCGTGCAACGCTTCGGGCGGCTGATCGCGGTGCGGCCTCCCGGCATGGGGTGGCGGATGCCCTGGCCGATCGAGAGCGTCACCACGGTGAACATCGCGAGCGTCAACTCGAGCGACTTCAAGTCGCGCGTGCTGACCTCCGACGTCAACCTCGTCGAGCTGCACTTCGCCGTGCAGTACCAGTTCAGCGACCCGGTCAAGAAGCTGTTCCGGGTGCGCGAGCCGGAGCAGACCCTGAGCGAGGTGTCCGAGAGCGCCATCCGCGAGATCGTCGGCCGCAGCACTCTCGATGACCTGATGGTCGGCTCGACCCGGCCGGAGGTCACGCGCCGCGCCAAGGAACTGATCCAGCACACGCTCGACTATTACAACTCCGGCATCACGGTCACCACCGTCAACCTCGAGGACGTGCAGGTGCCGGATGCGGTCATTCCCTCGCAGCGCGACGCCAACAAGGCGCAGGCCGACAAGGAGCGCTACGTGCAGGAGGCCGAGGCCTACGCCAACGGCATCATCCCCGTGGCGCAGGGCGCGGCGACGCGCATGCAGCAGGATGCGCAGGCCTACAGGGCGCAGGTCAGCGCGCTCGCCGAAGGACATGCGGCCCGCTTCGCGCAGCTGCAGTCGGCGTACGCGCAGGCACCCGAGGTGACGCGCCGGCGCATGTACATGGACACGCTCGAGAGCGTGCTGGGGCGCTCCCACAAGGTGCTGATCGATTCGCACGCCGGCAACAATCTGATCTACCTGCCGATCGACAAGCTGCTCGACAAGAGCGTCGCGCGCGAGGCCGAGCAGGCCGCCGAGCCGGCGGCGGGCAACGGCAACCGGGAACAGGACCAGGTGACCATCGAAGCGCGCGGGCGGGGTGAGCGCTGATGAGCTCGCGCCTGTTCCCGCTGTTCATCGCGCTCGGCCTGCTGCTGGTGGCGGTGTCGTTCTCGCTGTTCTCGGTCAACGAGACCGAGTTCGCGATCCGCACCGAGTTCGGCAGGATCGTGGATGCGCACTACTCCTCGGGCCTGCACTGGAAGTGGCCCGTGGACGTCGTGACCAAGTTCGACAAGCGCATCCTGTCTGAGTCGTACACCGGCGAGACCTTCCTCACCAACGATGGCCGCGGGCTGATCGTGGATTTCTACGTCAAGTGGCGCGTCAAGGACCCCTCGCTCTACTACATCGCGACCGGCGGCCGCGAGGAGCTCGCCGGCCAGCGCCTGGCGGAGATCGTCAAGGACGGCATCAAGAGCGTGGTGGCGCAGCGCACGCTGCAGCAGATCGTGTCCGCCGAGCGCGCCGCGGTCACCGGCGAGATGTTCGGCCAGGCGAGTCACAACGCCGCCGGCCTCGGCGTCGACCTGGTCGACGTGCGCGTGCAGCGCATCGACCTGCCCGACGAGGTGGCCTCGCGCGTCTACGAGAGTATGAAGCAGAGCTTCGCCAAGACCGCGAGCCGGCTGCGCGCCGAAGGGCAGAGCGCCAGCGCCACCATCCGCGCCACCGCCGAGCGGCAGCGCACCGTGATCCTGGCCGACGCCGAGCGCGATGCGCTGCGCACACGCGGCGAGGGCGACGCGACGGCCGCGCAGATCTACGCGCGCGCCTACTCCAAGGATCCGGAGTTCTACGGTTTCTACCGCAGCCTGCAGGCCTACGATCACTCGCTCGGCAAGGACGGCGACCTGCTGGTGCTGACGCCCGACGGCGAGTTCTTCAAGTACCTGAAGGATTCGGCCAGGGCGCCGGCACCGCCGCCACGCCGCTAGGCGTCCACCGGCAGCCTGTGAACGTCACGGACCTGCTCGCCGCACTCGGCCTGTTCCTGGTGCTGGAAGGCATCGCGCCCTTTCTGAACCCGCAGGGCGTAAAGCGCGCGCTGGCCAAGCTCGCCACCCTGCCGGAGCGCGAGTTGCGCATCGCCGGGCTCGGCAGCATGCTGGTCGGCGTGTTCATCCTGTTTCTGGTGCGCTAGGGCGGACGTGGGCAAGTTCGTCGTCATCATCGGCACCCAGTGGGGGGACGAGGGCAAGGGCAAGGTCGTCGATCTGCTCACCGAGCGCGCCGCCGCGGTCGCGCGCTTCCAGGGCGGCCACAATGCCGGGCACACGCTGGTGATCGGCGGCCGCAAGACCATTCTGTCGCTGATCCCGTCCGGCATCCTGCGCGAGCAGGTGCGCTGCTTTATCGGCAACGGCGTGGTGCTGTCGCTGGAAGCGCTGCTGACCGAGAGCCGCATGCTGATGGAGCAGCAGGTGCCGGTGTTCGAGCGGCTGCGGCTGTCGCCCAACTGCCCGCTGATCCTGCCTTCGCACGTGGCCCTCGACCAGGCGCGTGAGCGCGCCAAGGGGGCCAACGCCATCGGCACCACGCGCCGCGGCATCGGGCCTGCGTACGAGGACAAGGTGGCGCGGCGCGCGGTGCGCGTGGCCGACCTGTTCCAGCGCGAGAGCTTCGCCGCCAAGCTCGGCGAGGTCCTCGACTTCCACAATTTCGTCCTGCAGCACTACTACCGCGCCCCGACCGTCGACTTCCAGCGCACCCTCGAGGCGCAACTGGCGCTGGCGGAACAGATCGCGCCGCTGGTCACGGACGTGACCCGCGCGCTGCACGAGCTGCGCGTCGGCGACGCCAACGTGCTGTTCGAGGGCGCGCAGGGCGCGATGCTGGACGTGGATCTGGGCACCTACCCGTTCGTGACCTCGTCCAACACCACCGCCGGCTTCGCCGCCACCGGCACCGGCATCGGGCCGCGCGCGTTCGACTACGTGCTCGGCATCGTCAAGGCCTACACCACGCGCGTCGGCGCCGGGCCGTTCCCGACCGAGCTGTTCGACGAGTACGGTGAGCACCTGTCGCGCGTCGGGCACGAGTTTGGCTCGGTGACCGGGCGGCGGCGGCGCTGCGGCTGGTTCGACGCGGTGGCGCTGCGTCGCGCGATCGTCAATTCGAGCGTCTCCGGGCTGTGCATCACCAAGCTCGACGTGCTCGACGGCCTCGACACGATCCGCATCGCGGTGGGCTACCGGGTGCACGGCGTCGTGTCGCCGGAGCCGCCGCTGAGCGTCGCCGGCTACGCCGACGTCGAGCCGGTGTACGAGGAGTTGCCCGGCTGGCGCGAGTCGACCGCCGGCATCACCGACTACGAGGCGCTGCCGGACAATGCCCGCCGCTACCTCGAGCGGCTGCAGGTGCTCGCCGACGTGCCCGTGGACCTGATCTCGACGGGGCCCGAGCGCAGCGAGACGATCGTGCTGCGGCATCCGTTCGGAGCCTAGCGCCTGGGCGCGCTGCCCGGCCGGCACGCGGCGCCCGCGGCGGGGCTGGCCCTGCTCGTGCTGCTTGCCTGCCTGCTGGCCGCCGGCTGCTGGCACCTCTACACCAACACCTGGGACGAGCCGGAGCATCTGGCGGCCGGCATCGAACTGCTCGACCGCGGCCGCTACGAGTACGACACCGAACATCCGCCGCTCGCGCGGCTGTTCCTGGCGCTCGGCCCGTGGCTGGCGGGTGCGCATTCCTTCGGTACGCCGCCGCCTGACGGCACGCGCGAGGGCATCGACATCCTGTACGTCGACGGGCACTACTGGCGCTACCTGACGCTGGCGCGGCTGGGCGCGCTGCCGTTCCTGGCGCTGCTGCTGTACGCGACCTGGCTGTGGGCGCGGCGCCTGCTGGACTCCGAGGCTGGCGCGCTGCTCGCGGTGCTGCTGCTGGTCTCGGTGCCGCCGCTCCTCGGCAACGCAGCGCTCGCCAGCCTGGACGTGGCGGCGGCCGCCACCGCGCTGCTGGCCTGCTATGCATTGCAGGGCTGGCTGCTGAGCGGCGAGTTACGCCATGCCGCCGGGTTCGGACTGGCAGCGGGGGTGGCGGTGGCCACCAAGTTCTCGGCGGTGCCGTTCCTTGGCCTCGCGCTGCCGGTGCTGGCGCTGGCCCAGGCGCTCGGGCATGTGCGGCGCGGCGAGCTCGGCGCGCGCGCCGCGCCGCCCGGCCACTGGCTGGCCGGCCTCGGCCTTGCCGCCGGCGTGGCGCTGCTGACGCTGTACGCCGTGTACGCGCCGCGCGCGCACAACCCATCCGGCGTCGCGCTGCGCTTCGACTGGGCGGTGGCCTATCTGCTGCAGCGGCCGGGAGTCGATCACGGGCTCGGCGTCGTGATCCAGCACCTGTGGTTGCCGCGCGAGCTGCAGGACTTGGTCAACGGCATCGTGGCGGTCAAGGCACACAACGACACCGGCCATCTGTCGTATCTTCTCGGGCGGACGCGCCTGACCGGCTGGTGGTACTTCTATCTGGTGGCGCTGGCGGTGAAGACGCCGCTGCCACTGCTGGCCGGTGGCAGCCTCGGCCTCGGCTGGATGGCCTGCGCGGCGTGGCGCGGCGACGATGCGCGCACACGCGCCTGGGGCCTCGCGCCGCCGGTCCTGGCGCTGACGTTCCTGCTGTTCGCCAGCACCTTCAGCCGCATCAACATCGGCATCCGCCACGTGCTGGTGCTCTATCCCTTCCTGGCGCTGGGCGCGGCCTACGCGCTGCAGCGGGCGTGGCGCGCGGCATTGCGGCTGCGCGCGCCACGTGCGGGACTGGCGGCAGCGGTGCTGCTGGCCGCAGCGCTCGCCTGGCAGCTGAGCACGCTGTGGCGGGCATACCCGGACTATCTGCCTTACTTCAACGAGACGGTCGCGCACCCGGAGCGGGTGCTCGTGGATTCCGACCTCGACTGGGGCCAGGACCTGCTCCGCCTCGAGCTGCGTGCCGCGCAGCTGCACATACCGCACCTCGCCCTGGCCTATCGCGGCACCGCCGACCTGACACGCGAGCCGCTGCCGCCGCTCACCATCCTGGCCGGTCACCAGCCGACCTCAGGCTGGGTCGCGGTGTCGGAACTGGCGCGCACCCGCAACCCCAGCGACTACGGGTGGTTGTCCGCGTACCGGCCGCTGGAGCGCATCGGCAAGACCATCGATCTGTACTTCATCCCCTGAGGTCCGGGTCAGGGGCCCGCCGGGGCGCCGCGCAGCCGCGCGATGCGGATGAGCGGCGGAGGGTGCGAGTAGTAGAACGCCGCGTACAGGGGGTCGGGCGTGAGGGTCGTGGCGTTGTCCCGATGCAGCTTGACCAGCGCGGTGGCGAGCTCGGTGGCGTCGGCGTGCCGGGTGGCGAAGGCATCCGCCTCGAACTCGTGACGCCGCGACCACAGCGCCGCCACCGGCGTCAGGAAGTAGGTGAAGGCCGGCACCGCCAGCACGAACAACAGCAGCGCGGCGTGCGGCGAGGGCACGGGCACGCCGAGAGCCGCATAGAACTGCGGTCGCGCGGCCAGCCAGCCGAGCGCGGCGAGTCCGGCGAAGGCGCTCGCCACTGACACGAGCAGGCGCTGACGCACATGATGCAGACGGAAGTGGCCGAGCTCATGGGCCAGCACCGCCTCGATCTCCGCCTGGCCCAGCCGCTCGAGCAGGGTGTCGAAGAACACGATGCGCTTGTTGCGGCCGATGCCGGTGAAGTAGGCATTGCCGTGGGTCGACCGGCGCGAGTTGTCGACCACGAACACGCCCCTGGAGGTGAAGCCGCAGCGGCGCAGCAGCGCCTCGATGCGCGTCCTGAGTGTCTGGTCGGCGAGTGGCGAGAAACGGTTGAAGAGCGGTGCGATGAACGCCGGCCACGCCCAGGCCATGACGAGCATCACCGCGAGCCACAGCAGCCAGGCCGCCAGCCACCACCAGGCCCCGGCACGCTGCATCAGCAGCAGCGTCGCGAGCAGCAGCGGGCCGCCGAGCAGCACCGCCAGTGCCAGGCTCTTGCCGAGATCGGCGAGGAACAGCGCCGGGGTTGTGCGGTTGAAGCCGAAGCGCGCCTCCAGGCCGAAGGTGCGCCACGCCGCGAACGGCAGGTTGACCAGCTGGATGGCGAGCGCCACGCTCGCGATCACCGCCAGGCCGAGCCACGGCTGCCCCAGCGCGCTGTGCCGCCAGGCGCCGTCGATGAGGGCGATGCCGCCGCCCACGGTCAGCGCCAGGGCGAGCAGCGTATCGACGAACGTGCCGATGCGTCCGAAGCGCACTCTGGCGAGGGTGTAGTCGGCCGCCTTGCCGTGCTCCTGCACTGAAACGCTGGCGGCGAACGCGGCGGGCACGACCTGCCGATGCCGCGCGACGCTTGCGGCCTGGCGCAGCGACAGCCACAGGTCGATGCCGGCGCCGGCCAGCACGGCGATGACGAACAGCGGGGTCAGCCAGTGCAAGGGAGGCCGGGACTCAGGTACGCGCGCCGGGCACCCGTGCGGCGTGCCCGCGCGCGCCGGCGCGGCTGCGCGGCCGGCGCGCCACCCGGCCGTCCGCGGCGCGCACGGCGAGCTGGCCCAGCAGCAGCGCCGCGGCCGCGGCGAAGCGGGCCGGCTCGCCCCAGGCGCGCGCGACCAGCATCTCGCCCTCGAGCGCGCCCACCAGCATGCGCGCGGCATCGCGCGCCGGCACCCGCAGCGCGAGCGCGCCGGCGCGCACCCCGAGCTCCAGCTGCTGCGCGAGCCAGCCCTCGTTGACCTCGAAGAACGCACGGATCGCCGTCTGCATGGGCGGGGGGAGCGTCGCGTACTCGGCGGCCAGCATGCCGCACAGGCACATGCGCTGGTCGGTGAGCACGTCCGCGTAGAGCTTGACGTAGGCGCGCAGCCGCCGCGCGGCGTCCGCCGGGGTGGCGCTGATGCGCTGCAGCGCCGCGGCAAACGCCTCGCTGTAGCGCGCGATCAGGATCACGCCCAATTCGGCCTTGGTGGCGAAGTGGTAATGCAGGCTCGCCTTGGTGATGCCGACCTCGCTCGCGATGTCGGCGTAGCTGAAGCCGTTGAAGCCGCGCGTCTGCACCAGGCGCTCGGCGACGTCCAGGATGCGCGTGTGCGTGGCCTCGGCCCCGTGCTCTTGGCGCGAATTCATGCCCGCCATGATAGCAGGCGGCTGTTGCCTCTACCTACTAGTTGGTAGACAATCGATCAACGGGCGGCAGCGCCGCCACAGGGGGCAGACATGCACACCACAGAACACAAGACCTTTTCCAAGCCGGACGAGACGCGCGAGTTCCCGCACGGACGTGCCGAGATCCTCAAGGTGGGGGAGGGCGAGATCGGCCGGCTGGTGTTTCAGCCGGGCTGGCGCTGGTCCAACGACGTCAAGCCGCTCGCCGGCACGCGCAGCTGTACCGCCCCGCACATGCAGTATCACGTGAGCGGGCGGCTTGCCATCCGCATGGACGACGGCACCGAGTTCATCGCCGGCCCGGGCGACATCACTTCACTGCCCAGCGGGCACGACGCCTGGGTGGTGGGCAACGAGCGGGTCGTGGTCGTCGACTGGTACGGCGCGAGCAGCTACGCCAAGCCGCGCTGACGGCGGCGGCGCCGCGTCGGTCAGTCCTAGCTGGCCGCCGCGGTTGCCGGCGGCGGGCGCGCGTTGCCGTGGTCGCGCAGCCATAGCAGCAGCGTGCACACGAACGCGGTGACGCTCAGCAGGCCGAAGAACCACAGCATGGGGGCGTAGCCGGCGGGGTTGGCGGCACTCGCACCGCTGACGTCGTTGATGTAGCCGGCCGCGAGGTTGGCAACAAACAGCCCGCCGTTCTGCAGCGTCGTCATCAGGCCGTAGGCGGTGCCGAGGTGCTCGGGCGGCGCGTAACGCACCACCGTCGGCCACAGCACCGCCGGCAGGAACGAGAAGCTGACACCGAGCAGCGCGGTGGACAGGGCGGCCCCGCCGCTGACCATACCGAGCACCAGGAAGCTCAGCGGCAGCAGGGCCGCGCCCGCGGCGAGCATGAGCGCGTTGCGGCCGATGCGGTCGAGCAGGAAGCCGAACGCGGGGGTGGCGAACACGGCCGCCAGGAACACGTAGCTGTTCAGGGTGCTCGCCTGGTCGAGCGTGTACCCCTGCGCCTCCTGCAGGTACTTGATGGCGAAGGTGCTGCGGAACGGGAAGATCACCGAGTAGAAGCTCACGCACACCGCCACCAGCAGCCAGTACTCGGAGCGGAAGGTGAGCAGGTGCCGCCAGTCGACGCGGTCGGGCGGGGGCGGCAGCGTCAGGGTCCCGCGCGGCGCCTCGCGCCGGTCGACGTAGAAGTAGATCAGTGCGCCCGCGAACGAGGCGGCGGCGAAGGCCACCGCGAGCCACAGGGGTGGCTGCCAGCCGCGCGCATACAACTCGCCGGCGAAGGACGGGGAGCGGTCGGCGAGATACGAGCCGAGGCGCGCCAGGCTCAGGTTGAGGGCGAACAGCAGCGCGAAGTAGCGGCCCGTGAACCACTGGGCGAGCGCCACCGTGACGGCCACGACGAGGGTTTCCGAGCCGATGCCGAACAGCAGCCGCCCCAGGGCCATGACCGTAAAGTGGACCCCGAGGGCGGTTACGATCGCGCCGACGAGGCACAGGGCGGTGGTGGCCAGCACCATGGCGCGGGCACTGAAGCGGTCGACCAGCACCCCGCCGACGAGGACCAGGAAGATGTTCGGCAGGCTGTAGATCGCGTTGAGAGTGCCGATCTGGGTATCGCTGTAGTGCAGCTCGCGTGACAGCTGCTCGGCCACCGGCGCGATCGAGTCGTAGCCGTAGTAGTTGCCGAGCATGACGATCGCGGTGCCGGCGAACATGACCGCCTGGGCGCCGAACGAGGGATTGCCCGTGCGCGCGTTCATGTGCGCAGCACCTGGCGTCGGGTGATCATCGGCGTCCTGCGCTCCGCGGGGCACCTTGGGCGGTGCCGCTGCTGATTGTACTGAAGGCGCCTCCACGGCAGGGGGTTTTCCTCAGCTCCGCGCGCGCGCCCTTGCACCTGCGCGCCACCGCACGGGAACCCAGCCGCGGGCCGTTGAATTCGCGCGCCACGCCGGCCTGCGGCGCGCACGCGGGGCGGCGCACACTTGTCGATTGCGTGAGCGTGGTTCAGGCTTGGCGCCTGCGCGCCGCAGCGCGCGAGGAGCCTGTATGCCGAAGTCGCGGGGCGAACCCCGGGTGGTGGTGTCGAAGAACGGACCGTACCTGGTGAGCGGTGGCGTGCCACTCGCCGCGCAGACGATCGTCGCTGATCAGGCGGGCGAATCGCACGCATGGAAGCAGGGCGCCGCGGTGCCGGCCTCCGAAAGCTACGCGCTGTGCCGCTGCGGCCGCTCCGCCAGCAAGCCTTTCTGCGACGGCACGCACAACAAGGTCGGCTTCGACGGTACCGAGACGGCCAGCCGTGCACCCTACCGCGAGCAGGCGCAGGTCCTCGAGGGTCCGGCGCTCGCCCTCACTGACGCGGAGGCGCTGTGCGCATTCGCGCGCTTCTGCGATCCCAATGGCCAGGTGTGGAACCAGGTCGAGCGCACCGACGACGCTCACGTGCGCGCGCAGTTCGTGCGCCAGGTGAACGATTGCCCCTCGGGCCGGCTGGTGGCCTGGGACCGCCGCACCGGCGAGCCCATCGAGCCGCGCCTGCCGGTTTCGATCGGGCTGATCCAGGACCCGGCGCAGAGCGTGAGCGGGCCGCTGTGGCTGCGGGGTGGCATCGCGGTGATCGCCGCCGACGGCTTCGCCTACGAGGTGCGCAACCGCGTGACGCTGTGCCGCTGCGGAGCCTCGAAGAACAAGCCCTTCTGCGACGGCACGCACGCGGCGATCAAGTTCACCGACGGTGCTCAGGACGGGTGAGGCCGCCGCGCCCGGGTCAAATGAATATCTACGACCAGGACCTCGACAAGAACGCCGCCAACTTCGTGGCGCTGTCGCCCGTGAGCTTCGTGGAGCGCACCGCGGAGGTCTATCCCGAGCTGCCGGCGGTGGTGCACGGTGAGCGCCTCTACAGCTGGGGCGAGACCCGCGAGCGCAGTGCGCGCCTGGCGGCCGCGCTGCGCGCGCTCGGGGTGGGGCGCGGTGCCACCGTCAGCGTCATGCTGCCCAACACGCCGCCCATGATCGAGGCGCATTACGCGGTGCCGGCGCTCAATGCAGTCCTGCACACGCTCAACACGCGGCTCGATGCCCGGCTGCTCGCCTGGCAGATGCAGCATTGCGAGGCCGACGTGCTGATCGCCGACCGCGAGTTCGCCGCGGTGCTGCAGGAGGCGCTGGCCGTGCTGCGCGCCGAGCATGGCCGGGC
The DNA here is from genome assembly GCA_025451275.1 of Steroidobacteraceae bacterium. Lineage (GTDB taxonomy): Bacteria > Pseudomonadota > Gammaproteobacteria > Steroidobacterales > Steroidobacteraceae > 13-2-20CM-66-19. The sequence continues at coordinate 52,967 of JANWKR010000021.1, forward strand.
GCCGCAGGTGATCGAGGTGCACGATCCCGCCGCCGCGGGGGCCGCTGCGAGCCTCGGCGGCGAGGAGTACGAGGCGCTGCTGGCCCGGCATGCGCCGCTGGCGCGCCTCGCCGGTCCGCAGGATGAGTGGGATGCGATCGCCGTGTCCTATACCTCGGGCACGACCGGCAAGCCCAAGGGGGTGGTGACCCACCACCGCGGCGCGTATCTCAACGCGGTGAGCAACGCCACGACCTGGAGCATGCCGCATTTTCCGCGGTACCTGTGGACGCTGCCGATGTTCCATTGCAACGGCTGGTGCTTCCCGTGGACGGTGGCGCTGCTGGCCGGCACGCACGTATGCCTGCGCCGGGTCGAGGCGCGGGCAATCTTCGAGGCCATCCGTGCGCACCGCGTCGATCACTACTGCGCCGCGCCGATCGTGCACAACATGCTGATCGGCGCCGAGCCGGCCTGGCGCGCCGGCATCACGCAGCGCGTGCGCGCCATGGTGGCGGGCGCGGCGCCGCCGGCAGCGATGATCGAGGGGCTGGCGCGTATCGGCATCGAGCTGACCCATACTTATGGACTCACCGAGACCTACGGGCCGGCGGCGGTATCGGCGCAGCGTGGCGACCGCGACCCGGTCCCGCTCGCCGAGCAAACGCGCCGCGCCGGACGCCAGGGCGTGCGCTACATGCTGCAGGAGGGCATGACGGTGCTCGAGGCGGGTACCATGACCGAGGTCCCCGCCGACGGTGCGGTGCTGGGCGAGGTCATGTTCCGTGGCAACATCGTCATGAAGGGATACCTCAAGAACCCGCAGGCGACGGCGCAGGCCTTCGCCGGCGGCTGGTTCCACACCGGCGATCTCGGCGTACTGGAGCCGGACCGCTACGTGAAGATCCGCGACCGCAGTAAGGATGTGATCATCTCCGGCGGCGAGAACATCAGCTCGCTCGAGGTGGAGGACGCCCTGTACCGCCATCCGGCGGTGCTCGCCTGCGCGGTGGTGGCGCGTCCGGACGAGCGCTGGGGTGAGTCACCGCTCGCCTATGTCGAGCTCAAGCCGGGGACGAGCGTCACCGGCAGCGAGCTGATTGCACACTGCCGGGCACTGCTCGCCCCCTACAAGGCGCCGCGCGAGGTACGCTTCGAGGCAATTCCGAAGACGGCCACCGGCAAGATCCAGAAATTCGTGCTACGCCAGCGGGCGCGCTCGGCGAGCGCGATCGAATGAGGAGACGGGCATGACGGATGGCGCAGATCCGCTGGTGCGTCGCGCGCGCGATGCGGCCGGCGTGGTGACCCTGACTCTCAACCGCCCGCAGGCGTACAACGCCCTGTCCGAGGAGCTGCTCGCCGCGCTGCAGGCCGAAGTCGACGCCCTGGGCAGCGACACCGGGGTGCGCGTGGTGGTGCTGGCCGGGGCCGGCAAGGCGTTCTGCGCCGGGCACGACCTGCGCCAGATGCGCGCCGAGCCTTCACTCGAGTACTACCGGCGCCTGTTCGCGCAGTGCAGCCAGCTGATGCAGAGCCTGACCCGCCTGCCGGTGCCGGTGATCGCGCGCGTGCACGGCGTCGCCACCGCCGCCGGTTGCCAGCTGGTCGCGCAATGCGACCTGGCGGTCGCCTCGAGCGAGGCGCGCTTCGCCGTCAGCGGCGTCAACCTGGGCCTGTTCTGCTCCACCCCGGGCGTGCCGCTGGCGCGCAACGTCGGCCGCAAGCAGGCGTTCGAGATGCTGGTCACCGGCGAGTTCATCGACGCGCGCCAGGCGCAGGAGCGTGGCCTCGTGAACCGGGTGGTCGAGCCGGCGGCGCTCGATGCCGAGGTCGCCCGGCTCGCGGCCAGCATCTGCGCCAAGCCGCGGGTGGCGGTCGCACTCGGCAAGCAGCTGTTCTATCGCCAGGTCGAGCTCGGACTGGCGGCGGCCTACGAGGCTGCAGGCCAGACCATGGCCTGCAATATGATGGAGGCCGACGCCCTCGAAGGCGTGCAGGCATTCATAGACAAACGCGCACCACGTTGGGGGATCTGACTTGAACGAAACAGCAGCGACGATCGTCGCCCATTCCCGGGCCAAGGCCGTGTTCGTGTGTACGCTGGCGGCGCTCGCCGGCCTGATGTTCGGCCTCGACGTGGGCGTCATCTCCGGCGCCACGCAGTTCATCCAGAAGGAATTCGCGGTCTCCGATTACATCATCGGGTGGATCGTAAGCGGCATGATGCTCGGGGCGGCGATCGGCGCGGCCGGGAGCGGCTGGATGGCGGCGGCCCTGGGACGCAAGCGCTCGCTGATGCTGGGCGCGGTCCTGTTCGTGGCCGGCTCGCTGCTGTGCGGCTTTGCCTGGTCGCCCGAGACTCTCGTCATGGCGCGCATCGTGCTCGGGCTGGCGATCGGCATCGCCTCCTTCACCGCGCCGCTGTACCTGGCGGAGGTCGCGCCCGAGTACATCCGCGGCGCGATGGTGTCGCTGTACCAGCTGATGATCACTATCGGCATTTTCGTCGCCTTCCTCTCCGATACCGCCTTCAGCTACAGCGGCAACTGGCGCTGGATGCTCGGGGTGATCGCGATCCCCGGCATCCTGTTCCTGGTCGGCCTGTTCGCGCTGCCCGAGAGCCCGCGCTGGCTGTTGATGCGCGGCCGCCGCGACACGGCCCTCGACGTGCTGCTGCAGCTGCGCGGCGATCCGGAAATAGTGCGGCGCGAAGCGGCCGATATCGACGAGCAGCTGCGCCGGCCGCAGCATGGCTGGCACATGTTCCTGGAGAACTCCAACTTCCGTCGCTCGGTGGGCCTGGGTGTGTTGCTGCAGATCGTGCAGCAGCTGACCGGTATCAACGTGGTCATGTACTACGCGCCGCGCATCTTCCAGGGCATGGGCTACGACGTCGCCGCGCAGATGTGGTTCACCGCCGCCGTCGGACTCACCAACGTGCTGGCGACCTTCATCGCCATCGCCTTCGTCGACCGCTGGGGCCGCAAGCCGATCCTGTACGCGGGCTTTGCGGTGATGGCACTGGGCCTGGGCGTGGTCGGCACCATCATGCACCTCGGTATTTCCACCCCAGACCAGCAGCTGCTGGCCGTGGTGATGCTGCTCGTATTCATCGTCGGTTTCGCGATGTCGGCGGGCCCGCTGGTGTGGGCGCTGTGCTCGGAGATCCAGCCGCTCAACGGGCGCGAGTTCGGTATCGCCGCCTCGACTCTCACCAACTGGGTCGCCAATTTCGTCGTCGGGCTCACGTTCCTTCCTCTGCTCGCGGGCTTCGGGCGCGCCGAGACCTTCTGGCTGTATGCGGCGCTCAACGTGCTGTTCCTGCTGTTCACCTACGCGCTGGTGCCCGAGACCAAGGGCGTGACGCTCGAGCAGATCGAGCGCAAGCTGATGAGCGGAGTGCGGCTGCGCGACATCGGCCGCTAGGCGCACTGCGTCGCGCTCAGCGTGGCTTGCGGAATTTGAGCACCGCCTGGTCGGTGTGCCAGCGGATGGCGGGGTCGAACACGCGCAGCGTGTGCGCGTCGGCGCGGTTGCGTAGCACTGCGCTGCGCGCCTCGAGACGGAAGCCGGCCGCCTCGGCTGCGCTCACGATGACGGCCGGGTCGATGCGGTGCAGGGTCTCGGTGTCGCGCGTGCCCGAGCCCGCCTGCGCCGCGTGATCCACCACTACCAGCACCCCGCCGGGCCGCAGCGCAGCGTACAGCGCGTGCAGCACGCGTGGCACGTCCGCCGGCCCCATGAAGGAGTCGTACAGGTCGTGGAAGTTGAGTGACGTCCACACCAGGTCGAGCGGCTCGGGTGCGCGGAACTCCGCCACCGGCGCGGTCAGCACGGTGACGTTCGCGTAGCGCGTGTCGTGCTCGATGAGGCGCGTGCCGGCGGTCTCCGCCGGCGCGCAGTTGCGCAGCTGCTCCTCGGGCAGGAACGCGTATACGCGCCCGCCAGGGCCGACCACCCGGCTGAACAGGCGGGTGAAATACGCCCCGCCCGACATGAAGTCCGCCACGTGTGCGCCGCGAGTCACGCCGGCAAAGGCGAGCAGGGCGCCGGGATGGCGCGCGGCGTCCGCCGCCGTCTGCTCGGGCGGACGGTCCGGATCGGCAAGGGCCGCGGCAATCGGGGATGTCACGGTGTTCGGCCGCGGGTCCGCGGCCGCGGCGCTCGTGAGCAGCAGCAGGCAGCAGGCGGTGAGGCGTGCCGCGGGGGTGGGGTCGGTGCGCATGGCGGGTCTCCTTTAATTAGGTCGCCGCGTCCGACTCTACGAGTTAAAGTGCGCTTTAAGTCAAGGGGTGGAGGGCAGGCGACGTGCAACACGAGTTGTCGATCGGGGAGGTGGCGCGTGCCAGCGGCCTGCGGCCCTCGGCGCTGCGCTATTACGAGCGAGCCGGCCTGCTGCCGGCGCCGCCGCGGCGTTCCCGGCAGCGGCGCTACGGCGCGGAGATCTTCGGCCGCATCGAGCTCATCCGGCTGGCGCTCGCGGCCGGCTTCACCGTCGGCGAGACGCGCACCTTCCTCTCGGGATTCGCCGCCGACACGCCCCCGGCGGCGCGCTGGCGGGCGCTGGCGGCGCGCAAGCTCGAGGAAGTGAACGCGCTCATGGAGCGCGCCCGGCGCATGAAGTCGCTGCTCGAGACCAGCTTCAGGTGCCGCTGCCCGAGCCTGGCCGACTGCGAACGCTACCTGACAGCACGTCGTCAGGGAGCGGCTTGTTCACGTCCAGCCGCGCGCTCACGGCGGGCATCGGGTACTTGAGACCGCTCGCGCAGTTGAACAGTACGACCTCGTCGTCCGCGCCGATGCGCCCGGATGCGGCCGCCTCCTGATAGGCGGCATAGGTCGCCGCGCCCTCCGGGCTCAGCAGCAGGCCGTCACGGGTGCCGACTTCGGTGCGGGCGCGCTCGATGGCCTCGTCCGTGACCGCGAGCGCGAAGCCGCCGCTGTCGCGCAGCGCCCTGAGGATCAGGAAATCCCCGAGCGCGGCGGGGACGCGGATGCCGGAGGCAATGGTGTGCGCGTTCGGCCAAGGCGTCGCGGCGCTGGCGCCGGCATCGAAGGCGCGCACGATCGGGGCGCAGCCGGTCGACTGCACGGCGACCAGCCGCGGCAGCGGTGGCGCGATCCAGCCGAGCGCCACGAGCTCCTGCCACGCCTTCCACATACCGATCAGGCCGGTGCCGCCGCCGGTCGGGTAGAACACCACGTCCGGCAGGCGCCACTTCCCCTGGATGGCCAGCTCCAGCCCCATGGTCTTCTTGCCCTCGATGCGGTAGGGCTCCTTGAGCGTCGAGACGTCGAACCAGCCGTACTGCGCCTTGCCCGCTTCGACCAGCCGTGCACAGTCATTGATGAGGCCGTTGACGCGATAGACCGCCGCGCCCTGGAGCGCGATCTCGCTCAGGTTGACCTCGGGGGTGTCGTCGGGGCAGAAGCACACCGCCTCCATGTCCGCCTGGGCGGCATAAGCGGCCATGGCGGCGCCGGCATTGCCGTTGGTGGGGATGGCGACGCGGCGCACACCGTGCAGGTGTGCCATCGACACCGCCAGACACAGCCCGCGCGCCTTGAATGAGCCGGTCGGCAGGCGGCCCTCGTCCTTGACGATGGCGGGCCGGAAGCCACGCGGGCGGGCGCTGTGCGGCAGCGGGATGAGTGGCGTCTCGACCTCGCCGAGGCTCACGATGTGCTCGCTCGCGGGCACCGGCAGCAGCTCGTGCCAGCGCCACAGACCGGCCGCACGTGCCTCGATCGCCTCGCGCGGCAGCTCGCGCCGCAACGCCTCGAGGTCATAGCGCGCCAGCAGCGGCTTCTTGGCGGCCGACAGACCCTGCAGCCGCGTGATGTCGTAGCGCTCGCCGGTCAGGCTGCATTCCAGATGCGTGGCATACGAATAGCGCACTCCAAACTCCTTGTGTACGGCGCGGCGGCGCGGCGCACCGATCACGCCCGCGTGTCCCGACGGCTTGTGATACAAGGGCGCGGTGACAACCCAGCCCCGGCGCGGCGCGCACCCGCAACTCGTCCGTGCGCTCGGCCGCTGGAGCATGGTAGCACTGGCGATCAACAGCATCCTCGGCAGCGGCGTGTTCGGGCTGCCGTCGGTGGTGGCAGGACTGCTGGGCGGTGCGAGTCCGCGGGCAGTACTGCTGGCCGGCGCCGCGATGACGGTGATCATCGCCTGTTATGCCGAGGTGGCGTCGCAGTTCGAGGAGACCGGCGGTACCTACCTGTACCTGCGCCACGCCTTCGGACGGCTCATCGGCCTGCAGGTCGGCTGGATGTCGCTGCTGTCGCGCCTGACCGCGTGCGCCGCGGCGCTGAACCTGCTGGTGGCGTACCTGGCCGAGTTCTGGCCGGCGGCCACCCGCCCGTTGCCGCGCTTGCTCGTGATCGTGGGATTTCTGGGCACGCTGACCGCTGCCAATTACCGCGGCGCCGGTTCCGGCGCGCGCGTCAGCAACGTCTCGGTCATCGCCAAGCTCGCCGTGCTCGCGGTGGTGTGCGTGGCGGGGGTGGTGTGGCTGGATACACACCCGCAGGTGCCCGTGGCGCCGGTCGCAGCCGGCCTCGACAGCTGGCTGAAGGCCATGCTGCTCCTGCTGTTCGCCTACGGCGGCTACGAGGCCGCCCTCAATCCCATGGGCGAGGCCAAG
>JANWKR010000022.1 GCA_025451275.1 Steroidobacteraceae bacterium
CCCTGAGCGAGCGCGCCGCCGCACGCTTCGCCGCGCTGTTCCACGCCATGCTCGACCGCGGCGTGTACCTGCCGCCCTCGGGCTACGAGGCCTGCTTCCTGTCGCTCGCGCATTCGAGCGCCGACCTGTCGCGCTTCGCCCAGGCACTGCGCGAATCGCTGGCCGCCGTGGCATGAAAACCCCGCGCGTCTTCCAGCTCACCGCGCTCGCCATGGTGGTCGTGTCCGCCGTGCAGGTCGGCTGGTGGCTGCTCGACCAGCACAGCCAGACCGCCGACAAGGTGCGGGAGATGCGCCACGCCTATGCCGCGCAGCAGGCGGCCGCGCAGGCGCTGCTCGAGGCCGGCACCGCCCCGGCGCGCGTGCAGCAGCTGCTGCCCGACATGCGCGTGAGCGACGGCCGCGCCGCGCTCGATCCGCAGCGCGAGCAGGCGCTCCTCACCGAGGCGCGCCACCGCGACCGCCAGTACGCCTGGGAGGGTGGTTTCTTCCTGTTCGCGCTCGGGCTGTGCATCGCGGTCATCGCGCGCGCACTGCGCGCCGAGGCGCGCGTGCTCGAGGAGCAGGACAACTTCCTGGCGCTCGTCTCGCACCAGTTCAAGACACCGCTCGCCAGCCTGCAGCTCTCGCTCGAGACCCTGGCGCTGCGCGCCCCGGCGCCGCAGGCGGCGCGCACCCTCATCGACCGCATGCTGGCGGACCTGGCGCGCATGGAGCTGATGGTCACGCAGATCCTCGAGAGTGCGCGCCTGGAGCGCGGCCGCGTGGAATTCAAGGCCGAGCCGCTCGAGCTCCGGGGCTGCGTGGCGCGCGTGGTGGCGCAGCTCGAGGAGCGCGCCCGCCAGGAGCAGGTGACGATCTCCTCGGCCATCGAGCCCGGCCTGTACGTCGCCAGTGACCCGCTGGCGCTCGATCTGGTGGTGCGCAACATCCTCGAGAACGCCGTCACCGCGGTGCAGAGCGCCGGCGGCGGCCGCATCGAGCTCACCGCGCACGCCGCCAGCGGCGAGGTGGAGCTGTCGGTGAAGGACAGCGGCGTCGGCTTCCCGCCCGCCGACGGGGCGCGCCTGTTCGAGCGCTTCACGCGCCTGCACCCCACCGGCGGACACTACGGTACCGGGCTCGGTCTGTTCATCGTGCGACGGCTGATGGAGCTCGCGCGTGGCCGGGTGCGCGCCTCGAGCGACGGCGTCGGCAAGGGCGCGAACTTCGTGCTCACCTGGCCGGCGGCGGCGCGGGAGCCGCAGCCGTGAGCGTGGCGAACGTGCGCGTGCTGGTGGTGGAGGACGATCCGCACCTGGCTGCCGGCGTGAGCGAGAACCTGCGCGCGGAGGGCTACGAGGTGGCGAGCGCCGCCGACGGCGAGCAGGCGCTCGCCTGGCTCGGCGCAAACAGCTGCGGGCTGATCGTGCTGGACGTGATGCTGCCCGGGATCGACGGTTTTGGCGTGTGCCGCACGCTGCGCACCCAGGGCAACAACACCCCGGTGCTGTTCCTGACCGCGCGCGGCGATCCGGCCGATCGCGTGCGCGGCCTCGAGTCGGGCGGCGATGACTATCTCGCCAAGCCCGTCCACCTGCAGGAATTCCTGCTGCGGGTGCGGGCCATCCTCAGGCGCTGGGAGTGGTACCGCAGCGCCTCCAGCACCGCGGCCACCGCGGTGCTGCGCTTCGGCGGCAACGAGGTGGACTTCCGCGCCTTCCGCGCGCGCGCCTGGAACGGCGAGGCCCAGGAGCTCACGGAGAAGGAGGCCATGATTCTCAAGGTGCTGGCCGAGCACGCGGGCGAAATCGTCTCGCGCGAGGATCTGCTCGAGCGCGTCTGGGGCTACGACGTGTTCCCCTCGACCCGCACCGTCGACAACTTCATCCTGCGGCTGCGCAAGCGCTTCGAGAAGGACCCGGCGGCGCCGCGCCACTTCCTCACCGTGTGGGGCGTCGGCTATCGCTTCCTGTCCGAGGGCGAGCCGTGAGCGAGCGCCTGCGAATCGGCACCCGCGCCTCGAAGCTGGCGCTGTGGCAGGCGCACCATGTCGAGGGCCTGCTGCGGGCCCAGCCCGGTGCCCCGGCAGTCGAGGTGGTGCACATCAGAACTTCCGGCGACGTCCAGGGGAGTGTGCCCCTGTGGCAGGTCGGGGGTCGCGCCTTCTTCACCCGCGAGATCGACCAGGCGCTCCTCGAGCGCCGCGTCGACGTCGCCGTGCACAGCCTCAAGGACCTCGCCACCCAGGTCGAGCCCGGCCTGACCCTCGCCGCGACGCTCGCGCGCGCCGACCCGCGCGATGCGCTCGTCAGCCGCGACGGCCGGCCGCTCGCCGCACTGCCGCGCGGCGCGCGCATCGGCACCTCGAGCCTGCGTCGCCGGGCATTTCTTGCGCGGCTGCGGCCCGACGCGGTGCTGACCGAGCTGCGCGGCAACGTGCCGACGCGCCTCGAGCGCCTGCAGCGCGGCGAGTACGACGCCATCGTGCTCGCGGCCGCGGGACTGGCGCGCCTGGGACTCGACGGCCACATCACCGAGTACCTGCCGCCGCGGGATTTCCCGCCGGCGGTGTCGCAGGGCGTGATCGGCGTGTGCGCGCGTGCCGACGATGCGACGACCCTCGGGTGGCTCGCCGCTCTCGATGACCCCGAGGCGCGCCTGGCTGCGACCGCGGAGCGCGCGCTGCTGCGGCGCATCGAGGGCGGCTGCCAGGTGCCGCTCGGCGCACTCGCCCGCGTGCAGGACGGGCGGCTGCGCCTCGATGCCACGGTGTGCGCGCTCGACGGCGGGCGCGCGCTGACGGCCAGCGCCGAGGCGCCCGCGACGGCTGCGGAGGCCGCGGCGCTCGGCGTGCGCGTCGCCGAGGAGCTGCTCGCACGCGGCGCCGCCGCGCTCATCTCCCAGGAGCGCGCCGCGCACGCGGTGGAGGCGCCGTGAGCGAAACCGTGGTCAAGCCCGTGGTGGTCACGCGCGCGGAAGGCCCCGACGGCCCGCTGAGCCGCGAGCTGAAGAGCCTCGGGCTTTCCGTGCTGCTCTGGCCCGCGGTGCAGGTGAACACGGTGCGCTCCGAGCGCCTCGGCGAGGCGCTCGCGCACATCGGCGCGTTCGGCTGGATCGTCTTTGCCAGCCGTCACGCCGTGGCGGCGGTGCTCGAGCGGCTGCCGACCCCGCCTGCCGGTGTGCGCATCGCCGCCGTCGGGCAGGCGACCGCACAGGTGCTGCGCCAGCGCGGCTGGCCGGTGGACCTGGTGCCGCACGAAGCGAGCGCCGCGGCGCTGATCGGCGCCTTCGCCGCCCAGTGGTGGCCGCGCGACCGCGGCGTGAAGATCCTGTTCCCGGCCAGCTCGCGCGCGCTGCCGACCATCGCCGCCGGGCTGACGCAGCTCGGCGCCGAGGTCACGCAGGTGGACGCGTACCGTACCGAGGGTGCGGGTCTGGACGTCGCCGCCTGCCGCGAGTGGATCCGCAACGCCGGCGTCGGGGCGGTGACCTTCGCCAGCCCGTCCGCGGTCACCGAGCTCGAGCACGCGCTCGGGGGGGCGGATTTCGACCGCCTGCTGACGGATGCGATCGCGGTCACCATCGGCCAGACCACCGCGCGGGAGATCACCGCCCGCGGCCGCGCCGCCGTGGTGGCCGAGGACACGACGCTGCGCTCGCTCGCGCTCACCACCCATCGACTACTGCAGACGAGACACTAAGACATGGCACTCCCCAGCCACAGACCGCGACGCACGCGCCAGTCGGACCCCTGGCGTCGCATGGTGCGCGAGACGCGCCTCGCCCCCGACGCACTCATCTACCCGCTGTTCGTGGTGCCGGGACGCGCCGTGCGCCACGCGGTGGAGAGCATGCCCGGCATCAGCCAGCTCTCGGTCGACGAGGCGGTGAAGGAAGCGCAGGCGGCGGCCGCAGCCGGCGTGCCGGCGGTACTGCTGTTCGCCGCGCCCGAGCACAAGGACGCGCAGGCGAGCGCTGCCCTGGACCCGCAAGGGCTCGCGGCGCAGGCCATCGCCGCCATCAAGGAGGCCTGCCCGCAGCTGCTGGTGTGGGCGGACGTGTGCCTGTGCGGCGCCACCGACCACGGCCACTGCGGCCACGTCACCGCAGCGGGCGCCATCGACAACGACCCCTCGGTCGCGACCCTTGCCGACGTTGCCCTCAACTACGCGCGCGCCGGCGCCGATGCCGTCGCGCCGAGCGACATGATGGACGGGCGCGTGGGTGCGATCCGCGCCCGGCTCGACGGCGCCGGGCTCGCCGCCACGCCGATCGTGGCCTACGCCGCCAAGTACGCGTCCTGCTTCTACGGGCCGTTCCGCGAGGCGGCCGAGTCGGCGCCGGCCTTCGGCGACCGCCGCTCCTACCAGATGGACCCCGCCAACTCGCGCGAGGCGCTGCGCGAGGTGCTGCTCGATGTGGAGGAGGGCGCCGACCTCGTGATGGTGAAGCCCGCCGGCCCCTATCTCGACGTCATCCGCCAGGTGCGCGATGCGGTGCGCGTGCCGGTGGTGGCCTACCAGGTGTCCGGCGAATACAGCCTGATCAAGGCCGCGGCGGCCAGGGGGTGGATCGACGAGCGCGCTGCGGTGCTCGAGACCCTCACCGGCATCCGCCGCGCCGGCGCTGATCTGGTCATCACCTACTTCGCGCCGGAAGTGGCGCGGTGGCTCAGGGCGTGACGGCGGGCGCCTTCCTCGCCGCCTGCCGGCGGCAGCCGGTGCCGCACCGGCCGGTATGGGTGATGCGCCAGGCCGGGCGTTACCTGCCGGAGTACCGCGCCGTGCGCGCCAAGGTCGACTTCGAGACGCTCACGCGCACCCCCGAGCTGGCCGCCGAGGTGACCCTGCAGCCGCTGCGGCGCTTCGAGCTCGATGCCGCCATCCTCTTCAGCGACATCATGACCCCCCTGCAGGGCATGGGCGTGGCGCTCGACTTCGCGCCGGGCCCGCACGTGCGCGAGCCCATCCGCACCGACGCCCAGGTGGACGCGCTGCCGGCGCTGGTGCCCGAGCGCGACGTGCCCTTCGTGCTCGACACCATCCGCCTGGTGCGTGCCGGCGTGCCGCGCGGCGCCCCGCTCATCGGTTTCGCCGGCGCGCCGTTCACGCTCCTGTGCTACCTCGTGTGCGGCAAGCCCTCCAAGGAGTTCGGCCCGGCGCGCACCCTGCTGTACGCGCAGCCGCACACCGCCGAGCGGCTGCTCGGGCGGCTCGCCGAGGCCATGGGACAGTACCTCGCGGCGCAGGCGCGCGCCGGTGCCCAGGCGCTCATGCTGTTCGAGTCGTGGGCGGGGCTGCTGGCACCGCGCGAGTTCACTCGCTTCGCGCTGCCGGCGGTGGCGCGCACCTTCGCGGCGCTGCGCCCGCTCGGGGTGCCGCTCATCTATTACGCGAATCAGGGCGCAGCGCTCATGCCGGCCGTGGCCGGCCTGGACGTGGACGTCGTCGGCGTCGACTGGCGCTGCGGGCTCTCCGAGGTGCGCCGCATGCTGGGGCCGGGCAAGGCGGTGCAGGGCAACCTCGACCCGGCGGCGCTGTTCGCCCCGCCGGCCGAGCTCAAGCGCCACGTGGATGCGGTGCTCGAGGAGGCGGGCGAGGCGCCCGGCCACATTTTCAATCTCGGCCACGGCATCTGGCCCGACACCGACCCGGACGCGGTGGCGCGCCTGGTCGACTATGTGCATGAGCGGCGCTGACGCCTTTGCGGACACCGCGGTCGCGTACTTCCGCGACCTGCAGGGCCGGCTGTGCACGGCGTTCGAAGCCTTCGAGCCGGCCGCGCGCTTCGCGGCGCGCCCGTGGAACAAGCCCGCCGGCCACCGCCTGCAGGGCGGGGGCGAGTCGCGGCTGATGCGCGGCGCGGTGTTCGAGAAGGTCGGCGTGAACGTCAGTCACGTCTGGGGCGTGCTCGCGAGCGAGGCGCGCGGCCAGGTGGCGGGAGCGGAGGCCTCCGACGGCCGCTTCGTCGCCGCCGGCATCTCGCTGGTGGCGCACATGGCCAACCCGTACGTCCCGGCGATGCACATGAACCTGCGCTACCTGTCTACCAGCCGTGCCTGGTTCGGCGGCGGGGTGGACCTGACGCCCGCGTTCCCGTTCGAGGAGGACACCGCGGCCTTCCACGGGGCGCTGCGCGCCGCGTGCGAGGGTTATCGCGCGGATTCGTATGCGCAGTTCAAGGCGTGGTGCGACCGCTACTTCTACCTGCCGCACCGGCAGGAGCCGCGCGGGGTCGGGGGTATCTTCTTCGATGATCTCGCCGGGAAGGATCAGGCCGCGGACTTCGGCTTCGTGCGCTCGGTAGGCGAGGCGCTGCTACAGGTCTATCCGCGCATCGTCGCGCGCCGCAAGGACACGCCCTTCGATGCAGACGCGCGCGACAAGCTGCTCTACAAGCGCGGGCGCTACGTGGAGTTCAACCTGGTGTACGACCGGGGTACCCGCTTCGGCTTCAGTACCGATGCGGATCCCGAGGCGTACCTGATGAGCCTGCCGCCGGTGGTGAAGTGGTAACCGGAACCGCAACCGGCGCCGGCAGAGGCTCGGCCCGCAGCCAGCGTGCCGGGGAGGGCCAGAACAGCCGTGCCGGGCGCATTTTTGCCGCAGCGCGCCAGTGTTCCGACAGGATCGACGAGATGGCTTCGAGCGCGTCGGCGGGGGGCCGCCACAGGCCGCGCAGCTTGTTATAGGGTCCCACAGTCCTCTCCTTCCCTTTACGTTCGCCTACCTATGTAAGGAGTGCCGGCACCGGGTGCGGGTTCCGGCAAAAAGTGTTGCCGGCGGGCGACGCGGCTTAAACGAGGGACGGGAACGGGGCCTCTAAAGGTACAGATGGGACACGCGCAGGCCGAGGATACGCGGGTGGATTGGGAGGGGGCGCTGGTACAGCGCGCCCGCGGCGGGGACGCACGCGCGTTCGAACGGCTCTACCGCGAGCATGCAGGACGGGTGTACGGCCTGTGCCTGCGCATGACGCGCGATGCGCAACTTGCAGAGGATTGTGTGCAGGACACTTTTATCAACGCCTGGCGGGCATTGCCGAAATTCGAGGTGCGCAGCTCGCTGTCGACCTGGCTGCACCGCATCGCGGTGAACGTCAGCCTCGCCAAGCGGCGCAAGGCCACCCCGGTCGAGGCGCCCGCGGACGACGACGGCGAAGCCGTCAGCGGCGAGTGGCTGCTCGAGACGCCCGTCGAGGTCGAGGAGATCGAGACGGCGATCGCGGGGCTGCCGGACGGCGCGCGCGATGCCCTGGTGCTGCACGCACTCTACGGTTATTCGCACGGCGAGGCGGCCGCGATGCTCGGCATCGCCGAAGGCACGTGCAAGGCCCAGTTGCACCGCGCGCGGGCACTGCTGCGCGAGCGACTCGGTGTGGAGGTCAACTGACATGACTACGGACGAATCGGCCCGGCGCCGGGTGAGCTCGCTCGCCGAGCTGCCCCAGTCGCTCGAGCCCGGACGCGACCTGTGGCCGCAGATCGAGGCGCGGCTGCAGGAGGCACGCCGCGACGGAGCGGCCGACACGTCGCGCACTGTCACGCCGCGCCGCGGCGTGCCGCTGCGCTGGCTTGCGGCCGCCGCCATGGTGGCGAGCGTCGCGGTGGGTGTGTGGATCGGCCGCGCGCTGCTGCCGGTCGCAGCACCGGCCGCTCCCACGGCGCAGCACGACAACGGCCCGGGCACCGCGCCGTGGCTGAACCGCCCGAGCGCGCTCGATGCTGCCTACGTCAGCGATCCGCGCTACGAACGCCAGCGCGCAGCGCTGCTGCGCTCGCTGCAGGCGCGACTCGCTGCCCTGCCGCCCCTTTCGCGCGAGAAGGTGATGGGGAGCCTCGCGGCCATCGAGAAGGCCAAGCAGGACCTCGAGCAGGCGCTCGGCAAGGATCCGAGCAATGCGCTGCTGCAGGAGCTGCTCGTCAACACTTACCAGGATGAAATGCGCGTCCTCACGGACGTGCCCGAAGCCAGTAGCTCTGGCAGGGGGATCTGAACATGCGTACCGCTTCCCGGGTGTCGGCCACCGTGATCCTGCTGCTGGCGAGTGCCGCCGCCGCCGCGACCACCGAGGACAAGACCTTCGAGCGCACGGTCACCGCGCAGCCCAAGGGCGTGGTGGACATCTCCAACGTCTCCGGCTCGATCGAGGTGACCGGCTGGGACCGCCAGGAGGTCAGCGTGCAGGCCGAGCTTGGCGCTGACGTCGAGCGTGTCGACGTCACGAGCGAAGGCGATCACACGATCATCAAGGTCGTGCTGCCGCAGCACGGCAGCCACCACGGCGATGCCCTGCTGCACGTCAGGATCCCCAAGAACAGCGAGCTGGACGTGTCGACGGTGAGCGCTGATGTGAGCGCCGCGGGCGTGCTGGGGGTGCAGCACCTGAACGCAGTGAGCGGGGATGTGAGCTCCGAGCTGTTCGGCTCCGACCTCGAGCTCAAGACCGTCAGCGGCGACGTCAAGCTCAAGGGCCACGGCCAGCCGGCGCGCCTGCGCGTCACCAGCGTGAGCGGCGACGTGCACCTCGAGCACGGTGCCGGCGAGCTCGAGACCAACACGGTGAGCGGCTCGCTGGTCGTCTCGCTCGACTCGGCCAGCTCGGTGCGTGCCCGCACCACCTCCGGCGACATGCGCTTCGAGGGCAAGCTGGCGCGCGATGCCACCTTCGAGGCCTCCTCGGTGAGCGGCGACCTCACCGTGCGCGCCAGCGCCGCCGGCGGCTTCGCCTACGAGGTCACCAGCTTCTCGGGCGACATCGGCAACTGCTTCGGCGCCAAGGCGCAGAAGGAGAGCGAGTACGGGCCGGGCTCGAAGCTCACCGGCACGCGCGGCGACGGCGCCGGCCGCGTGCGCATCAAGACCATGAGCGGGGACGTGTCGCTCTGCGACCGTGACTGAGCAGTAATAGAATGCGCGGGTGCGCGCCTCATCCCCGATCGCACCCGCGCTGCTCGACTGGCACGAGCGCGCCGGGCGTCATGACCTTCCCTGGCAGCTGCAGCGGACGCCGTACCGCGTCTGGGTCTCCGAGATCATGCTGCAGCAGACCCAGGTCGCGACCGTCATCCCCTACTACGAGCGCTTCATGGCGCGCTTCCCCGAGGTGCGCGCGCTGGCCGCAGCGCCGGTCGACGAGGTGCTGCACCTGTGGTCCGGGCTCGGCTACTACGCGCGCGCCCGCAACCTGCACCGCGCCGCCGGCGTCATCTGCGCGCAGCACGGCGGCGAGTTCCCGCTGACGTTCGAGGCCGTGGCGCAGCTGCCGGGCATCGGCCGCTCGACCGCCGGGGCCATCCTGGCGCTGGCCCGCGACCAGCGTTTCCCCATCCTCGACGGCAACGTGCGGCGCGTGCTGGCGCGCTATTTCGGCGTCGCGGGCGCGCCGGACGATCGCGCCGGCACCCGGCGCCTGTGGGAGCTGTCCGAACGCAGCACGCCCGCCACCGACGTCGCCCGCTACACGCAGGCGATCATGGACCTCGGCGCCACCGTGTGCGTGCGGCGCAAGCCGTTGTGCCTGGTCTGCCCGCTCGCGAGCGGCTGCAGCGCGCGGCGCAGCGGGCGGCAGCACGAGCTGCCGGCGCCGCGCCGGCGGGGCGCGCGCGGCGCGCGGCGCGCCTTCATGGTGGTGGCCCTCAACCGCGCCGGCGAGGTGCTGCTCGAGCGCCGCCCGGACAGCGGCGTGTGGGGCGGGCTGTGGTGCCTGCCGGAGTTCGCGAGCGCCACCGCGGCACGCGCCTTCGTGCGCAACAGCCTGGGCAGCTGCGCCGCCGCGCCCGAGCGCCTGAGCGAGATCGAGCACGCGTTCACGCACTTCGATCTGTCGATCACGCCGCTGCTGGTGCGCTGCGCGCAGCCCGCCGCCGTGGAGGAGGGCGGGAGCCTCTGGTATAACATCCGTGCGCCGGCGCGTATCGGTCTGCCGGCGCCGGTCGCATCGCTGCTGCAGGGCCTCGCGGCCGAATCGCTGTTCGGGGTGGTCTAGTGGCGCACGTGGTGCAGTGTGTGGTGCTGAAGCGCGAGGCGCCGGGCCTCGAGCGCGTGCCCTACCCGGGCGAGCTCGGCAAGCGCATCTTCGACAATGTCTCGAAGGAAGCCTGGGCGCGCTGGCTGCAGCAGCAGACCATGCTGATCAACGAGTACCGCCTCACGCCCATCGAACCCAAGGCGCGCAAGTTCCTGGAAGGCGAGATGGAGAAGTTCTTCTTCGGGGCGGGCTCGGCCGCGCCGCAGGGCTATCAGCCGCCCAAGTGACCCCGGCGGGGCCTTTGCCCCTACAGGTGTATCAGGCCGCGCTTGTGTGCCACGGCCACCGCTTCGGTGCGGCTGATGGCATCGAGCTTGGTGAGGATCGCCTTGACGTGCGTCTTGGCAGTGCCCTCGGTGATCGACAGCCGCCGCGCGATGTCCTTGTTGCTGCGTCCCTGGGCGACCAGTTGCAGCACGTCGAGCTCGCGCTGCGTCAGGCTCGGCTTGGCCATGCGCTGCAGCGCCTTGGCCGCGACCCCTGATGAGGTATAGGGCCGGTCCTCGCTGACGGCGCGGATGGCGGACAGGATCTCCTGGCGCGGCGCATCCTTCAGCAGGTAGCCCTTGGCGCCCTGCGACAGGCACTGGAAGATGTCCTCGTCGCCGTCGTAGGTGGTCATGACGAGAATGCAGGCCTTGGGATTGATCTCCAGCACGCGCTGCACCACGGCCACGCCGTCGCGCTTGGGCATGCGCAGGTCGAGCACCATGACGTCGGGGCGATGCTGCTCGTAGAGCGCGATGGCCTCGTCGCCGTCGCCGGCCTCGGCCACCACCTCCATGTCGGGCTGCTGGTTGACCATGGCCGCCAGTCCGTCGCGCACCACCGGGTGATCATCGGCGAGCACGACGCGGATGTGCGGCTTCACGACGGCAGCCACTAGGCAGCCCGCTTCAGCAGCCGCACGCTGATGCGCGTGCCCCGGCCGGGGTTGCTCTCGATGCGCCATTCGCCGCCGATGGCGCCGGCGCGCTGGCGCATGCTGGAGAGCCCGAAGCCTTGCCGAGCCAACTGCTCCGGGCTCTGCTCCATGCCGACGCCGTCGTCGGCCACGGACAGCACCCAGTGCGCCGACTCGTCCGTCATGGTGATGCGCACGGTGTGCGGCCGGGCGTGGCGCACCGCGTTGCTGACCGCCTCCTGGCAGATGCGCAGCAGCTCGTGCTCGTGCTCGGGGCGCAGCCCGGTGCTGATGCCTTCGCCCTCGAAGGTGCAGGTGACGCCGCCGGGCACCGTGGAGCGGTCGGCCAGCTGGCGCAGCGCCAGCTCAAGTCCCGCGCGGCGCGTCTGGTCGAGGCGCAGCGCCATCACCGAGCGGCGTGCCTCGGCGAGGCCGTCGCGCGCCAGCTCGCGCACCCGCGACAGGGTGAGTGCCAGCTCCGAGCCGCGCTTCTTGCAGGACGGGAACTCCTCCACCGCGCCGAGCTGCAGCAGGATGCCGGTGAAGGCCTGCGCCAGCCCGTCGTGGATTTCCTGGCCCATGCGGGTGCGCTCCGTGAGCACCGCCGCCTCCTTGGCCGAATAGGCGAGGCGCGTCAGCTGCACGGCCAGCGTCGCCTGCTGGGCGAGCGCCACCAGCAGCTCGCTGCGCTGCACGTCCGCGGCCTCCCGCCGGAAGCTCAGGACCAGGAAGCCCACGCTGCGCGCGCCGAACACCAGCGGGTAGAGCACCACGCCCACGACGCCGCTGCGGCGGTGAAAGGCCAGCGTACCCGGCCACACCTCGCTGTCCTGGGTGCTGACGTCCACGTACAGCGGCTCGCGCAACTCGCCGTAGCGAGCCGTAAAGGGTGAGCCGGCGACCGGCACGCTGATGGCGTAGGGCGGCTCGGCGAGCTGATCGTCGCGCGCGTGCGCGACGATGCGCCACTGCTGCAGCGAGTCCTTGAGCACGATCACGGCCCCCGAGGTTGCATCGAACCGGCGCGTGGCTTCCAGCAGCATGTGACCCATGAAGCTGTGCAGGTCCGTCTCGCCGGCGAGCCGCTCGAGGTTGCTGCGGATCACCGCGTTGGCCTTGGCGAGCTCGGCGACGCGCTGCTCGGCGGCCTGCTGGCGCTCGCGGCGCACGTCGTCGACCAGCCGCTCGCGGTGCAGCGCCGCGCCGATCACGCCGGCGGCGGTCTCGAGCGCGGCCAGCTCGGCCGTGTCGATGGCACGGTGCTGGCGGGTGTTGTCGAAGCCGACCACGCCCATGAACTCACCGGCGACGAAGATCGGCACGATGGCCTTGGTGCGCGTGCCCACGCCCTCGATCGCCCAGGAGGTGTGGCCCACCTCGGTTTTGCTGAAGCAGACGCTGCGCCCGGCGCGCAGCTCGGCGCACACGGCTGAGAAATGGCGTTCATCGCACGAGCACACCGCGGCATCGCCGAGGTGCGGTGTGACCCCTTCGCCGGTCCACTCGCTCACCACCACCAGCAGTGGCTCGCCGTTCGGGCCGGTGCGCGTCTCCATGATATTGACCCGGTCGACGTGCGCCGCCTCGCCGATCAGCCCCAGCACCCCGGGGATGGCGGCCCGCACGTCGGACGCCTCCAGCAGCAGGCGACTCGCCTTGGCCGAGGCCATGAGCAGCTGCTCGCGGCGACGCAGCGACTCGTTGATGCGCGTCAGTTCCTCCGTGGCGGCGAAGTCCTCGGGCGCAGGGAGGGCTTCCGTGACCGGGAGGGCTTGGGGTTCCAGCAGTGCGACGGTGGCATTCATTAAGGGCAGCACTCGCTCGGCAGCGGGTAATCCGGAAAGTCTACCGCGCCCTGCCCGTGATCTCCCGTTCCGACCCGGCGTCTCTACCTTAAGGGGGAGCGGCGGGGGCACCTCCTGGGGGTCCGCCGGGCGCCGCCGGGCTCCTTTTGTGAGGCTGCGAATCAAGGACTTAGCTCCCGGTCGCGCGCACATAGCGCGGCAGTGGGGCGTCCTGCCAGCCTCCGCCCAGGGCCTTGTACACCGCCACCAGGCTGGTCGCCGCCTGGGTGCGCGACTGCGCCAGGCGATCCTCGGCGGCCAGCTCGGTGCGCTCGGCATCGAGCACGTCGAGGAAGTCGACGAGGCCCCCCTCGTAGCGTGTGCGGGCGATGCGGGCGGCGGTGGCGCTCGCCTGCGCCGCATCGGTCGCATCCTTGAGGCTCGAGCGTGTCCGCGCGTGGGTCACGAGCGCATCCTCGGTCTCCTCCAGCGCCTTGAGCACGCTCTGCTCGTAGCCGGCGAGCGCGACGTCGGCCCGGGCGCGGCTGCCGGCGACCTGTGCGCGCACCCGCCCTAGATCGAACGCGGCCCACGAGATGGCAGGCCCGATCACGTAGCCGCGGCTCGAGGACTCACCCAGCCCCCCGACTTCCGGGGCGGTGTAGTTGAAGCTCCCGGTGAAGGTCACCTTGGGAAAGAGGTCGCCGATCGCCACGCCGACGAGCGCGGTGGAGGCGGCCAGCTGGCGCTCGGCGATGCGGATGTCGGGCCGGCGGCGCAGCAGCCCCGCCGGGTCGCCCACCTGGGTCATGCGCGGCAGCTCGGGCAGCTCGTGCGCGGCCTGCAGGAGCCCGTCGAGCGCGTTCGGGTCGCGCCCGGTGAGCACGCTCAGGCGGTGCACGGAGCGGGCGATGCCGGCCTCGAGCGGGCCGATGGTGGCGAGCGTTGCCGACAGCTGCGACTGCGCGCGCGAGGTGTCCAGCTCGGTGCCGCTGCCGGCGTCGAGGCGCGCCTGGGTGAGGGCGAGGGTTTCCTTCTGGTTATCGACGTTGCGGCGTGCGACCGACAGCTCGCTCTGCTGGCCGCGCAGCTCGAAGTAGGTGCGCGCCACCTCGGCGCTCACTGAGACCTGCGCGTCGCGCAGCGTGGCCGCGGCGCCCTGAACCTCCGCGCTTTGCGCCTCGACGTTGCGGCGCACGCGGCCGAACAGGTCGAGCTCCCAGGACGCGTCGAAGCCGGCGTCGTAGAAGCGCGTGCTGAGCGGGGCGCCCGTGGGGCTGTCCACCTGCGGGAAGCGCTCCTTGGTGTAGCCGCCGGCGGCGGTGACCGTCGGCGCGAGGTCAAACTGCGCCTCGCGCCGCAGCGCCCGTGCCTCGACCAGGTGACCGAGCGCGATGCGCAGGTCGTGGTTGGAGAGCAGAGCATCGTCGACCAACTGGTCGAGCGTCGGGTCGCCGAACTGCGTCCAGAACTTCGCCTGCGCCTCGTCCGTGCCGTAGGCGGCATCGCCGGCCCCGGCGAACGTGGCCGCCACGGGCGTGGCGGGCTTGACGTAGTTGGGGCCCACCGCGCAACCCGCCAGTGCGGCGGCGACGGCCAGCAGCACGATCACGGCGCACAGCCCGGCGATGGCCGCGCCGCGTTTGACGTCACTGTCACTCATGGGAAACCTCCGCGGCGGGCAGCCGCAGCGCGCCGGCAGCCGGCGCGCGCCGCGCGGCCGCACGGCGCACCAGAACGTAGAACACCGGGGTGAGCAGCAGGCCGAAGAGCGTGACGCCCAGCATGCCGGCGAACACCGTGACCCCGAGCGCATGGCGCACCTCGGCGCCGGCGCCGGTCGCCAGCATCAGGGGCACGACCCCCATGATGAAGGCCATCGAGGTCATGAGGATCGGGCGCAGGCGCAGGTGTGCCGCCTCGAGCACCGCGGAGCGCGCGTCGCGCCCGCGATCCTCCTGCAGGTGCTTGGCGAACTCGACGATCAGGATCGCGTTCTTGCACGCCAGGCCCACCAGCACCAGCAGTCCGATCTGCATGAAGATGTTGTTGTCGCCATGGTCGAGCTTGACCGCCGTGATGGCCGGCAACAGGCACATCGGCACGATGAGGATGATGGCGAGCGGCAGCGACAGGCTCTCGTACTGCGCGGCCAGCACCAGGAACACGAACAGCACGCACAGCGGGAACACCAAGAGCCCGGTGTTGCCGGAGATCAGCTGCTGGTAGGCGAGGTCGGTCCACTCGTACGACATGCCGCGCGGCAGCGTCTGGTCGAGGATCTTGGCCATCGCCGCCTGGGCCTGGCCGGAGCTGTAGCCGGGCGCGGGCCCGCCATTGATGTCGGCCGACGTGTAGGCGTTGTAGCGCTGCACCACGTCCGGTCCGAACGAGCGCGACACCTTCAGTACCGAGCCGAGCGGCACCATGTCGCCGTTGGCGTTGCGGGTCTTGAGCGGCATGACGTCATCCAGCTGGGAGCGGAACGGCGCGTCCGCCTGCGCCACGACCTGGTAGGTGCGCCCGAAGCGGTTGAAGTCATTCACGTACAGCGAGCCCAGGTACACCTGCAGCGTCTCGAACACGTCCGAGAGCTTGACGTTCTCGCGCTTGGCCTTGACGCGGTCGACGTCGACGTCGAGCTGCGGCACGTTGATCTGGTAAGTACTGAATGCCCCGCCCAGCGCCGGATTCTGATTGGCCTTGCCGAGCGCATCGGACAGCGCCGCGAACAGCGCTTCCGGGCCGGCCGCGGCGCGATCCTCGACCTGCAGCTTGAAGCCGCCGAGCGTGCCGAGGCCGATGACCGGCGGCGGCGTCACCACCATGACGAAGGCGTCCTGGATGGAGGCCATCTTCTGGTTGAGGGCCGCGGCGATCGCGGGCCCCGACAGCGCGCGCGAGCCGCGCTGCGGGAAGTCGTCGAGCGGGAAGAAGATCAGCGAGGCGCTCGAGCTCTGCGTGAAGCCGTTGACCGACATGCCGGCGAACTCCACCGCATGGGCCACGCCCGGCTGCTTGAGGCCGATCTCGGCGATGCGACGCGTGACTGCCTCGGTGCGGTCGAGCGAGGCGGCCGGCGGCAACTGCGCCACCGCCACCAGGTACTGCTTGTCCATCGCCGGGATGAAGCCGCCCGGCACGGCGTTGAAGCCGAGCCAGGTGAGGAGGATGAGCCCGCCGTAGATGCCGAGCGCAATGGCACCGTGGCGCATGGTCACGGTGAGCGCGCGTGCGTAGCCGTTGCCGCCGCGGGTGAAGCCACTGTTGAAGCGCCGGAAGAAGCGCCCCAGCACGCGGTTCATGCCGCGCGTCAGGAGATCCGGCTGCGCGCCGTGGGGCTTGAGCAGCACCGCGGCCAGCGCCGGCGACAGGGTCAGCGAGTTGAAGGCCGAGATCACCGTCGAGATGGCGATCGTGAGCGCGAACTGGCGGTAGAACTCACCGGTCAGACCGCTGACGAACGCCACCGGGCCGAACACCGCGACCAGCACCAGCGTGATGGCGATGATCGGGCGGCTGACCTCGCTCATGGCCACCTTGGTGGCCTCGCGTGGCGACAGGCCTTCGGCGATGTGGCGCTCGACGTTTTCGACCACCACGATGGCATCGTCGACGACGATGCCTATGGCGAGCACCAGGCCGAACAGCGACAGCGTGTTGATGGAGAAGCCGAAGGCCAGCAGCACCGCGAAGGTGCCGATCACGGAGACGGGCACGGCGATGAGGGGGATGAGCGAGGCGCGCCAGGTCTGCAGGAACAGGATGACTACCAGCACCACCAGTGCGATGGCTTCCAGCAGGGTGTGCAGCACCGCCTCGATCGACTGGCGCACGAACTGCGTCGGGTCGTAGAGGATCCCGTAGTCCATCCCCTCCGGGAAATTCTTCTTGAGCTCCTCCATGGTCTTGCGCACGGCCGTGGACAGCTCGAGCGCGTTCGCCCCCGGCGACTGGAACACCGGGATGGCGAGTGAGGGCTTGTTGTCGAGCAGGCTGCGCACGCCGTAGGCCTGCGCGCCGAGCTCGACGCGTGCGATGTCGCCCAGGCGCACGATCTGGCCGTCGTCGCCGGTCTTGACGATGACGTCGCGGAACTGCTGCTCGTCGGTGAGGCGCCCCGCGGCGTTGAGCGCGATCTGGAACTCGGTGTCGGGAGAGGGCGGTGCCCCCAGCTGGCCGGCCGCCACCTGCACGTTCTGCTCGCGGATGGCGCTCACCACGTCACCGGCGGTGAGATTGCGGGCGGCGAGCTTCTGCGGATCGAGCCACACGCGCATCGAGTAGTCGCCACCGCCGAACACCTGCACGTCGCCCATGCCAGGCAGGCGCGCCAGCACGTCCTTGATGTTCAGGACCGCGTAGTTGCGCAGGTAGAGCGAGTCGTAGCGCCCGTTGGGGGAAGTCAGGTTGACGACCAGGGTGAGGTTGGAGGACGCCTTGACCGTGTTGACGCCGAGGTTGCGCACCTCCTCGGGCAGGCGCGGCAGGGCCTGGGCCACGCGGTTCTGCACCTGCACCTGGGCACGATCGATGTCGGCGCCGATCTTGAAGGTCACGGTGAGGGTCAGTGACCCGTCCATGGTGGAAGTCGAGGACATGTACAGCATGTCCTCGACCCCGACGATGGCCTGCTCGAGGGGAGCCGCCACCGTGTCGGCGATCACCTTGGGGTTGGCGCCGGGGTAGGAGGCGTGCACCACCACCGATGGCGGCACGACTTCCGGGTACTCGCTGATCGGCAGCTTGAAGAGCGCGATCAGTCCCGCGATGGTGATGAACGCCGAGATGACCCCGGCGAAGATCGGCCGCTCGATGAAGAAGTTGGAGAGTTTCACGGGCGGGCCTCGCCGTCTTTCTTGGAACCGTTACGGGCATAGAGAGCCGCGTCCTCGCCCGGGCGTCGCTCGCCCATGGCCATGCGCTGCGTCTGCACCTGGGCGCCGGGGCGCACCCGCTGCAGGCCGTTCACCACGATGGTCTCGCCGGCCGTCAGGCCCGACTGCACCACACGCAGGCCGTCGACGACCGGTCCCAGCTGCACCGGGCGGTACTCGACCTTGTTGTCCTTGCCGACGACGAGAACGTAACGCACGGTCTGGTCGGTCCCGATGGCGCTGTCGTTTACCAGCACCGCGTCGTGCTGCGCGCTGCCGAGCAGGCGGATACGGGCGAACAGCCCCGGCGTGAACTGCCGGTCATGGTTATCGAGCAGCGCTCGACTGCGGATGGTGCCCGTCGTGGGATCGAGCGCGTTGTCGACGAATACCATGACGCCCTCGTGCGGGAAGCCGCCCTCGTTGGCGAGCCCCACCTGCACCGGGTTGCGCGCCTGGTGATCGGCCGCCTCCGCCGCGCGATGCGCGTACTTGAGGTACTCCTGCTCGTCGCCGTCGAAGCTCACGTAGATGGGATCGAGCGACACCAGGGTCGTCAGCGGGGTCTGTCCATTGGTGACGAAGTTGCCGCTCGTGACGAGCGCCCGGCTGATGCGCCCGGAGATCGGGGCGGTGACGCGGGTGAACTCGAGGTTGAGGGCGGCTGCGTTCAGGGCGGCCTGCGCGGCCTCGACGTTGGCACGCGCCTGCTCGCTGCCCGCCGTGCGCGTGTCGTACTCCTCCTGCGAGAGTGCATGTTGGGCAATGAGCTTGACCGCGCGCTCGTGCTCGGACTTGGCGAGCGCCAGCTGCGAGCGGGCCTGGGCGAGGCCTGCGGCGGCCTTGTCGCGCTCGGCCTGGTAGGGGCGTGGATCGATGACGAACAGCACGTCGCCCTTCTTGACCTCACTCCCTTCCTTGAAGTTGACGGAGGAGATGTAGCCTGAGACGCGTGGCCGGATCTCGACCCGCTCGACCGCCTCGAAGCGGCCGGTGAACTCGTCTGACTCGGTGACCTTGCGCGAAATCGCGGACGCGACGGTGACTTGCGGCGCGGGGGGCGCGGCATGCGCCTCCGCCGCTTCGTTACGCGCGCAGGCGCTCAGGGCTAGGGCGATGATCGAGACCGCGGCCGACAGTAATAAGGAGTGGCGCAAGGGATCCTCCCGGAAGATTCGACTAATCCAATTGCAGTGGCGGCCTTTCACTGGCCGGCACCGAGGGGGGCATTCTTGTGTTTGCGAGGCATTCGCGACATTCATCAGGCGGGGCGCGCAGAGCGTGTCCACCGGCGGGTGCGCGCCTCTCTCGCATGGGTGAGTGAGAACTTACGCAGCGCACCGTCTCGCCGCCGGCGCCCCCCTTCGCCACGCCTGCGCACTCACGAAATCAAGGAGTTAGCCGTGCGATTGCTTGACGGCCCGTGCACGGGCCGGTCTAATACGCGCCCTTCCGTCTCCGGCGGCCAGGTAGCTCAGTTGGTAGAGCAGCGGATTGAAAATCCGCGTGTCGGTGGTTCGATTCCGCCCCTGGCCACCATCAGATCAGTCGCTCGCTCGACCTTACCCTTAAGCTCCGCGCAGCTCTCTTTTTTAAGTTCGGGTCACGCGGGTTTGATGTTGGCATTGAGTCTGAACAGATTGGTGGGGTCATAGCGCTTCTTGAGCGCAACGAGGCGCGGATAGTTGTTACCGTAAGCCGCCCGGATCCGGTGCTGTGGATCGTCGCCAACGTCGGTGTTTACGTAGTATCCGTTTGTAAGCGGCTCGAATTTCGCCCAGATGCCGCGCACCCACTGCGTCGAGCGTTGAGCGTCGCTGGGGTCGTTCCAGAATCCGATCACCACCAGGTCACGCGCCGCCGCGCGATGCCAGTAGGCGGTGGCCTCGGGCTTCACACCCCTGATGGCTCCGCCGAGGTTGGCGAACATTATCACGCTCGTATCAAGAGGTGAGCCCTCGAGGTAGTCGACCATGACGTCGATTGCCTCGCTCGTGACCCCGGGGAGGTAACCGGACTTGATGTAGTACCCGCGGCCGTAAGGAGCGCCGGCATCCCCGCTGCGCTGCAGCTCGACGTAAAGCGCTGGTCCGAGCCCATCGCGCAACGGCTTGCCGAGGTTACGTAGCGGGGCGACGGCGCGCTCAGCGCCTGCGAGCGGACCGCAATAGCACACATCAAATACCACGATTCGCTGGTGGTCCGGACCTGTTGGGATGAGTACATCGACATACAGTTCATCGGGCGCGTGTGCGTCGAAATCCGCGAAGCTGCGCAGTAACTCTCGCGCCCCCGCAAACGGGTAGATGAGCCTGCCGCCCAACACCGTGGGTCCGACACTATGAAGTCGGTACTCAAAGGACGTCGCGATTCCGAAGTTACCGCCACCGCCGCGCAGACCCCAAAAGAGATCAGGGTTGTCCTTAGCACCGACTCTGAAGAACTTGCCGTCGGCCGTGATGAGATCCACAGCCGTCAAATTGTCGCAGGCAAGGCCATACTTGCGAGCGAGGCGGCCGAAACCCCCGCCGAGCGTCAGTCCCGCGGCGCCAGTGTCAGAGACCGTTCCGGCGGTCGTTGCGAGGCCGAACGCTTGCGCTTCCCGGTCGAACTGCCCGAGTAGAACGCCTGGCTCGACGCGTGCCGTACAGGCTACCGGGTCGATCCGGATGCTACCCATGGGCGACAGATCGATCATGAGCCCGCCGTCGCAGACAGACTGACCCGAAAGGCTATGACCTCCGCCCCGCACCGCGGTGAGCAGCTCGTGGGTACGGGCGAAACTAACCGCGCGTGTGACGTCCCCCGCGCCGGCGCAGCGGGCAATGAGCGCGGGCTTGCGGTCGAAGGCTCCGTTCCACACCTTGCGGGCGCTCTCGTAGCCATTCTCACCCGGCATCAAAAGATGGCCGCGCAGACTCGCGCGGAAGTCGTCTATGTCTGTGGATTTCAGGACTCGCTGTTCGCCGCCCAGACCCATCACCGCGACATCGTCGCCGGCGGTTGCGAGCACGCGACCGTACGGAAGCGACGCAGAGACCAAGGCAGTGAGCCCCGAAGCGCAGAAGGTTCTTCTTCTCATGTGCCGCTCCGTCCCTCCACATCCGACCGTCGCGGTTCGTCGCGGCGGCTACCAGGGTGCCGGACGCTATCCGCGGCGCTCACACATCGCAAGTATTGACCCCTGTACAGACCCGCGTCCAGCTAGCCGCCACTCGTGCGCTGTCCATGACCCTGCTTAGGTCTAGTTGGGGGGGGGTACGTGAAATGGCGGCGAGGGTGAGTTGCGGATGGTAGCGAACGCAACCCCTAGTCGAATCTAGGCTGAACGTTGCGGACGCTGGGACAGTGCTGCAGTGCAAGCGATCATCTACATCGAGCGCTCTGGCGCGCCGGCTCCGGACAGAATCATGCTTCCACTTTGGTTTCCAACCCAGCGTCACTCAGGAGCACCTACGGTCACTTATCGACGGGCAGCTTTCACCTAAATGGCTGTTTTAGGTGTCGCTGGGTTACGCTGGATGCAGATTTTGGCGGATTGAAAATCCGCGTGTCGGTGGTTCGATTCCGCCCCTGGCCACCATCGATTCAATAACTTCCGTGTGCGGCTGAGCGGCGTCGCCGCCGCGCGCAACCAATTCGCAACCTGCAGATTCCTTCCGCATGAACGCGGCGAGCTGCTCGCCGAGCGGCGCGGCGTCCCGGCGGGCGAAGGCGTGGGAGTAGCTCGTCAGCGTGACGTCTTTAGTCTTCCAGGTACAAAGC
>JANWKR010000023.1 GCA_025451275.1 Steroidobacteraceae bacterium
GCGCGAAGCCGGCAGCGCAGGCGGCGGTGCGCGCCCACCCGCTCGACCTCACCGCCATCGTCAATGCACACCTCGCGGGGGTGGCGCCCCAGGCCACGCCCGACGGCCAGGACGTGCGCCCCTCGAACATCCCGCTGGTGCTGACCGGAACCATTGCCGGTAATGATCCTCAAAATGGCCTGGCGATCCTCGGACAGACTCCACAGACCGCCAAGGTGTATGCGGTCGGAGACAACGTGCCGGGTGGGGCCAAGCTGCATTCGGTGTACAGCGACCGGGTGGTGATCGACCGCAACGGGCAGCTCGAATCGGTCGCCCTGCCCCGCCAGATCAATGCCGGTAACGCGCCGCCGCCGTCGGCTGCGGTGCTGCAGGGCGACAATCCGCAGATCGAGCGGATGCGGCGCATGATCACCGAGCAGCCGGGCCTGCTGGCCGACGTCATGCGTCCCCAGCCGGTCATGGACCATGGCCGGATGAACGGCTTTCGCGTCTATCCGGGCCGCAACCGCATGGCCTTCATGCGTCTCGGACTGCGTCCCGGGGACCAGGTGACGGCCATCAACGGCACGCCGCTCGATGATCGCGACCGCGGTGAGCAGATTCTGCGCACCCTGGGTTCCTCCAGTGAGGCGCGCGTCACGGTCATTCGCAACGGACAGCAGCAGGATCTCACATTGAACATAGCCCAGGTCGAGCAGGAAGCGGACAGCCTGGCCAATCAGGCGGCGCAGTCCGGGGCCGCGGCACCGAGCATTCCGGCCGAGCCGGCTCCGGCGCCCCCGCCCCCTGAGCCGCCAGACGGCAATCCCGGCGGCCAGTAGGCCGCGGGTGTTTTTTTCGGGGGGTCGATTGCTTAAGACAGGCTTACGTTCCCTTGCAGTCTGCGCGCTCGCGGTGCTTCTGGCCTCGCTCGCCTCGGCGCAGCAGGCGCAGCGCATCACGCCGAACTTCAAGGACGCGGACATCACCCAGATCGCGGAAGCGGTGAGCGCCGCCACCGGCAAGAACTTCATCATCGATCCGCGCGTGCGTGCCCAGGTGACGATGCTGTCCTCGACGCCGATGTCGCCCGCGGCGTTCTACGAGGCGTTCCTGTCGATCCTGCAGGTGTACGGCTTCATCGCCGTCCCCTCGGGAAACAACGTCGTCAAGATCCTGCCCGACGCCAATGCGCGCCAGATCCCCTCGGTCGACCTGCCCGACCACGTCAGCTCCACCTCGGACGAGATCGTCACGCAGGTGCTTGACGTCAAGAACATCAGCGCGCCACAGCTGGTGCCGATCCTGCGGCCGATGATCCCGCAGTACGGCCACCTGGTGGCCTACCCCGCTTCCAACATCCTCATCATCACCGACCGCGCCAGCAACGTGCACCGCATGATGCGCATCATCCAGCGCATCGACCAGGTCGGGAACCAGGACGTCGAGATCGTGCCGCTGCAGAACGCCGGCGCGGCCGAGGTGGTGCGCGTGGTGAACTCCCTGTACCAGGGGGCCGCGGCGGCCGAGGGCGCGGCGGTGAAGGTGGTGGCGGATGAGCGCTCCAACAGCGTGCTGATCGGCGGCGAGCAGTCGCAGCGCCTGCGGCTGCGGGCCCTGATCGCCCACCTCGACACCCCGCTCGAGGCCGGCGGCGACACGCGCGTGCGCTACCTGCACTACGCCGACGCCGAGAAGCTGGCGCCGAAGCTCAAGGAGCAGATCACCGGCATCGCACAGACCACCGGTGGCGGCGGCGCCGCGGGTGCCGGCGGCGCGCAGGGCGGCTCGCCCATCACGCAGGCCGAGAAGAACGCCATGGTGTGGGCCGACCCGACCAACAATGCACTGGTGATCACCGCGCCGCCGAAGATCATGCGCGCGGTGATGGACATCATCGACAAGCTCGACATCCGCCGCCCGCAGGTGCTGGTCGAGGCGATCATCGCCGAAGTAGACGAGGACAAGGACGCCGAGCTCGGCATCAACTGGGCCGCCTTCTCCAACGGCACCAATATCCCGGCCGGCTCCTTCGTCAGCCCGATCGGCGGCACCAGCATCGTCGACCTCGCCGGCGCCATCCAGAACCCGGCCAATGCCACGACCACCCTCCTGCAGGGCACCACGCTCGGCATCGGGCGCATCGCCGGCACGGGCGTCAATTTCGCCGCCATGCTCCGCGCCATCCGCGGCGACACCGACACCAACGTCATCGCCACGCCTTCGGCGGTGACCATGGACAACCAGGAGGCCGAGCTCAAGGTGGCGCAGGAGGTGCCGTTCGTCACCGGCCAGTTCACCAATACCACGGCGGTCACGGGCGGCACGGTCAACCCGTTCCAGACCATCCAGCGCGAGGAGGTCGGCACCATTCTCAAGGTGACGCCGACCATCTCTCCGGAAGGCTCCGCCGTCATGCTCAAGATCTCGATCGAGAGCTCGAGTATCGGCCAGAAGCCGGCCGGCGCCGTCGACCTGGTCACGAACAAGCGCACCATCACCACCACGGTGCTGATCGAGGATGGCGGCGTAGTCGTGCTCGGCGGCCTGATCGAGGACAACAGCGTCAAGGGCGAGAACCGCGTGCCCTACCTCGGCAACATCCCGATCATCGGGCTGCTGTTCAAGACCCGCAACGCGACCTCGACCAAGAACAACCTGATCATGTTCATCCGGCCGAAGATCCTGCGCGACCAGGCGCAGGCCGCCTACGAGACGGATCTCAAGTACAACTACATGATCGATCAGCAGAAGAAGCTGAACACGCGCGAGGCGCTGCCGCTGCTGCCGGGCGTGTCGCGCGGCAAGATGCCGCCGGCGCCGCCGCAGCCGCCGCCGGGCACCAACCCCGCGCCCAAGGGCTCGGACGCGCCGGGCAACTCCGGCAGCGCCGCGCCCGCGAGCGCGGTGGCCGCCCCGCCGCCGGCCCCGGAGCCGGCGCCGGCTGCCCCGGCGCAACCGGGCGTCCCGGCGCCCGACAGCACCGCCTCCCCGGCCAACACGCCCAGCCCGCAGCCTGGCGCACCGCCGACTTCGCAGGGCACCCAGTCACCGCAGGGCCAGCGATGAGCGATCCCATGCCCGTGGCTCCCGCCAGCGGCAACGGCGCTGCCGAACGACGCCTGTCGTTCGCCTTCGCCAAACGCCACGGAGTGCTGGTGAACCGCGTCGTGGATGGGATCGCCGAGTGTACCTACCGCGATACGGCGACGCCGCAGGCGCTCGCCGAGGTACGCCGCTACCTGCGCCGCTCGCTCAAGCTCGAACGCGTGCCGGAGGGCCGGTTCGAGGAGCTGCTGCGCCAGGCCTATGAGGCGGGCTCGGACGCCATGGAGGCGATGGGCGGACTCGATGACACCACCGATCTGGCACACCTGGCTCAGGATCTGCCCGAGCAGGCGGACCTCCTCGACAGCGAGGACGACGCGCCGATCATCCGCCTGATCAACGCGGTGCTGACCCAAGCGGTGAAGGAAAACGCCTCCGACATCCACATCGAGCCGTTCGAGAACCGCCTGGTCATCCGCTTTCGCGTCGACGGGGTACTGCGCGAGGTGCTGCAGTCGAAGCGCGCGGTGGCCCCGCTGGTGGTGTCGCGCGTCAAGGTGATGTCGCGCCTGGACATCGCCGAGAAGCGCCTGCCGCAGGACGGGCGAATCAGCCTGAGGATCGCCGGCCGCGCGGTCGACGTGCGCGTCTCCACCATCCCCTCCGGCCACGGCGAGCGCGTGGTGCTGCGTATCCTCGACAAGCAGGCCGGCAAGCTGGACCTGAACTCGCTCGGCATGGACGCGCGCACCCAGGGTGCCATGGACGAGCTGATCCACAAGCCGCACGGCATCCTGCTGGTCACCGGGCCCACCGGCTCGGGCAAGACGACGACCCTGTACGCGGCGCTCGAGCGGCTGAACGACAACACCCAGAACATCATGACGGTCGAGGACCCGATCGAGTACTACATCGACGGCATCGGCCAGACCCAGGTCAATACCAAGGTCGAGATGACCTTTGCCCGCGGCCTGCGCGCCATCCTGCGCCAGGACCCGGACGTGGTGCTGATCGGCGAGATCCGCGACCTCGAGACGGCCCAGATCGCCGTGCAGGCGAGCCTCACCGGCCACCTGGTGCTGTCGACGCTGCACACCAACACCGCCGCCGGTGCCATCACCCGCCTGCGCGACATGGGCATCGAGCCGTTCCTGCTGTCCTCGAGCCTGATCGGCGTGCTGGCGCAGCGCCTGGTGCGCGTGCTGTCCCCGGACAGCAAGCAGCCCTTCACCGCCGGTGAGTATGAGCGGCGCCTCCTCAACCTCGGGCCCAACGATCCCTCGCCGACCCTGTACCGCCCCGGCCGCGACGCCAGCGGCGGTTACCGCGGCCGCTCCGGCATCTACGAGCTCATCATCGTGGACGACACCATGCGCACCATGATCCATGACGGCGTCTCCGAGCAGGAAGTCGAGCGCCACGCGCGTCTCAGCACCCCTTCCATCCGCGACGACGGCCGCGCCCGGGTGCTGCGCGGCGAGACCACCATCGAGGAAGTGCTGCGCGTCACCCGCGAGGACTGATCCGTGGGTGCCTTCGAATACACCGCCCTTGACGCGGCCGGCAAGGAGCGCAAGGGCATCCTCGAGGGCGATACCCCGCGTCAGATCCGCCAACAGCTGCGCGAGCAGCAGCTGCTGCCGGTGGTGGTGGCGGAAGTGGCGCAGAAAGAGGCCCGGCGCCAGCGCTCCTTCAGCCTGCTGCGGCGGGTCTCGCCGTCCGACCTCGCGCTGTTCACCCGCCAGCTGGCGACCCTGGTGCGCGCGGGACTCCCCCTCGAGGAGTCCCTGCTCGCCGTCTCGCAGCAGACCGAGAAGCAGCGCGTGCAGTCGATCGTGCTCGGGGTGCGCGCGCGGGTCATGGAGGGCCACACCCTCGCGGCTGGTTTTGCCGAATTTCCGCGGGTGTTCCCCGAGATCTACCGCGCCACGGTGGCCGCCGGCGAGCAGGCCGGCCACCTGGACAACGTGCTGGAGCGGCTCGCCGACTACACCGAGAGCCGCGAGCAGATCCGCCAGAAGGTGCTGGCAGCCATGCTCTATCCGATCGTGCTCACGGTCATGTGCTTCGCGATCGTCTCGGGGCTGCTGGTGTTCGTGGTGCCGAAGGTCGTGGCCGTCTTCGAGACCAGCAAGGCCAAGCTGCCGCTGATCACCCGCGTGCTGATCGCTACCAGCGACTTCCTGCGCGCCTACGGCATCTACCTGCTGATTGCCGGGATCCTGGTGTGGATCCTGGTGGGGCGCTGGCTGCGCGACCCCGCAGCGCGGCGCCGCTTCCACCGGCTGCAGCTGCATATGCCGATGCTCGGCAAGCTGTCGCGCGGCTTCAACACGGCGCGCTTCACCCGCACCTTCAGCATCCTCAGCGCGAGCTCGGTGCCGGTGCTGGAGGCGATGCGCATCGCCGGCGAGGTGGTCACCAACCTGCCCATGCGGGATGCGGTGACGGATGCCGCGGCGCGCGTGCGCGAGGGCGCCCCCATCGGCCGCTCCCTGGCCGCGAGCCGCATGTTTCCGCCGATGACCATCCACCTGATCTCGAGCGGCGAATCGAGCGGCGAGCTCGAGAGCATGCTGGAACGCGCCGCCATCAGTCAGGAACGCGAGCTCGACGGCCTGATGGCTGCCATGGTGGGCCTGCTGGGACCCCTGCTGATCATCCTCATGGGGGCATTCGTCATGGGCATCGTGTTCGCCATGCTGCTGCCCATCTTCGAGATGAACCAGCTGATCCATTAGCCTGAGGACCCCAAACCGGCACCGCTTCACAAAGCGCGCCGCCCACGTTGCAGTCGTCACGCAATCTGTTCTAAGTTCGCGCCGTCAAACTCCCGCAGGACCGCCGTCTGCGTATGAGCGAGAAGCCGGAATCAGACGAATTCGAGGACGAGGAGCCCGAGGAGCCCGTCGTCGGGGACGGCGACGTCGACCTCGATCAGGTCATCAAGGACCTGGACCTCGCCAAACGACGCGGCCAGAAGGCCGGTGACCCGGCCTGGCGCCGCCTCGAGCGCCTGCTCGAGGACAAGCACACCGCGGAGCTGACCAGCGATTTCGAGGACTACGAGATCGGCCTGGACGGGGACAGCCCGCGCAAGCCGCGCCGCAAGCCACACGGCGGCTGAGTCCCCAGCCCGCTAGCCGTGGGCGCCGGCATTGCGCAGCGCACCAATGTCACCGACCGCCGCCGGCTGCGCCGCGCGCACCAGCTCCATGAAGCTGGCGGCCGGCAACGCGCGGCTCATCAGGAACCCCTGCACCAGGTCGCAGCGCTCGCCGCGCAGGAACTGCAGCTGCTCGAGGCTCTCCACGCCCTCGGCCACGATCTTCAGGTCGAGGTTGTGGCCGAGGCCGATGATGGCGCGCACGATGGCGGCATCCTCGGCGTCCACCGTGAGGTCGTTGATGAAGGCGCGGTCGACCTTGAGCGTGTCGAGCGGGAAGCGCTTGAGGTAGTTGAGCGAGCAGTAGCCGGTGCCGAAGTCATCGACGGCCAGGGCGAAGCCGAATTCCTTGAGGGCCTGCAGCGATCGCTGCCCGCTCTCCACGTCCTGCATCAGCACCCCTTCGGTGAGCTCGAGCTCGAACAGCGAGGGCGGCAGGTGTGACTCCTCGACGACCTGTGACAGGCGCAGCAGCACGCCCTGGCGCATGAAATCGCGCCCCGAGACATTCACGGCGATCTGCGGCACCGCCACGCCCGCGGCGCGCCACTGCCGCAGGTGCGCGCACACCTGCGTCAGGGTCCAGCGGCCGATATCGCCAATGAGACCGGTCTCCTCCGCCACCGCCACGAAGTCGCCGGTCGGGATCTGGCCGCGCTGTGGGTGGAACCAGCGCAGCAGGGCTTCAGCGCCCGCCACCTGCAGGCTGTGCGCGTCGTACTTGGGCTGGTAGTGCACCTCGAGCAGCTGGTTCTCGAACGCTCGCCGCAGCTCCATCTCGAGCGACAGTCGCTTGACCGCGCGCGCGTTCACGGCGCTGGTGTAGAGACGGAACTGGTTGCGGCCGGCGGCCTTGGCCTCGTACATGGCGAGGTCGGCGTTCTTCATCAGTGCCTGAGCGTCGGCGCCGTGCTCGGGAAACAGCGCGATGCCGATGCTCGGCGTGACCACAAACTCATACCCGCCCTGGATGAACGGTGCGGCGAGGGAGTTCTGGATGCGCTGCGCCGCCTGCTCGGCGTCGCCGGCGGTCGGCTGGCCGGTGAGCACCACGATGAACTCATCGCCGCCGACCCGCGCCAGCTGGCCGCCGGCGCCGGTGTAGGCGAGCGCGCCGCTGAGTCGCTCGGCCACCTGGCTGAGGAGCGCATCGCCGGTCTCGTGGCCCAGGGTATCGTTGATGCGCTTGAACTGGTCTAGGTCGACGAACAGCAGCGCCACCGGACGCTGGCGCTCGAGCGCCTCGCGCAGCGAGGCGGACAGGTACTCGCCGATCCACTCGCGGTTGGGCAGCCCGGTGAGGGCGTCGAAGTACGCCAGGCGGTGGATGTGCGCCTCGGTGTGCTTGCGCTGCGAGATGTCGCGCACGATGGCGAGCACCTGGCCGCCGGCATTGGGCAGGTAACGGCACTCGAAGTGGCGCTGCGCCTCGCCCGCGCCGTGCGCGAACTCGAAGGCGGCCGGCGTACCGCGCAGCGTGGCATCGAGGCACTGCATGGCGCGCGCCAGCGTGCCCGGGGGCAGCAGCTGATTGAGGTGCGGGGCGCCGGCCGGCGCGGCCAGGGCCGGCAGCCCCGCCAGTGGCGAGAACCAGTGGCTGATGCAGCCCGCGGCGTCGACCAGGAACAGGCCGTCCGGGATGGCGCGCAGCAGCGCCGAGTTCTTCTGCTCCGACAGGCGCAGCGCCTCGATGGTGCGGGCGCCGCGCAGCACGTAGCGGATGCGGTGCACCAGCAGCGGCCAGTTGATGGGCTTGACCACGAAGTCAGTCGCGCCCGCGTCGTAGGCGAGGTTGATCGACATCGGGTCATCGAGACCGGTCACCATGACGATCGGCACGTCGAACCCGCCGGGCAGCGCACGGATGTTGGTGCAGGCCTGGTAGCCGTCGCCGTCCGGCATCTCGACGTCGAGCAGCACCAGATCCGGGCGCTGCCGCACGTAGGCGGCCACCGCGGCATCCCCGCTCGCCACGGCCTCGACCGCAAAGCCCGCCGCCTCGAGCGTGGCGCAGGCGATGTCGCGCAGCAGCCGGTCGTCGTCGGCCACCAGCACCCGCACCGCGGTGGCGCCGCTCATGCCGACCTCCGCAGCTCGCCCTGCAGCTCCTCGGTGACGCGCGCATACAGGACGCGCAGCCGTGCCAGCAGTGCCGGGGCGGTGCGCAGGTCGCCGGCGCGGCCGCAGGCCTCGAGGTCGCGGCACAGCTGCATCAGGCCGAGTGCGCCCATGTTGCCGTTGCAGGAGCGCCAGGCGTGCGCCGCCCGGGCCACCTCGCCCGCCTGCGCGGCCGCCACGGCGCGCTCCAGGGCCGCCAGCAGCTGCTCCGAGTCGCCGAGATAGCTCTCGGCGATGTGGCTCAGCATGTCGCGGGTGCCGCGCGGGGGCAGCGCGCGCAGCGCCCGCAGGGTGGCGCGGTCGAGGAGCGCCTCGGTGGCCGCCGGCGCCGCCGCGGCGGGACGGGCGGGCGCCCCGAGCCAGCGCCCGAGCAGCTCGTGGATCGCCTGCCGCGTGAAGGGCTTGGCGAGGTAGTCGTCCATGCCGGCGGCCAGGCAGGCGGTGCGTCCCTCGGGGGTCGCATCCGCGGTGAGGGCGATGATCGGGGCCCGCTCACCGCGCGCGCGCAGCGCGCGCGTCGCGCTGCGCCCGTCCATGACCGGCATTTCGCAGTCCATGAGCACCGCATCGAAGCGTTCGGCGCCGAGCCGGTCGAGTGCCTCGCGGCCGTTGGTCGCGGTCTCGCACTTAAGTCCGAGCGCCTCGAGCATGCCGCAGGCGACCTCGCGGTTGAGCGGCTGGTCCTCGACCACCAGCACCCGGCCGCTGAGCGGCGCCAGCTCGCGCAGCCGCGCCACGCGCACGGTGTCATCGCCGGCCGCGCGGCCGCCGCCGAGCGCGAGTTGCAGCTGCGACAGCCGCAGCGGCTTGACGAGCTCGCTGTCGTACCAGCGCTGCTCCTCGCCCGCGAGCGGCGTCACGCTGGTGAAGCTCACCAGCCGGATGACACGCGGCCGGCCCGCGCCGAGGCCGCGCAGCGCGGCCTGCAGGTCGTGTGCCGCGTCCTGCGGCAGCGGGTCGGACACGATCAGTGCGTCGTAGGCCGCGGCGCGCAACTCGGTGAGGGTGGCCGCGGCGCTGCCCGCCGCCGTCGGCAGCGCACCCCACACGCGCAGGGCGTTCAGCAGCAGGCGGCTGGCCGCGGCGTTGCCGTCGGCGATCAGCACCCGCAGGCCCGCCAGTCGCGGCGGCTCGGCGCACGCGGTGCCGCACACCGGCAGCGTCACTTCGAACGCGAAGGTCGAACCGGCTCCGGGGGCGCTGCACAGTGTCAGCCGCCCGCCCATCAGCTGCACGATCTGGCGCGAAATGGCCAGCCCCAGCCCGGTGCCGCCGAAGCGGCGCGTCGTGGAGGCATCCTCCTGGGCGAACTCCTCGAAGATCCGGCCGTGGTTCTCGGGGGCGATGCCGATGCCGGTATCGGCCACCTCGAAACGCACGCGCAGCCGGCCGCCCTCCTCCGCGAACGGCACCAGGCGGAAGGTCACCTCGCCGCGCTCGGTGAACTTGACGGCGTTGCCACCGAGATTGATCAGCACCTGGCGCAGGCGCACGCCATCCACCTGCACGCGCGGCAGCGCACGCAGCGGCGCATCGAACAGCAGCTCGATGCCCTTGCCGGCGGCGCGCGCCGCCAGCACCTCGACGGTGTGCTCGATGAGCTCAACCAGGTCACCCTCGGCGGGGTCGAGCCGCAGGCGGTGCGCCTCGAGCTTCGACAGGTCGAGGACGTCATCGACGATGCCGAGCAGCGAGTCGGCGGAGCGCTGGATGCCTTCGGCGAAGCGGCGCTGCGCGGCGTCGAGGCGCGTGTCGAGCAGCAGGTTGGTCATGCCGAGCACGCCGTTCATGGGCGTGCGCAGCTCGTGGCTCATGCGCGCGACGAAGTCGCTCTTGGCGCGCGCCAGTACCTGCAGCTGCGCATTGCGCTCCTGCAGCTCGTGGGTGCGCTGCTGCACGGTCTCTTCCAGGTGACGGCTGTAGCGACGCGCATGCTCGCGGCGCACGTGCAGGCGTCGCCACAGGTAACCCATGAGCAGCAGCACCGCCGCCGCGTACAGGGCGCGCGCCGCGGTCGTGTTCCACGGCGCCGGCGCGACGTGCAGCGGCACCTTGAGCTCCTCGCTGCTCCAGGCGCCGTCGGCATTCGCGGCCCGCACCCGCAGCAGGTAGTCGCCGGCGTCCAGGTTGGTGTAGGTGGCGCGATGCAGTGCACCGGCATCGATCCAGGCCGTGTCGAAGCCGTCGAGTCGATAGGAGTAGTGGTTGTTGGCGGGCGAGGTGAAATCCAGCGCGGCGAACTCGAAACTCACCAGCTTGTCGTCGTAGGACAGCTGCAGCGGATGCGCAGCGCCGGGCAGTTCGCGCGGCGGCACCGGGCGGTTGAGCCGCTCGGCGGCGGTCAGCACCACGCGCGGCGGCGCGGCGCTGACGTCGACCGCGCCCGGCGCGAAGGCGTTGAAGCCATCGTTGCCGCCGAAGTAGAGGTTGCCGTCGCGATCCTCATAGTGGGCGTTGATGTTGAATTCCTCGCCCTGCAGGCCGTTCCACTCGTGGAACACCTTGACGCTGCGAGCACGCGGATCGAGCCGCGCCAGGCCATTGGCACTGCTGAGCCACAGCCGGTCGCCACCGTCGGACTCGATGCCGTAGACGGCGCGGCTCGGCAGCAGCGCCGCGAAGCTCTCGAAGCGCACCGCGCGCGGCTCGGCGGAGCTGCCGATGACGTGATCGAGGCCGCCGGTGGCGCTGCCGACCCACACCTCACCGCGCCGGTCGACGTGCAGCGCGAACACGGTGTCGTCGGACAGGCTGCTGGGATTGCGGTCGTCGCGGCGGTAGTGCCAGAACCGGCCGCTGCTGCGCTCGAGCAGGTTGAGGCCGCCGCCGGCGGTGCCGATCCACAGATTGCCGCGCGCGTCCTCGGCGATGGCGCTGGCGCGTCCGTCGCTCAGGGCATCGGGCGCGTCGCGGCCGAAGGGGTAGCGGGTCACCTGCCCGTCGCCGGCATCGATGCGTGCCAGTCCACCGCCGAAGGTCCCGACCCAGATCGCGCCCTGACGGTCGGCGTGCAGGGTCATGACGCCGTCGGCGGGCAGCGCGCCGGGCCCGCTGCCGGCACGCCAGCTGCTGAGAGTCTGGGTTGCGATCTGCAGGCGCGCGAGGCCGCCGGAGAAAGTGCCGATCCACAGTGCGCCCTGCTCGTAGAGCAGCGCCGTGACACGGTCGTCGCTCAGGCGCAGTCCCGCGGTGTCGCGTCCGTAGTGGTGCTCCGCGCCGCTGCGGCCGTCGATCTCGATCAGGCCCGCGCCCATGGTGCCGACCCACACCCGTCCGGCGCCGTCGGCGGCGAAGCTCGTGACCTGCGTGTGGCGGAAGTTGGCGCTGCGGTAGTGCCCGAGCAGCCAGCTGTTGGGGTTCCAGTGGCTGACGCCGCCGGCGCGGGTACCGACCCACAGCACCCCGCCGCGGTCCTGGTACAGCGCCATCACGTTGCTGTCGCGCAGGCTTTGCGGATTGTCGGCGTCGTTGCCGTAGCGCACGAAGCCTTCATGCGCGAGGTCGAAGAGGTCAAGACCGTCGGCGGTTGCGACCCACAGCCGCTGGGCGCCGTCCTCGAGCACGGCCGTGACGCGATCGTGGCTGAGCGAGCGTGGGTTGGCCGGGTCGTGACGATAGACGTTCACGTGGCCGCTGCCGGGCTCGAGGCGATCGAGGCCGCCGTGCAGCGTACCGATCCACAGCGCCCCGGTGTGATCCTCGCTGATGACCCGCACCTGCGAGTCCGACAGGCCCGCACCGTCGGCGGAACGACCGTAGTTGATGAAGGTGCCCGACTCGCTCTGGTAGTGACTCAGGCCGCCGTCGGTGCCAATCCAGATGCCGCCAGCGTGATCCTGGTGCAGGGCAAACACCGCATCGGAAGCCAGCGAATGCGCATCGCTCTCCTGGTGGCGGAAGTGACGCGCCGTGCCCGTGCGCGGATCGATGAGATCGAGGCCGCGGTCGAGCGTGCCGGCCCAGATGCGCCCGTGGGCGTCGATGAGCAGGGTGCGCACCGCATCGCTGGCGAGCGAGTCGGCCCGGGCCGGATCGTGGTGGAACTGCTCGAAGCGGTCGGAGTCGCGTCGCCAGTGCTCGACGCCGCCGCCGATGGTCGCGAGCCACAGGTCGCCGTGCGCGTCCTCGGCGATGGTCCAAACGTAGTCGCTCGCCAGCGCATCCGGGTTGCCGCGCTCGCGGCGGTAGACGTGGATCGAGTGGCCGTCATAACGGTCGAGCCCACTCTCGGTGGCGAGCCACAGATAGCCGCGCGAGTCCTGCAGGATGCCCTCGACGGTGCTGTGCGACAGCCCGTCGCGCAGGCCGAGGTGCTCTAAGTACAGCGGCCGCACGGCCGGTAGCGGTGCGGCAGCCTGCGCGGGCGCGCCGAGCGCGCACAGGAGCGTGCTCGCTATGAGGGCGCTGACGAGGCTGCGGGCGCGCATCGCGCTGCCTGGAGGTGCGGTGCCATGAGGTTACTGCTGAGCGGGCACGTTGCCGACTCCGGTGTAGCCGGCGCTCGTCGAGCTGCCGCTGCTCCACGTATAGCCGCTGCTCCAGGTGTAGCCGCTGCTCCAGGTGTAGCCGCTGCTCCAGGTGTAACCACTGCTCCAGGTGTAGCCGCTGCTCCACGTGGCGACATTGCCCGGGTTGTAGCTGCCATTCCACAGCAGTCCGTCGCCCAGCTGGATTACACCCCACAGCAGATGCCCAAGGAGCGACACGACGTTGCCCACCAGGCTGCCGAGCGTGCCGAGAAGGCCTCCGCCACCGCTCGAGCCGCTGCTCGTGGCCATGATGTAGTAGTTTCCGGTGGAGGGATCCTGGTTGGCGCGCCCGCCGTAGTGCTGAAAGCCTGCGAGGTCCAGCGCCACGTTCAGTCCCTGGTTGGCGCAGCCGCTCGCGGTGCTGTAGGTCGCGTCGTGCGCGTTGACGAGCCCCGCGCCCTGCTGGAACACCGAGTAGGCGAGCGTGCCGTTGGAGTTCACTGCCGGATGCGCGCCGGACATCAGCCGGCACTTCACGTCATTTGGACTGAGCCGCGGGCTCACCTGCAGCATCAGAGCCGCGACCCCGCTCACCACCGCGGTGGCCTGCGACGTGCCCGACATGGTGAAGTCGTTGGCACCGGGCAGGACCCACTGCGGAAACTCCTGAGCCAGCGTGCCGTCGTCGGGCGCGTAGGCGAGCATGTGCCCGCCCATCGACACCACTTCCGGCTTCACGAACCCCTCGTAGGTCGGGCCCACCGAGGAGAACGAGGCGAGCGTGTACTTGCCCGGCTGCATCGGGTAGTAGTTGTCGGTGACCGCACCGACCGTAATCACGTACGGCACGTTACCGGGCACGCCAATGCTCATCGGCTGCGGACCGCGGTTGCCGGCCGCCACGACCACGACGATGCCGGAGCCCCACGCCGCCATCACCGCCTGGTTGAGCGGGTCCTGCCAGTACGGCGAGTTGGGGGGCGCGCTCAGCGACAAGTTCATGACGCGGATGTTGTAACGCGCCTTCTGCAGGAGCACCCACTGGATGCCCCGGATCACGTTCGAGTAGCTGCCCTGTCCAGTGCTGTCCAGCACACGCACCGCGACCAGGTTCACCCCCGGCGCCACGCCCTGGAAGTTGCCCGTTGTAGCGACGCCGCTACTGGCAATGATCGATGTGACGTGGGTGCCGTGGCCGAACGGATCGTCGATGTTGGTGGCCGCGGACGTGACCCCGGAGACAAGTTGATTCGTCGCCGGCTGCTGGCTCGCCGCAATCACGTCGTACTGCGCCAGCACGCGGCTGCTGGTCTGGCCGGGCGCACTCTGGTCCGGCCCGCGCTGGTTCCACAGCCCCGAATCCACGACCGCCACGGTCACACCGGCGCCGGTCACGCCGCCGACCTGCAGATCCTTGGCCGCGACCTCGCTCGGGTAGTAGGTCTCGGGCAGGGTGCCCTGCACCGAGGTCGCGCCCACTGGCGCGTCCGCGTACACCTGCAGGCCCGGCAGGCTGCGCAGCGCTCCGACCTCAGCATCGCTCAGCGAGGCGCTCACCGCGTGAATGATCGACAGGTCGCCGGTGACGTTGCCGCCGACACGCACCACGGCGCTGCCCGCCGCGCCGGCGCTCATGGCCTGCACGATGTAGCTCTGCCGCTGCGGCGGTGCGAGCGGCCGCGCCGGGGCCGGGGCCGTCGCGCTGCGCACGGCGCTGAACGGCGCCGCCGGGAGCGGCGGCGCGGACGCGCTGGCGTGCGGTTCGGGCGGCACGCCGCCGCGCAGCAAAAACAACACTGCCAGCAGTGCGCCGAGCACACCCGCCGCCAGCATCCAACGATTCGTCTGGTCCTTCATCGACATAGTGGCATCCAGTGTTGTTGTTGGTGCCTGGCGACATTGTCCCGGCAGGCGCGCCACGGATATGCGATCTGCGTCGCAACATTCGGCGGCCCGGTGCTTATGTCATCGTCAATAAGACAGCGGCAAAAATACCGCTCAACATAAGCGCTGCGCAGCGTGGCGTGCGCGTGGCGTGCGCGTGGCGTGCGCGCCGTGTGCGACTGTAGCGCTCAGTGAAAATCGCGCGAGCGCGTCAGCAGCTGCCCGAGCAGTGCCGAGCGGTCGATGAGGCGGCGGGCGATGAGATGCATGACGCCGTCCTGCTGCTGCAGCTCGCCGTGCACCTCGAGCAGGCGCGACTCGAGCAGCGCGCGCCGCTGCTCGCGCCCCACCCGCTCCCAGACGATGACGTTCACCTGGCCGCTCTCGTCTTCGAGCGTGAGGAAGGTGACGCCGCTGGCGGTGGCGGGACGCTGGCGCATGAGCACGATGCCGGCGGTACGCACGCGCGCGCGGTCTGGCGCCGCGCGCAGCCGCTGTGCCGGCAGCAGCGCCTCGGCCTCGAGCCGGGTGCGCAGCAGCGCCAGCGGGTGCCGCCCGAGGGTGAGCCCGAGGGCGGCGTAGTCGGCGACGAGCGCCTCCCCTTCCGTGGGCGCGCGCAGGAGCGGCTGGCCTTCGCTGCGGCTCGCCGGGGACAGCGCGGCCGGGGCGAGTGGCAGGGCGCGGTCGGTGCCGGCGACCTCCCAGAATGCGAGGTGCCGGTTACCGCTCAGGGCCGCGAGCGCCCCGGCGGCGGCGAGCGCCTCGAGATCGCCGCGATCGAGCGCGGCGCGTGCGGCGAGATCCTGGACGCTGGCGAAGGGGCAGCTGCCGCGCGCTGCGCCCAGGCGGCCGGCGCCGGCCTGCGACAGCGACTTCACCATGCGCAGCCCGAGCCGCAGCGCCGGCGCGCCGTCGGCGCGCCGCTCGAGCGAGGAGTCCCAGCCGGAGGCGCACACGTCGACCGCGCGCACCTCGACGTCGTGCGCACGCGCATCGCGCACCAGCTGCGCCGGGGCGTAGAAGCCCATGGGCTGGCTGTTGAGCAGCGCGCAGGTGAAGGCCGCCGGCTCGTAGCACTTCAGCCATGCGGAGTCGTATACCAGCAGCGCGAAGCTCAGACTGTGGCTCTCGGGGAAGCCGTATTCACCAAAGCCCAGCATCTGCTGGTAGATGCGTTGCGCGAACTCCTCGGGGTAGTTGCGCGCACGCATGCCCTGCAGCAGCCGCTCGCGGAACGGATCCAGGCCGCCGGTCTTCTTCCAGGCACCCATCGCGCGGCGCAGCGCGTCCGCTTCCCCCGGCGTGAAGCCGGCGGCGACGATCGCGATCTGCATCACCTGCTCCTGGAAGATCGGCACACCGAGTGTCCGATGCAGCACCGCGCGCACTTCCTCGCCGGGATAGTCGACGGCCTCCGCGCCGCTGCGGCGGCGCAGGTACGGATGCACCATGTCGCCCTGGATGGGCCCGGGGCGCACGATCGCCACCTCGATCACCAGGTCGTAGTAGCAGCGCGGCTTGAGGCGCGGCAGCATGGCCATCTGCGCGCGCGACTCGATCTGGAACACACCGACCGTGTCGGCGCGGCCCAGCATGTCGTAGACCCCGGGATCCTCGGCGGGCAGCTCGCCGAGTGCGTGCCGGGTGCCGCGGAATTCGTTCACCAGCACGAATGCGCGCCTGAGAGCGGTGAGCATGCCGAGGGCCAGCAGGTCGACCTTGAGCAGTCCCAGGTCATTGAGATCATCCTTGTCCCACTGCACCACGGTGCGCCCGGGCATGGCGGCGTTCTCGATCGGCACCAGCTCCTCGAGCAGGCCCTCGGCGATCACGAAGCCGCCGACGTGCTGCGACAGATGGCGTGGAAAGCCCGGCAGGGCCACCAGCTCCGCCGCCAGCGGCAGCAGGCGTGCCAGCCACGCGCAGTCAGTGTCGAAGCCCGCCTCGCGCAGCCGCTCGGGGATGGCCGCGCGCCCGTCCCACCACTGCATGACCTTCGCCAGGCGGGCACTGTCAG
The DNA here is from genome assembly GCA_025451275.1 of Steroidobacteraceae bacterium. GTDB lineage: Bacteria > Pseudomonadota > Gammaproteobacteria > Steroidobacterales > Steroidobacteraceae > 13-2-20CM-66-19. The sequence goes on from JANWKR010000023.1 coordinate 16,685, forward strand.
CGAGCGTAAGCCCGAATGCCTTGCCCAGATCGCGCAGCGCACTGCGCGGGCGGTAGGTGATGACGGTGGCGGCGAGCGCCGCGCGCGCGCGGCCGTACTTGTCGTAGACGTACTGCAGCACCTCCTCGCGCCGCTCGTGCTCGAAGTCGATGTCGATGTCCGGCGGCTCGTTGCGCTCACGCGAGATGAAGCGCTCGAACAGCAGCGCCGCGCCGCGCTGCGGGTCGACCGAAGTGACGCCCAGGCAGTAGCACACGCGCGAGTTGGCGGCCGAGCCGCGCCCCTGGCACAGGATCCCGTGGCGGCGCGCGAACGCCACGATGTCCTGCACGGTGAGGAAGTACGGCTCGTAGTGCAGCTCCTCGATGAGTTCCAGCTCATGCTCGAGTGCCCGGCGCTCGGCCGGCGGCATGCCCCCGGGCCAGCGCCGCCGCGCGCCCTCCTCCGTCAGCCGCCGCAGGTAGCTGCCCGGCGTCTCCCCCGCCGGCACCAGCTCGCGCGGGTACTCGTAGCGCAGCTCATCGAGCGAGAAGTGGCACTCCTGCGCCAGTTCCACGCTCGCCGCCAGCAGCGGCGGCGGATACAGCCGCGCCAGCCGCGCACGCTCGCGCAGATGGCGCTCGCCGTTGGGGTACAGGCGCGATCCCAGCTGCGCGATCGGCACGTTCAGGCGGATGGCCGTCAGCGCATCCTGCAGCTGCCGCCGGGCGCGCACGTGCATGTGCACGTCGCCGCTGGCGACGAGCGGCACGCCGCGCTGCGCACCGAGCGCCGCCAGCGTGGCGAGCCGCGCCCGGTCCGCGCCCCCGCACAGCAGCTCGACGGCGATGCGCACGCGCGGCGCGAAGCGCTCGTGCAGCCAGTGCAGCTCCTCGGGCTGCGGCTGCGGCGCCGGCAGCCATAGGACGAAGCAGCCCGCGGGGCCTGCGGCCTCGAGATCGGCACGCGTCAGCGCGTACCCGCCCTTGGCGGCCGCGCGCCGGCCGCGGCTGATCAGGCGGCACAGGCGCGCGTAGCTGGAGCGCCCGGTGGCGAGCGCCACGAACCTGAGGCCGCAGGCCAGGCGGAATTCGGCGCCGACGATGAGCCGCAGCTGACGGTTCTTGGCCGCCATGTGCGCGCGCACCACGCCCGCCACCGAGCACTCGTCGGTGAGGGCGAGCGCGCGGTAGCCGAGCGCATCCGCCTGCTCGATGAGCTCGTGCGGATGCGAGGCGCCGCGCAGGAAGGTGAAGTTGGAGAGGCAGTGCAGCTCGGCGTACGCCGGCGCCGCCCCGCCGGCGGTCATCCGAACACTCCGTGCAGGAACCAGCCGTGCGGCGCGCGACGCTCGCGGAACACCCACAGCCGCACCCCGTGCGCGTCGACGGCGGTGTAATAGTCGCGCGCGATCTCCGCCCCGTCCCACCAGCCGCTCTCGATGCGCTCGGGCTCGCTCACCAGACGCAGCGGCCCGCGGCGCCGCGGCCAGCCCTGCGACGCGGCGAGCGGCTGCGGCGGCGCGAGGAGCCACAGGGGCCGCGGCGTGGGTGGCGCCGCGGCCGCGGCGTGGCTGCGGGCCTGCGCGCCGAGCGTGGCGGGCGGCGGCCCCAGCGACCAGGCGTGCTCGGGCCGGTGGCCCTCGAGGAACGTCAGGCCGTGTATGGCCTCGGGGCCCAGGCGGGCGCGCAGCCGCTCGATGAGACCGCAGGCCTCGCGCGCGAGGCTGCCGCCGTGCTCGCCGGGCTGCCACAGACACGCGGCCTGCGGCGGCTGCGCCACCACGCGCGCGGCGCGCAGCTCGCAGGCACGCACCGCCTCGGGCAGCGGCAGCGCCGCGAGGTGCTCGCCGAGCAGCGCGATAAAGCGCTGCGCATCAGCGCTCGGCGCCGCCAGACGCACCAGGCAGCACGTCGCGGGATGCTGGCGGTGCACGAGGCGACACTCGAACTCAGTCACGCCGCACTGGCGCGCGTCCAGAAAGGCGCCGAGCTCGGCGCACAGCGGCGTGAGCGCCGCGAGCAGCCGCGCGTGGCTCGTCAGCTCGCAGTCGAGCTCGCGCCGGCGGCGGAAGCGCACCCCGGGCGCGAACGCGGCACGCACTTCCGGCGCGCGTCCGGTGAGCCGGTCGAGCGTGGCGAGCGCTGCAGGTCCGAAGCGGCGCGCAAAGCCGGCACGTGGCAGGCGCAGCGCCGCGCCTACGGTGCGCACGCCCAGGCGCCCGAGCCGCGCCACGGTGTCTTCCGGCCAGCGCAGCACGGTGAGCGGCAGGGGCGTGAGCTGCCCGATGAGCTGTGCCGGCTCGAGGATCTCGAACGACCGGCCGGCGCGTGCGCCACAGAGCGCCGCGAATGGCGTGGGCGCGCAGGCGAGCTGCGCCTGCAGCTGCAGGCCGCGGCACTCGCCGAGGAGCGCCGCGCGCAGCGCGCCGATGCCGGCGAATAGGTGCAGGCTGCCGCGCACCTCGAGCAGCAGCCCGTCCGGTGGCTCGAGGCTCACGCGCGGAGTGAAGCGCTGCGCGCGTTCGGCCAGCGCGGCGAGCTGCGCCCCCGCGGCACCGCCCGGCAGATGCACGCCCAGCCACAGCTCGGCCGCGGTGCGCGCCGCACCCGTGGCCAGCGCCACCCCGCGCAGCGGCACCGCGCACGGCGCCGGTGCGGCGGGGACCAGGAGCGGAAGGGATCGGCGCGGCCGCATGTGCTGCTCAAAGCTCCAGGCAGAACGCCGTGCGCGGCGCGCCGCGTGCTTTCAGCAGCGTGACGCGCACGCCGCCAGCCTGCGGTTCCAGGCCGAGCCGCAGCACCGCGCTCGAGGCTTCACGCGCCGCGCGGCGCGGTCGGAACAGCACCCCGAGCGTACGCCCCTGCTCGGCGGCCAGCTGCAGGCGGCGGATGTTGCGGGCACTGGGCTGCCGCGCCCAGGCGAGCACTGCATCGCAGGCGCCCGAGCGCAGCGTCTGCTCGAAAGCCCACAGCGGCCGCGCGCCTCCTACCACCGCCACCCGCTCGAGCACGATCCCGCCGGCGACCAGGGCCGGTGCAAAGGGCAACAGCGGCGGCGTCACCCACACGCACCAGCGCGCCGTGGCGGCGCGCGTCAGCGCGGCGAGTACCGGCAGCAGCAGGCGCAGCTCGCCGCTGCCGAAGCGGGGGACCAGGATTTCGATCAGGCCGCTGCGGGGCCAGCCGCGACCGGGCAGGTGCTCATCGAGTGCGGCGAAGCCGCTCGGGAGCCCCGGCGGCTGCGCCGCCGCGCTGCGGCCGCGCCAGATGGCCGGATGCTCGAGCAACCGAGCGATGTTCGGATCCCCAGCCACGACTCAGCGACGAACAGGATGCCACCCTCTGTGCTTCATGCGCGCGATGCGCAGCTCACATCAGGCCGCTCGCACGGCCGCGGCGCACCACGCCGACGACGATCCCCTCGATGAGCAGCGGCTCCTCTTTAAGATCTACCTTGATCGGCTCGAACTCGGGATTCTCCGGCAGCAGCCATACCACCGAGCCTTCCTGGCGATAGCGCTTCACCGTGACCTCGTTGGTGAGGCGCGCGACCACGATCTGCCGGCTGCGCACTTCGGAGGTGCGGTGCACCGCCACCAGGTCACCGTCCAGAATGCCGGCGTCCTTCATGCTCATGCCGGTGACCTTCAGCAGGTAGTGCGGCCGCGGCTGGAACAGCCCCGGATCGATCTGCAGCCGCGCCTCGAAATTCTCTTCGGCAAAAATGGGCTTGCCGGCCGCTACCCGGCCAATGAGCGGCAACCCCATCTGCTCGCGGATGGTGTCCTTCAGCTGGATCCCCCGCGAAGTGCCCGGCACCAGCGCAATGACGCCCTTGCGGGCCAGGGCGCGCAGGTGCTCCTCGGCGGCATTGGCCGAGCGAAAGCCCAGCTCGTGCGCAATCTCGGCGCGCGTGGGCGGCATGCCGGTCTCGGCGATGACACGCTGGATGAGGCGCAGGATCTGTGTCTGACGGGGGGTGAGGTCGGACATTTTTGAGCCTACCTGTTTATATATACAGTTACTGTAATTATATCCAGAGAAGGCATGCCCGCAAGCATTTTTGCTCATCCCGTGCAGCTCCAGCTTTCGAGCGCTGCCGTAACCGTCACGGCCGCCACGGACGCCATGCCGCACGCCCCCGCAGGCACGACGGCAGCGCCCCAGCACCGCCCCGCGACTTGCGGCATACGCCGGACATGAATGAGCACTGAAGCAGCGATTAAAAATTCTTAAGGAACACCACACATGCTGACACCACGCCGCGCACACACTGAATGCGACGCGCGAAACCAACGAGTGCGCGCGTAAATTCACGCTCCAACCGCGCGACGCGGTGCAAACACGCGCTGCACATCGTGTTTGAACCGCTCATACACCTGTCGCGGCCCGAAGACATAAGTACATGTCAGCAGTTGCATTCCCGAGTCAAATTTGGTGCAGTGGCGCGCGGCGACTACGGCGGAACTTGCCCACCGGACTCGCATATCGGTTATCAGGACTTCCCGAATCAACAACCCAGAAGGGGACGTTTATGAAGTGCGCGAGCGTTGTGGCGGCGGCGGCCGCCGTGGTAGTGATGGGATTGGCAGGCTGCACGGATCTGAAGCCCATTCAGGCTCAGATCGATGACCTGAAGGCTCAGCTGGCGAAGGCACAGGGTGACGCGTCGGGCGCGAAGAGCTCGGCCGATGCAGCCAACAGTGCCGCTCAGTCGGCCGGCCAGGCGGCCAGCGGTGCGCAGAGCACGGCCAACCAGGCGTTGGCGGCGGCGCATGCCAGCCAGTCGTGCTGCGATGCGACCAACGAGAAGATCGACCGCATGTTCAAGCGGTCCGTTTCGAAGTAACAGCACTTCGAAGACAGAAAAACGCCGCGCAGATGCGCGGCGTTTTTTTTGCGTGGCCGAAAGTGCCAGCCGTTGCCGGCGGCGTACCGCTAGTAGCGCACCAGTGCCGAGCCCCAGGTGAAGCCACCGCCGAAGGCTTCCAGCAGCAGCAGCTCGCCGCGGCGGATGCGCCCGTCGCGCACCGCGACATCAAGCGCCAGCGGCACCGAGGCCGCCGAGGTATTGCCGTGCTCCTGGACGGTGACGATCACCCGCTCCATGGGAATGTCGAGCTTGCGGGCGGTCGCCTGGATGATGCGGATGTTGGCCTGGTGCGGCACCAGCCAGTCGAGCGCGCTGCGGTCGAGGCCGTTGGCGGCGAGCGCCTCATCGACGGTCTCGCCGAGCTTGGTGACCGCGACTTTGAATACCTCGCTGCCGGTCATGGTAATGGCGAGTTTGCCCGTGAAACCCTTCGATACGCCGACGGCGCAGTAGAGCATGTCCTTGTACTGGCCGTCGGCATGCAGGTGTGTGGACAGCACCCCGGGAGTGGCGCTCGGCTCGAGCACCACCGCGCCCGCGCCGTCGGCAAACAGCACGGCGGTGGCCCGGTCACTCCAGTCGGTGATGCGCGAGAGCGTCTCCGCGCCGATGACCAGAGCGCGCTTTGACTCCCCGCAGCGCACGTACTTGTCGGCGATCGAGAGCGCGTACATGAAACCGGCGCAGGCGGTCTCGACGCTGACGGCCGGCCCGCCGCGGCAGCCGCGCCGCTGCTGCAGCAGCACCCCGCAGTTGGGAAAGACCAGGTCCGGGGTGGTGGTGCCGAAGGCGATAAAATCGACGTCGCCGGGAGCGAGGCCCGCGGCCTCGAGCGCGCGGCGCGCGGCGTGTTCGGCCAGGTCGACGGTGGTCTCGCCGTCGGCGGCCACGTGGCGGCGCTCGATGCCGGTGCGGCTGCGGATCCACTCGTCGGACGTGTCGACGATCTTCTCGAGGTCGAAGTTGGTGACGACCTTCTGCGGCAGGTACGAGCCGGTGCCGGCGATGCGCGAATAGATCAACTGGCCGCCCCTTGCGCGTGCAATGCCTGCGCGATGTGCGCGGTCAGTCCGCGCCGCGCCGCGAGTGCCGCCGTGCCGATCGCACGTGCGAAGGCGACGCGGTCAGCGCGCCCGTGGCTTTTTACCACGATCCCGGTCAGCCCGACCATGCAGGCGCCGTTGTAGCGGCGCGGATCGATGCCGGCCGCGGTCCGGCGCAGCACCGGGCCGGCGACGAGGCCGGCGAGCCGGTCGAGGAGCGAGGCCTGGAATTCCTGGCGCAGGCGGTCGACGATCAGCCCGGCGACGCCCTCCATGGTCTTGAGGGCGACGTTGCCGGTGAACCCATCGGTGACCACGACGTCGACGTCGCCGGAGAAGATGTCATCACCCTCGACGAAGCCCACGTAGTTGAGTCCGGTGCCGGTGAGCAGCGCGTGCGCGGCCTGCACACCCTCGTGTCCCTTCATCTCCTCCTCGCCGATATTGAGCAGGCCGATGCGCGGATTGGCCAGGCCGTACACGTCGCGGGCGACGATGGCGCCCATGGCGGCGAACTGCTGCAGCTGCTCGGGGGTCGCCTTGGTGTTGGCGCCGAGATCGAGCATGTGCGTCAGGCCGTGCGCCGCGGGGATGGCGGAGATGATCGCGGCGCGCTCCACGCCGGGCAGCGTCTTCAGCACGAAGTGAGCGATCGCGGTGAGCGCACCGGTGTTGCCGGCGCTCACGGCGGCGCTGGCGCGACCCTCGTACACCAGGTCGACGGCCAGGCGCATCGAGGAGTCCTTCTTGCGCCGGATCGCCTCACGCGGCTTCTCCTCCATGGTCACCACCTGCGAAGCCGCGGTGGTCGTGGCCCGCGCGCGCAGGTCTTCCGGCTGGGTGGCGAGCTCGCCCTGGATCAGCTGCGGGTCACCGACCAGCAGCGCGCGCAGCTCCGGGTCGTCGGCCAGCGCGCGCAGCGCGCCGGCCACGTATTCGCGCGGCTCGTTGTCGCCGCTCATCACATCGATCGCGATCGGCAGCACGCAGGCCCTTTGGGTGCGGCGCGGACTCTAGGCGACTATTCCTTGTCCTCGTTCTCGGCCGGCTTCTCGATGACGCGCCGGCCGCGATAGAAGCCATCGGGAGTGATCCGGTGGCGCAGATGGGTCTCACCCGACTGTCCGTCAACCGACAGTGCCGGCTTGGCCAGCCCGTCGTGCGAGCGATGCATGCCGCGTCGCGAGGGCGTCTTGCGGCTCTTTTGAACGGCCATGTGTCTTTAAGCTCCTGAATTCGAAAATTGGATCCTAACGTTTCATCAGCTCCGCCAGCCGCGCGAACGGCTTGTGCGTCTCGCCCGCCGCCGGCGGCGGCTCCCGCACGCTCGCGCACGGCTCGCTGCCGGCATGCGCGGGCACGATGGGCAGGCTCAGCAGCAACTCCTCCGTGACGAGCTCGCCGATGCTGATGCGGCCACCGGGAGCCAGCACCGGCTCGAAGTCGGCGGGTACGCTCGCCGCGTCCGCCTCGGATGCGATGAGCGCCACATCCGCCGCCGCCTGCAGCGGCAGCTGCAGCGGCTGCATGCAACGCTGGCACTGTAGCGTCGCCGTGCCGTCGAGGGTCAGCGCCGCCACCGCGGTACCCGAGCGGCGCCCGAAGTGCACCCGCCCTGCGACCTTGCCGGCCACCCCGCCGCGCAGTGAGCGCAGACCAGGCAGCTCCGCGAGCTCGATCTCATAGTCGAGGTCGGCCTGGCTCTCGGCCAGCCGGTCCACCTCGAGTGGCTTCGACCAGGGCGCCATTTCCCGGGGGCCCGACATGGGGCGCGTATAATAGGTAGCGAGTCCGCCCAAGTCAAAGCCGGATTTGGGCCTAAGCCATTGTTTCTCGAAGGCGATTCGCAAGGCCGCCGCGTGCCACCGCTCATCCTCGCCTCCACGTCCCCATATCGCCGCGAGCTGCTCACGCGGCTGGGCGTGCCCTTCGAGGCGCACCCGCCCGGCGTGCCCGAGGAGGTCATCGCCGGCGAGTCAGCGACCGATCGGGCCCTGCGCCTCGCACAGGCCAAGGCCCAGGCGGTGGCGCGGCGCTTCCCGGATGCGATCGTCATAGGCAGCGACCAGGTGGCGGCGGCGGGCGAGCGCGTGCTCGGCAAGCCCGGCGATGCGGCCGCCTGCCGCGCACAACTGACTTCACTCAGCGGCAGGACCGCGCTGTTCCATACCGCCTGCACGCTGGCCGGCACCGGCGCGGGCGTGCACGCCGCGCACGTCGATACCACCACGGTAGTGTTCCGCTCCCTCGGTGCCGAGGAGATCGAGCGCTACGTGGCGCGCGAGCAGCCGTTCGATTGCGCCGGGGGCTTCAAGGCCGAGGCGCTCGGCATCACGCTGTTCGAGTACATCGAGAGCCGCGACCCCACGGCGCTCATCGGCCTGCCGCTCATCTGGCTGGCCGGGGCGCTGCGCGGCGCCGGCTACCGCCTTCCCTAGCGGCGCGCCGGGTCGCGCGCGGCTTGCCGCTCCCCGCCAGGGCATCGAGTACGGTCGCCAGGTCCGCCGGCAGCGGCGCATTCACGCTGAATTCCGCGCCTCCGGGCCACTGGAAGCTGAGGCTGCTGGCATGCAGGAACATGCGCCGCAGACCGAGCGCGCGGAGCGCCTGGTTGAATTCCGGGTCGCCGTACTTCTCGTCTCCCGCCACCGGGTGGCCCGCGTGCTGGGCGTGCACGCGGATCTGGTGCGTGCGCCCGGTCTCGAGCGAGACCTCCATCAAGGTGGCCGTCCTGCCGAAGAACTGCACCGGTCGGAAGGCGCTGAGCGAGGGCTTGCCGCGCGCCGCCACACGCACGGTGCGCTCACCACCCACGCGGGCATCGGTGACGAGCGGCGCGTCGATGCGCTTGGCACCGAGATTCCACGGCCCCTTGAGCAGCGTGAGATAGCGCTTTTCGAAGCCGTCCTCGCGCAGCAGGGCATGGAGGATGCGCAGCGCCGGGGCGCGGCGCGCGATCACGAGACAGCCGCTGGTGTCGCGGTCGAGCCGGTGCGCCAGCTCCAGGTACTCCCCGGGGCGCGCCGCCCGCAGCGTCTCGATCACGCCGAAGCTCACGCCGCTCCCGCCGTGCACGGCGACGCCCGCGGGCTTGTCCACCACCAGCAGCCGCTCGTCCTCGTGGATGATGGCCGCTCGCATGCGCTCGATCAGCTCGGCCGAGGGCTTGCCCGGATCGGCCGCCGGCATGACCCGCACCGGCGGGACGCGGATCCGGTCATTGAGGCTCAGCCGGGTCGCCGGATCCGCCCGCTTGCCGTTCACCCGCACCTCGCCCTTGCGGATCACGCGGTAGACGCGGCTGCGGGGCACCCCGAGCCGTCGCTGCACGTAGTTGTCGAGGCGCTGTCCGGCCTCGTCCTCGGTGACGTCAAAATGCTGGACGGCGGTGCGGGTTTCGGGGGCTTCGACCACGAGATTTCGGCTGCAGTCGCGTAAGGCATTGTTTCTACAACGGTCTGTCGAGTATACTCTTTGAGTCGTCCGTCAAGCGGACGCACCAGCGGTGACGGCGGATGCCGCCACCCGTTTTGTTGGACCTCTTGAATCGAGGCCATCGCTTGGGCCGTCAAGATCGCGCCAGCTGCGTCGAATCTCGCAGTTCGAGACTTCCGCAACCGGCGCCGTCGGTCGAGTTCACCGAAGGTTTCCTTTGCATACCGCCCGTAACGAGGCGGTCATAAAACGTGAATTACGAGACTCGCTCTCATTCGCCAGGTTTAAGGAAGCTTCGTTGCCGCGGACAGCATCTGCCGCGGACTACTGCCGTGCGCTTGCCGGCCCCTCACTGCACAGTAGGGGCACATGAAGAGAATGCTTGTAAATGCAACTCAGGAAGAGGAGTTGCGCGTCGCTCTGGTTGATGGCCAGAAGCTGTTCGACCTCAGTATCGATCTACCTTCCCGCGAACAGAAAAAAGCCAACGTCTACAAGGCCCGGATTTCGCGCGTCGAGCCCTCGCTCGAGGCCTGCTTCGTCGACTACGGCGCGCAGCGCCATGGCTTCCTGCCGCTGAAGGAGGTCTCCAAGGAGTACTTCCGCCAGCAGCCGCAGGGCGGACGGATGAACATCCGCGAGCTCCTGACCGAGGGGCAGGAACTCATCGTCCAGGTCGAGAAGGAGGAGCGTGGCACCAAGGGCGCAGCCCTCACCACCTTCATCAGCCTGGCGGGCCGCTTCCTCGTACTCATGCCGAACAACCCGCGTGCCGGCGGCGTGTCGCGGCGCATCGAGGGCGAGGACCGCGATCAGATGCGCGAGGTCATGAGCCAACTGCAGATTCCCGACGGCATGGGCGCGATCGTGCGCACCGCCGGCGTCGGCCGCTCGGTCGAGGAGCTGCAGTGGGATCTCGACAACCTCAAGACGCAGTGGGAGCAGATCGACGTGGCCGCCCGCGATCGCGCGGCGCCGTTCCTGGTATTCCGCGAGAGCGATGCCGTCACCCGCGCGATGCGCGACTACCTGTCGGACGACGTCGGCGAGCTGCTGGTCGACAGCCCGGCGGCCTTCCAGAAGGCGCAGGAGTACATGCAGCGCTTCATGCCGGCGGACGCGCAGCGCAAGCTCAAGCTCTACACCGACGACATCCCGCTGTTCACCCGCTTCCAGATCGAAAGCCAGATCGAGTCGGCGTACGCGCACAAGGTGCAGCTGCCCTCCGGCGGTAGCATCGTCATCGACTACTCCGAGGCGCTGGTCTCGATCGACATCAATTCGGCGCGCGCCACGCGTGGCAGCGATATCGAGACCACCGCCACCAATACCAATCTCGAGGCGGCCGACGAGATCGCACGCCAGCTGCGAATCCGCGACATCGGCGGTCTGATCGTCATCGACTTCATCGACATGGAGTCGCCGAAGAACCAGCGCGACGTCGAGGACCGGCTGCGCGATGCCATGAAAATGGACCGCGCCCGCATCCAGATCGGGCGGTTGTCGCGTTTCGGCCTGCTGGAGATGTCGCGGCAGCGCCTGCGGCCCTCGCTCGGCGAGTCGAGCCATATCGTATGCCCGCGCTGCGTCGGCATCGGCAGCATTCGCAGCGTCGAGTCCATGACGCTCGCGGTACTGCGCCTGATCGGCGAAGAGCTGCGCAAGGACCGCACTGCGCGCGTCATCGCGCAGGTGCCGGTCGCAGTCGCCACCTATCTGATCAACGAGAAGCGCGAGTGGCTGCGTACCCTCGAGGACAAGAGCAGCGCCGAGCTCCTCATCGTGCCGAACGAGAACATCCAGACCCCGGAGTACTCGATCAAGCGCGTGCGCGACGACGAGATGGACCTGCCGGAGAACAGGCAGGCGACCTACCTCATGCCGACCGCGGTCGAGACCGTCGAGCCCGGCACCGAGAAGAAGCCACAGTCGGAGGCGCCCGCGGTGGCGACGCTGCTGCCGGCCACTTCCGCCCCGGCCGCGCCCATACCGGCCGCGGCCGCGGCGCCGGCCACCGCGGCGACGGCGCACGGCGGCGGCTTCTGGTCACGCTTCAAGAAACTGCTCGTGGGCGAGCCGCAGGCCGCAGGCCACGAGCCGCCCGCCGCCGCGGCGCCCTCCTCGTCCGCCCCGGCGCGTGCGCCGCGCCGCGATGAGGGCCAGCGGCGCGACGGCCGGCGCGAGCACGGCCGCCAGAGTCGCTATGCCGACGGCGCGCGCCGCGATCGCGGCGAGGGGCGGCGTGATGGCCGGGATCGCGATCGGGACCGCGCCCGCGACGGGCGCGATCGCGATCGTGATCGCAGTCGCGATGCGGGCCGCCGGCCCGAGCGCTCCGCCGTGCGCGGCAGCGAGCGCAACGGCAGCCCGCGTGCCGAAGGGCAGGCACCTGCCGAGTCGGCGCCGCGCCAGGAAGGAGTTGCCGCCGGTGGGGCGCCGGGTGAGGCGCGCCTCGAGCGCCCGGAGCGCAGCGGCCGTGGCCGCCGTGGCCGGCGGCGCGGGCGGCGCGGCGGCGGCGGGACGCGTGAAGGCGCCCCGCAGCAGACGCTCACCGGCGCGCCGGAACACGACAGCGGCGCGGAAGGTGCCGGTCCGTCAGCCACCGCGGAGCCGCGCGGCAATGGGTCACACGAGGCCCCCGCACCCTCGCTTGAGCGTCCCCCGGAGCCGCGCGAGTATCACACCGAGCCGGCGCCGCGCGAGGCGCCGCTGGCGCACTTCGAGCCGGCACCCAAGCCCGATGCCGGCGCGGCGCCGAGCAAGCCTTACGTAGTGTGGTCCTCGACGCCGTCGCAGGGTGACGGTGACGGCGGTGCGCCGGGAGGCGGCGGACGCGGCTCGGAAGAGTAGGCGCCGCTCAGGCGGCGCGCGGCTGGCGGCGCAGGTGCGCGAGCAGGCCGCGGGCCGCGGCCTCCACCAGGTCGAGCACTTCTTCGAAGCCGTTCGCTCCGCCGTAGTACGGATCCGGCACGTCCTCGGCGGCGTGCCCGTGGGGAGCAAACTCGAGGAACAGCCGCAGCCGCTCGTGCGCGTCGGCCGGTGCCCGGCGCCGCAGCACGCGCAGGTTCTCGCGGTCCATCGCCAGGATCAGGTCGAAGCGCTCGAAATCGCCCGGCTCCACCACGCGCGCGCGCAGCGTGCTGAGGTCATAGCCGCGGCGCGCCGCGGCGGCGCGCGTGCGCGGGTCCGGCGGCTCACCGATGTGATAGCCGGCGGTGCCGGCCGAGTCGACCTCGAGCGTCAGGTCGGGCGCTTCGCGTGCCGCCAGTGCGCGCAGCACACCCTCGGCGGTGGGCGAGCGGCAGATGTTTCCCAGACAGACGAACAGTACCCGCACCGCGTCTATCTTACGCTATAGCCGCGGCCCTCGAGGCAGGCGCGGATCGCGCGCTGATAGTCAGCACGCTTGGCGCCGGCCTGATCAGGCGGCACGCCGCCGGCGGCCTGGGTCGGATCGTAGCCGGTCTGCGAGTTGGCCCACTTGTGGCACTCGTACTTGTCGTTTGACTGCTGCTCATCGCTCTGGCCGTTCTGCGGATAGATGAACACGTTGTCATTCGGCGGCGCCTGCGTGCTCGCCACCCCCGGTTCGGCCATCGGGTCGACCACTTCGTAGCCGTTCTGGTCGGCTCGCCACGCATAGTAGGTATCGTCGGCGTAGTAGTACGGTGCACCGCCGACCCACACCGTGGTGTAGTACGGGGGCAGCACCGGCACGAACACACCGACCGGCGCGCCGATGACCACGAAGCCGGGGCCGCGCGGCGCATACCACACCCCGCCCGAGTACCAGTAGCGCACGCCGCCGCGATACACCGCGTACGGCCGTCCCGGCACCGAGCGCACGACCATGCCGCGCTCGGAGTAATAGTGATCGTGGCCGTAGCGGCCGTCGAAATGCCCCGGTCCCGGCCCGTGATGCGGCTCCTGCGCCACGGCAGCCGTGCCGCACAGCATCAGCGCCGCCAGCGCGGCGCGACCCACTCGCCTCATATTCATACCTCTCACCGTACGCTGTAGCCGCGGCCGTCGAGGCACGCGCTCAGCGCGCGCCGGTAGTCGCCGGCCTTCTGGTCCTGCAACGCCGCGGCACGCCGGTTCCGCGCCGCGGCAGCCTGCGCGGCCTGGAAATTAGCGGCGTTGGCCTGGGCGTTGGCGGCGTCGCCGGCACTGCCGATGGCGCCGCCGACCACCGCGCCGGCGAGCGCGCCGCCGGCAGACTGCCAGCGCGGCGCGATGGCCGCGCCGATGATGGCGCCGGCGACGGCGCCGATGGCGGTGTTGGTTCCGGGCGGCGGCCCGGCTGACACGACGCGCATGCGGTCGTGTGGCGGCACGCCGGGCGCGCTCGGATCAAACCCGGTCTGCTGCGTGGCCCATACGCTGCACTCGTAGTGATCGCGGTCCTGCTGCTCCGGCGGCTGGTTGTGCAGCGGGTAGGCGTAGACGTCGGTGTTGGGCGGCGGCGCCTGCACCGTCGGCGGCGGCGGTGGCGGCGGGCGTGGCGGAGGGGCTGCGACGCACGCGGCCAGCAGGCCCGCGGCGGCTACGACGGCCGCCCCGCGGAGCGCGCCATGAACGATCATTAAGGTTCGGTTCAGCATCGGGAATCCCATGGTTGGAGCGCAGTACCGCTACTTCGCAGAACGCTGCTTGCGGGCGCGAGGTTGACAGTTCAAGGCGTTCTCCGCCCCGGTTAGACGCCACCCGCAAGCGCCGAGTTCCAGCTGTGCAGCGGTGTGAAAAACTGTTAATGCGCGCCGTCCGGCACGCCCCGGGCACCGGAAGAGTCTAGCCTGCTCCGGGCCGTCGCGCAGCGAGCAGCGCGGCGACGCGCTCCAGGTCCGCGGGCGTGTTCACGTCCGGACCGGGCTGTTCCTGCGCGTCGGCCACGCAGATCACTAGGCCGTGCTCGAGGGCGCGCAGCTGCTCGAGTTTCTCGCGTACTTCGAGCGCACCGGCAGGCAGGCCCGCCAGGCGCAGCAGCGCTCCCACGCGATAGGCGTAGAGACCGATGTGGCGCCGAGCCCCGCCGCAATCGAGCTGACTCGCCAGCCCCTGCGCGGCGCCGTCGCGATTCCAGGGGATCGGCGCGCGGCTGAAGTACAACGCCAGGCCGGCGGCGTCGGTCACCACCTTTACGACGTTCGGATCCATGAGGTCGGCGAGCGAGGTGAGCGGTGCGGCGAGCGTGCCGATATGCGCACGCGGCTGCCCGGCCAGCAGCGCCGCCACCTGGCCGATGAGCGCGGCGGGCATGAGCGGCTCATCGCCCTGAACGTTGACCACGATGTCCTCGGCGCCCCAGCCGCGCTGCGTGGCGACTTCGGCGATGCGGTCGGTGCCCGAGACGTGGCGCGGCGAGGTAAGCAGTGCGGTGGCGCCGAAACTCGAGGCGGCCCGCAGGATGCGCTCATCGTCGGTGGCGATGAGCACCTCGGGTGCGCCCGCGGCGCACGCGCTCTCATATACCCACTGCACCAGCGGCTTGCCGGCAAGCGGCAGGAGCGCCTTGCCCGGCAGGCGGGTCGAGCCGTAGCGCGCCGGAATGACTACCCGGAACAGTCGCAGACCTCAGCGCTCGAGCAGCGCGTCGTCGGCGGCCAGCTGCCGCGCTTCCTCCTCGAGCATCACCGGCACCGAGTCGCGGATCGGATAGGCGAGGCGGTCGAGGCGGCACACCAGTAGCTGTGCATCGCGCTTGAACAGCAGCGGCCCCTTGCACACGGGGCAGGCGAGGATCTCGAGCAGGCGCGGGTCCATCTGACCTCCGTCAGGCGTTGCGATCACGGATGCGTCTCAGCACGCGCTCGAGCAGCACCGCGGCATCGGCGGCGCCGAGCTGCGCCGCGACCGGTACGTACCAGAGCCGCGCATCGGCAAAGCTGGCGCATTTTACGGCATCCTTCTCCGTCATGAGCACCGGCCGCGGATCGCCGAAATCGAGTTCCCGCGCGCTCAGAGGATGATGGTCCGGAAAGGGATGCTCCTCGAGCTCGAGTCCCTGGGCGCGCAGCATGGCAAAGAAGCGCTGCGGATTGCCGATCCCGGCGACCGCGTGCACGCGCTGCCCGCGGAAGGCCGGCAGCGGGCGCGGGGCAGCAGCGGCGTCGAGGCGCACGGCCTCGCCCGCCACCAGACTCATGGTGAGCGGACCCGGCCCGGGCGGCGGGCGCGCCAGCGAGCCGTGCGTGGCGGCCCCGTTCGTGACCACGACATCGGCGCGCGCCAGGGCCGCGAGCGGCTCGCGCAGGGGGCCCGCCGGCAGCAGCCGGCCGTTGCCGAAGCCGCGCGCTCCGTCGACCACCACGATCTCGCAGGCGCGCCCGAGACGCAGGTGCTGCAGCCCGTCGTCGGCCAGGATCACCTGCACGCCGCGCGCGGTGAGCGCCCGCGCGCCCGCCACGCGGTCGGCGGCGACGAAGGTCGGACAGGCGCTGTGGCGCGCCAGCAGCAGCGGCTCGTCGCCGACCTCGCGCCAGTCGCTCCCCACCAGCACCTCGCGCGGCGCGCGCTCGCGCCGCCCGTAGCCGCGCGACAGGATCCCCACCCTGAGCCCGCGACCGACCAGCTCGCGCGCCAGCCAGATGGTCAGCGGCGTCTTGCCGGTGCCGCCCACCGTGAGATTGCCGATCACTACCACCGGGCAGCCGGCGCGCTCGGTGACGATGAGCCCCGAGCCGTACGCCGCGCGCCGCAGCCGCACCACGGCCCCGTACAGCCACGCCAGCGGCTGCAGGAGCGACGCCCGGTCGGGCTCGCGATACCACAGGTCGGTGAGCCGCTGTTGCGCGCCCATGGCGCCGCCCTCAGTCGGAGAACTGCAGCCGGTGCAGCTGCGCGTACAGTCCGTCCTGCGCGAGCAGCTGCGCGTGTGTGCCGGCCTCGGCCAGGCGGCCGCCCTCGAGCACGATGATGCGATCGGCCTGTTCCACGGTCGACAGGCGATGCGCGATGACGAACGTGGTGCGGTTGCGCAGCAGCTGCGCCAGCGCCTCCTGGATGTGGCGCTCGGCCTCGGTATCGAGAGCCGACGTGGCCTCGTCCAGGATCAGGATCGGCGCATCCTTGAGCAGCGCGCGCGCGATGGAGATGCGCTGGCGCTGTCCGCCGGACAGCAGCATGCCGCGGTCGCCGACCCGGGCGTCCAGCCCGCCCGGTTGGCGCTGCACGAACTCGAGAATGTGTGCGGCCTCGGCGGCGCGCTCGATGGCCGCATCGGACACGTCGCGCCCGAAGGTGATGTTGTTGCGAATGCTGTCGTTGAACAGCACCACGTCCTGGCTCACCACCGCGATCTGTTCGCGCAGGTTGGCGAGGTCATAGTCGCGCACGTCGCGGCCGTCGATGCGCACGCTGCCGGCGCCGACGTCGTAGAAGCGCGGCAGCAGGTTGACCAGCGTCGACTTGCCGCTGCCCGAGCGTCCGACGATCGCCAGACTCTCCCCGGCGGCCACCTCGAGCGAGATGTCCGACAGCGCTGCCGGCCGGCCGCGCGGCGCCAGCGCACCGTCCTGCGCCTGGGTGCCGGCCGGATACGCGAACGACACCTGCTCGAAGCGCACCGCGCCGTGCGCCCGCGTGGTGCGGAACGTGCCCCCCGGCGGGTCGAGCGGCTCGTCGAGCACCTCGAACAGGCTCTGGCCGGCGGCGATGCCCTGCTGCAGGGGCCCGGCCACGCCGACCAGGTCGCGCAGCGGCTGGGCGATGCCGACCAGCGCGGTGATGAAGCCCAGCAGCTCACCCATGTTCATGCGCCCGTGTATGGCGTCCGCGATGGCGATCGAGAGCACGAACGCGCCGCCGAGCGCCGCCAGCATCTGCACCACCGGGTTGGAGACGCCGCGCGTCAGGATGAGCTTCATGTTGGAGCGCAGGTTGTGCGCGTTGACCGCGTCGAACTGGCGTCCGAGGTGGTCCTCGGCGTTGTAGAGCTTGATGAGACGCGGCGCCTCGAAGCTCTCCTTGGCGACCCGCGTCACGTCTCCCATCGAGTCCTGGATGCGGCGGCCGTAGCGGCGGAACAGCCGGTTGATCACCGACACCAGCCAGCCCATCAGCGGCCCGACCATGAGCGCGATGAGTGCCAGGCGCACGTTGAGGTACAGCAGGTAGCCGACCGAGCCGATAATGGTGAGCGCGGTGCGCAGCAGCATGCTCACCGAGTCGGTGGTCGCCTGCCCGACCAGCTCGCTGTTATAGGTGAGGCGCGACAGCAGGTTGCCGGACGAGGAGCGGTCGAAGTAGCCGACCGGCAGGCGCAGCACGTGCCGGAATACCTCGGCGCGCAGCTCACTGACGATGTGACGCCCGACGTAGCCCATGAAGTAGGTCTGGGTGAAGTCGCCCAGCCCGCGCACCAGGAACAGGCCCACCAGCGCCACCGGCACCCAGACGATGGTGGCCGGATCCTGGTGCACCAGGGTGCCCTCGCCGAAGCGCGTCATGAAGTACGCGAAGCTCACCATGCTGGCGGAGAACAGCGCACCGCCCAGCAGCCCGAGGATGAAACGGCCGCGGTACGGGGCAAGGTATCCGAGCAGGCGCCGGTAGGCGCGGCGCGCGCTGCCGCGGGCGGCACGCTCGGCACCGCGCTCGCTCAGCGCTCGGTTGCCGTCGTTCAAGGCTTGCCCGCCGGCGCTTCCTTGATGGTGGCGATGTTGACCTCGGCGAAGCCGAGGCGTCCGAGCACGTCCATGGCGGTGATCACGGACTGATGTGTGGCACGCGCGTCGGCGCGCAGCGTTACGCGCATGCCACGGTTGCTACCGGCTTCCTTCAGCAGCGCCGCACGCAGCGTTTCGGGGCTGGAGTTGATCAGTTCGCGCTGATTGACGAGATAGGTGCCGGCCTGGGTAACACTCACCACCAGCGGCTCGCTGCCGACCTTCTCGAGCGGCACGGCGCTGGCCGAGGGCAGGTGCACGCGCAGCCGCCCCTCGTCGGTGAAGCGGCTGGAGAGGATGAAGAACACCACCAGCAGCAGCACCACGTCGATCAGGGAGACCACGTTGATCTCCGGCTCCTCGTGGCCGCGTTTGGAGGCGAGGTTCATGCCACCGCCGCGGGGCTCGAGCGCTCGCGCCCGCGCGCCGCCTCCAGCGCGTCCGCCATGCGGATCGCCTGCTTCTCCATCTCGACCACGATGCCTTCGACCCGCCCGCGCAGGTAGCGATAGAAGATGAGCGCCGGGATCGCCACCACCAGGCCCGCGACCGTGCAGATCAGCGCCTCGGCGATCCCGCCCGACAGCGCGCGCGGGTCGCCCATGCCGCCGGCTTCGATGGCGTTGAAGGAGCGGATGATGCCGGTGACCGTGCCCAGCAGGCCGAGCAGCGGTGACACCCCGGCGATGGTGCCGAGGGTGTTGATGAAGCGCTCCAGCTCGTGCACCACGTGCCGACCGGTGTCCTCGAGACGCTCCATGAGGATCTCGCGCGGGCGGTGACGGTTGGCAAGGCCCGTGGCCAGCAACCGCCCGAGCGGCGAGTTCTGCTCGAGCGCCGCGATCACCTTGTCGTTGATCTGGTTGGCCTCGATCAGCTGCCACACCTTCTGCGGCAGCTCGCGCGGCAGCACACGCTTATCCTGCAGCGTCCACAGCCGCTCGAGAATGATCGCTGCCGCGATGATCGAGCACAGAATGATCGGCCACATCAGCGGGCCGCCGGCTCGCACTATTTCCCACATCCGTCGCGACCCCGCAGGACGTCAAAACTGCAGCCCGGCATCATACCGGAGGGGCGCGGCCGCTCAAGGCAGGGGCCGCCGATGGGGGCCGGCGCACATCCCCGCCAGGGGCCTTCTGGTAGAGTCATCGGCCCGATGCCCCGGCGGTTCCTGAAAAAGATCCTGCCCGCTCCCCAAGCCCTGCGGGAGCGCTGGGCCGTACGGCTGTTCGGCGATCGCATGGCCGATCCGCAGCTGTGGACCCTGCACCGGCGCGGCGTCACCTATGCCTTCGGCGCCGGCATCGCCATCTGCTTCGTGCCGCTGCCGGTGCACCTGCTGCTGTGCGTGTGCGTGGCGCTGCTGTGGCGGCTCAACCTGCCGGTCATGTACGGCGCCACCTGGATATTCACCAACCCCTTCACCGCGGTGCCGGTGTACTACATGGCTTACCGGGTCGGTGCCGCGCTCATGCACCTGCCGCGTCAGCATTTCCGCTTCGTCGCCGATGTGCACTGGTTCCGTCACGGCCTCGAGCCGGTGTGGCAGCCCTTCGTCCTCGGCTGCTTCACCTGCGCGGTGGTGGGCGGACTGCTCGGCTGGCTGCTGCTCGAGGGCGTGTGGCGCTGGCAGGTGGCGGCCCGCTACCGCGCGCGCCACAGCACGCAGTCAGCCTGAGGGGCGCGCGGCCAGCTCGCCGCGTTCGAGCTCGTAAACGCGGTCCATGCGCTGCGCGCGGCGCAGGTCGTGGGTCACCACCACCAGACTCGTGGCGTGCTCGCGATTGAGCTCGAGCATGAGCGCGAACACGCTCTCGGCGTTGGCGCCGTCGAGATTGCCGGTCGGCTCATCCGCCAGCACGATGCCGGGGCGCGTCACCAGCGCGCGGGCCACCGCGGCACGCTGCCGCTCGCCGCCGGAGAGCTGGTGCGGGCGATGGCTGAGGCGCGCGCCCAGGCCGACGCGCTCCAGCAGCGCCTGCGCCGCGGCGCGCGCCTCGGCCACGCGGGTGCGCCGCACCAACAGCGGCATGGCCACGTTCTCCAGCGCCGAGAACTCCGGCAGCAGATGGTGGAACTGATAGACAAAGCCGAGCGCGTGGTTGCGCAGCATGCCGCGCGCCCGCTCGCCGAGTGCGTGGATGTCTTCGCCCGCCACCCGCACCGTGCCCGACGTGGGCGCATCCAGTCCACCCAGGATCTGCAGCAGCGTGGTCTTGCCCGAGCCCGAGGCGCCGACGATGGCGACGCGCTCGCCCGGTGCCACCGTGAGCGCGACGCCCTGCAGCACTTCCAGCAGCACCGGGCCCTGGCGGAAGCTCTTGTGCACCGCGCGCGCTTCCAGGACGTAGTCACTCATGGCGCAGAGCCTCCGCTGGGGCGGTGCGCGCCGCGCGCCACGCCGGGTAGATGGTCGCCAGGACACACAGCAGGAACGCCACGGCGCCTACCCTGAGGACGTCGCCGACCTCGACGTAGGCCGGCAGATCGCTCATGTAGTAGACGCGCGCGTCGAGGAACTGGGTGCCGAGCAGGTGCTCGAGCGCACCCACCAGCGTCTCGAGGTTGGTCGCCAGCAACGTACCGAGCGCGGCGCCCGCCACAGTGCCGGCCAGGCCGATCAGCACGCCCTGCACGGCAAACGTCAGCAGCACGCTGCGCGGCGAGGCCCCGAGCGTGCGCAGGATGGCGATGTCGGTCTGCTTCTCCTTCACGATCATGACCAGCGTCGCGACGATGTTGAAGGCCGCGACCGCCACCAGCATGAGCAGGATCATGAACATCATCGACTTGGTGATCTCGATGGAACGGAAGAAGTTGGCGTGATCTTCGGTCCAGTCACTGACGTAGAAGCCGGGGCCGCCGAGCGCGGCCGCCACCTGCTGCACCAGCGTGTGGGCGCGCAGCGGCTCATCGAAGGCCAGGCGCAGGCCGGTGATGTCGCTGCCGAGGCGAAACAGCCGCGCCGCGTCCGCCATGTGCACCAGCGCAAGTCCGCGGTCGAACTCGTACATGCCCGAGTGGAACGTGCCCGCGACGCGGAAGCGGCGCATGCGCGGCACCACGCCGGTCGGGGTGGCCGTGCCCTCGGGCGCGATCAGTACCACACTGTCGCCGCGCCGCACGTTGAGCTCGTGGGCGAGCGCACTGCCGAGGATGACGCCATAGCCCCCGGGGGTGAGGTCGGCAAGGCTGCCCGACTCGACCCGCTGCGCCAGCCCGGTCGCGGTGCGCTCCTCCTCGGGCAGCACGCCGCGCACGCTGGCGCCGGCCATGCGCGTGCCGTTGGCAAACATCGCCTGGCTCTCCACGTAGGGCACCGCGGCCTGCACGTGCGCCTGGCGGCGCACCTGGCTCTGCAGCGCCTGCCAGTCGGTGAGCGAGCCTGACAGGCCGCTCAGGGTGGCGTGTGCGGTCACCGCCAGCATGCGGCTGCGCAGTTCGCGCTCGAAGCCGTTCATGACCGACAGCACCACGATCAGGGTGGCGACCCCCAGCATCAGGCCGCACACCGACATGACCGCCACGAACGACACGAAGCCGCGCCGATGCGTCGAGCGCAGGTAACGGGTGCCGATCGACCACTCGTAGACGCTCATGCGGCTATTCGTAGCGCAGCGCTTCCGCGGGCGCGGTGCGCGCGGCGCGGATCGCAGGGTAGACGGTGGCGAGCGCGGTGAGCGCCAGCGCCGCCACGGCGATGACGATGATGTTGCCCGGGTGCACCTCGGAGGGAATGGTAGTGATGTAGTAGACGTCGGAGTCCAGGATCTGAAAGCCGAAGGTGTGCTCGAGGAACGGCACGATGGTGTCGACGTGCAGCGCCAGCGCCAGCCCCAGCACTACCCCGAGCGCCACGCCGAGCCAGCCGATCACCAGCCCCTGGGTGATGAAGATGTTCATGACGCGCCCGGGGGCGGCGCCGAAGGTGCGCAGGATGGCGATGTCGGTGCGCTTGTCGGTGACCACCATCACCAGCATGGCCACGATGTTGAAGGCCGCCACCGCCACGATCAGCAGCAGGATGAGGGACATCATGGTCTTCTCGATGCGGATGGCACGGAAGTAGTTGGCGTTGTCCTGCGTCCAATCGCTCACCTCGAAGCGCCGCGGCAGCAGGGCCCGCAGCCGGGCGGCCACCTGCGGGGCCCCCAGCACGTCGTGCACGCGCACCCGCAGCCCCTCGCTGGCGGCGGCCGCGGTACTGAGCGCGCGCACGTCCTCGAGGTGCGCGAACACCAGCGTCGCGTCGTGGTCCTGCAGGCCCACCTCGAACACCCCGGCCACGGTTACCTCGCGCAGCTTCGGGGCCGGCGCGCCGTCGGCGGTGACGGTCGGCACCAGCACAGTGAGGGCATCCCCGGGGCTGAGGCCGAGGCGCTCGGCGATCACCTCCCCGACGATGACGCGGTCGGAGCCGGGCGTGAGATCGCTCAGATGACCCTGGGTAATGGCGTGCGCGAGCTCGGTGACGGACGCCGCCGCCCGCGGGTCGATGCCGCGCAGCAGTACCGGCAACATCTCCGGCTGGCGCACCGCGAGCGCCTGCAGCTCGACGTAGGGAGCGACGTCAGCCACACCCGCGACGCTGGCCACCTGCCGGGCGGCCTGTTGCCACTCCTGCGGAGTCGGAGCCGCTGCTGCCTGCCCCCCCGGGGTGCTGGCCGCGGTCACCCGCACTTGGGCGCTGAGCGACAGCAGCCGCTCGCGCAGCTCGCCCTCGAAGCCGTTCATCACCGACAGGATGACGATGAGCGCGGCGACCCCGACGCACACCCCGACGAGCGAGGCCCAGGTGATGAAGGAGACGAAGAATTTGCTCGAGCGGGCGCGCACGTAGCGCAGCCCCACGTAGACCGACAGGGGGTGAAACATCGTCGCGATTTAACCACACTTGCGGGCCTTTTCAGACCTGCGTCACAAATCCGCGGCGCCGCCGGCCGCCCGGGCTTTGACAGATTCCTCCGGTGTTATAGTTGCACGGGTGTGTGAGGAGAGTGGCATGCAGATCAGATTTCTCGCAGCGCTCCTGTGCGGCTGCGCTGCCTCGAGCGCCGCGCTGGCCGACACGATCGTGGTCAACGATCAGGTACAGGTGCGTCAGGCGCAGGCGCCCGTGCCGAAGCGCGGCCTCACCATGGGTGAGGTCGAAAAGCAGTTCGGCGCACCGGTCACGCGCCACCCGACCGTCGGCGGCGCCTCGGCGCACCAGCCGCCGATCACGCGCTGGGACTACAACGGCTTCACGGTGATCTTCGAGCGCGACCGCGTGGTCGATTCGGTCGGCCTCTCCGGCTGATCCCTGTCTGAGATCCCGCCTTCGGCGCCGGGACCCGGCGCCGCCGCCTGTCTGCGTCCGGCGTCGCTGACGACACTTAATGCAGATGTGATAGTCTCAAGCTTAAGAGAATAATTTCGTTGGGGATCCTGTGGCTGCAGATGAGCCTCTCAGAGAGCGCATCGAAGCACTGGTGCGCGCCGGAGCGTTGCGCCGGAAGACCGCCGCGGTTCAGCTCGAGGCCGAAATCAAGCGGCGCGAAGAGCTGCTGCGCCAGACGTTCCGACGCTACGTGTCACCGCGCGTCGCCGACAAGATTCTCGAGGACTCGCAGTTGCGCGACACGCTGCTCGCGCCGACCGATGCACGCGCCCACGCCGTCGTGCTGTTCGCCGACCTGCGCGGCTTCACCAGCATCTCCGAGCAGCTCGACCCGCATCGGGTGGTGCCGCTGCTCAACGAATACTTCTCGCTCCTCACCGAGATCACCTTCCGGCACGAGGGCACGGTGTTCCACATGGCCGGCGACTGCCTGATGCTCGGCTTTGGCGTGCCGCTCGCCCAGCCGGACTGCGCCGAGCGCGCGGTGCGGGCCGCGCGCGAGATGCTCGCGAGCTTCGGTGCGCTGGCGCGCTCCTGGAAGGAGCGCTACCAGATCGAGGCCGGACTCGGCATCGGCATCAACGAGGGCGACGTGGTCGCCGGCAACGTCGGCTCGTCCTCGTACATGAGCTACACCCTCATAGGCGACACGGTCAACATCGCCGCACGCCTGTGCCAGCGGGCCCGCGCCGGCGAAATGCTGTTCTCGAGCGCCCTCAAGCGCTCGCTCGATGCGCACGGGCTGGACGTCGGCGCGACCGCCCTGCCGCCCCTGCAGCTGCGCGGCCGCTCGCATCCGGTCGACATCTTCTGCGTACCGCTGGCGCGGCGGCTGCAGGTGACGCCCGGCCCGTTGGCCGCCTGAAGCCTCGGCTGCGCGCCGCGGCTCCGCCGGCGGCGTCCTCGGGTAAGCTGGCGTTTTTTTGGCGACCCCGCGCAGCGCACCGATGCCCCCCCTCCTGCAGCCCCCGCTTCCGAGCGCGGCCACCCCGCGCCTGCGCTGGCATCAGCTGTATGGCAGCGCCGCGGCGCTGGCGCTCGCCGAGGCGACGCGTGCCGACCGGCGGCTCTACGTCATCGTCGTCGACGCGGCACGCGAGCTCGAGCGGCTCACCGCCGAGCTGCGCTTCTTCGCCGGTGCGGACCTGCCGCTGCTGCGCCTGCCCGACTGGGAGGTGCTGCCCTACGACCTGTTCTCGCCGCTGCCGGACATCACTTCGGAGCGGCTGAAGACGCTCTATGATCTGCCCGCGGCGCGGCGCGGCTGCCTGATCGTCACGGCCGACACGCTCATGCAGCGCCTGCCGCCGCGCCAGTACGTGCAGGGCCGCGCCTTCGACCTCGCCAAGGGGCAATCACTGGCGCTCGAGCCGTTCCGGCAGCGCCTGAGCGAGGCCGGTTACGCGAGCGTCAGCCAGGTGGTGAGCCCCGGGGAGTTCGCGGTGCGCGGCTCGCTGCTCGACGTGTTCCCGATGGGCAGCTCGGCACCGCTGCGCATCGACCTGTTCGATGACGAGATCGAGGCCATCCGGCGCTTCGACCCGGAGACGCAGCGCTCACTCGATGCGCTCGACACGGTACGGCTGCTGCCGGCACGCGAGGTGCCGCTCGATGCCGACGCCGTGCGCGAGTTCCGCCGCCGCTGGCGCACGCGCTTCGAGGGCGACCCGACCAAGACCACCATCTATCGCGGCGTGAGCGAAGGCCTGGCACCGGCGGGCGTGGAGTTCTACCAGCCGCTGTTCTTCGACACCACGGCGACGCTGTTCGATTACCTGCCGCGTGATGCGGTGATCGTGCATGACGCGGCGCTCGCGCAGACGCTGCACAAGTCCTGGCAGGACATCGGCGCGCGCTACGAGGATCGCCGCCACGACCTCGAGCGCCCGGTGCTGGCGCCGGCGGAACTGTTCCTCGACCCCGAGCAGCTCGCGGCCGGCTTCGCGGCGTTCTCCTCCGTCACGCTCGATGCCTTCAAGGCGGACACCGAGCTCGCCGGTCCATCGCCTGCGGTGCACAACTTCCCGACCACCGCCCCGCGCGAGCTGCGCCTGGATGTGCGCGCCGGCGAGCCGTTCGCACCGCTTGATGAGTTCCTGCGCGCCTTCGAGGGGCGCGTGCTGCTGGCGGCGGACTCCGGCGGCCGGCGCGAGGTCCTGAGCGAGATGCTGCGCGCGCATCACCACGCGGTGCAGCTCGTGCCGTCATGGAGTGCCTTCCTCGCCGCCGAGGCGCGCCTGGCGCTGACGGTCGCGCCTGACATCGAGGGTCTCACCCTCACCACCGTGCCGCCGATCGCGGTGATCTCCGAGGCGCAGCTGTTCGGGCCGCGCGCGCGCCAGGAGCGTCGCCGCAAGCGCGCCGTCGACCCCGAGGCAATTCTGCGCGACCTGCAGGATCTCAATCCCGGGGCGCCGGTGGTGCACGAGGAATACGGCGTCGGCCGCTACCAGGGGCTGATGCCGATGGAGGTCGGCGGCCAGCCGGGTGAATTCCTGGTGCTCGAGTACCAGGACGGTGACCGCATCTACGTGCCGGTGCAGGCGCTGCATCTGGTCAGCCGCTACACCGGCGCCGCCCCCGAGCACGCGCCGCTGCACAAGCTCGGCACCGACCAGTGGGCGCGGGCACGCCGGCGCGCCGCCGACCAGATCCGCGACGTCGCCGCGGAACTGCTCGACCTGTACGCGCGACGCAAGGCGCAGCAGGGCCTCGCGCTCGCGGCCACCGAGCTCGACTACCAGGCCTTCGCCAGCGCCTTTCCGTTCGAGGAAACCGAAGACCAGGCACAGGCGATCCGCCAGGTGCTGGCGGATCTGGGCGCCGAGCGGCCCATGGACCGCATCGTGTGCGGCGACGTCGGCTTCGGCAAGACCGAGGTGGCGATGCGCGCAGCCTTCGTCGCCACGCAGGCCGGCAAGCAGGTGGCGGTGCTCGCGCCCACGACTCTGCTGGTGCAGCAGCACCTGACCAACTTCCGCGACCGCTTCGCCGACTGGCCGGTGCGCATCGAGGCGCTGTCGCGCTTCGGCAATACGCGCGAGACGCAGACGGTGCTCGAGGGGCTCGAACAGGGTACGGTCGACGTCGTGATCGCCACCCATCGCCTGCTGCACGCCCACGCGCGCTTCAAGGACCTGGGGCTGCTGATCATCGACGAGGAGCACCGCTTCGGCGTGCGCGACAAGCAGCGTCTGCAGGCGCTGCGCGCCAACGTGCACGTGCTCACCCTGACCGCGACCCCCATCCCGCGCACCCTCAACATGGCGCTCGGCGGGCTGCGCGACCTGTCGCTCATCACCACCGCACCCGCGGCGCGGCTGCCCATCAAGACGTTCCTGATCGAGTGGCATGCGCCGACACTGCGCGAGGCGGTACTGCGCGAGCTGCGCCGCGGCGGCCAGGTCTACTTCGTGCACAACGAGGTACGCACCATCGACAAGACCGCCGCCGAGCTGCAGGCGCTGGTGCCCGAGGCCAGCGTGCGCATCGGCCACGGGCAGATGCGCGAGCGTGACCTGGAGCAGCTGATGGTGGACTTCTATCACCGCCGCTTCAGCGTGCTGGTGTGCACCACCATCATCGAGAGCGGCATCGACGTGCCCACCGCCAACACCATCATGATCAACCGCGCCGACCACATGGGGCTCGCGCAGCTGCACCAGCTGCGCGGCCGCGTCGGCCGCTCCCACCACCGCGCCTACGCCTATCTGATCGCGCCGCCGCGCCAGGCACTCGCCCGCGACGCCGCCAAGCGTCTCGAGGCCATCGAGTCGATGGAGGAACTCGGCGCCGGCTTCGTACTCGCCACCCACGACCTGGAGATCCGCGGCGCGGGCGAACTGCTCGGCGAGCAGCAGAGCGGTCAGATGACGGAGGTCGGCCTGGCGCTGTACCTCGACATGCTCGAGCACGCAGTCCAGGCGCTCAAGTCCGGCCGCGAGCCGGTGCTCGATCAGCCGCTCGCCGCCGCCACGGAGGTGGAGCTGCGCCTGCCGGCCTTCCTGCCGGAGAGCTACGTCGGCGACGTGCACGTGCGGCTCTCGCTCTACAAGCGCGTCGCCGCCGCCGCCGACGACGCCGAGCTCGATGACCTCACCGCCGAGCTGCACGACCGTTTCGGGCCGCTGCCGCCGCCGGCGCACAACCTGCTGCGCATCGCCAAGCTGAAACTGGTGGCCCGCCGCCTCGGCGTGCGCCGGCTCGACCTCGGACCCCAGGGCGGCACGGTGCTGTTCGAGGAGCATGCCAGGATCGACCCGGGCACGCTGGTGCGCATGGTGCAGAAGGGTGCGCGCGAGTACCGCCTCGACGGACCGCTGCGCCTGCGCGTGGCACGGCAACTGCCGGCCGAGAGCGCGCGCTTCGAGTTCGCGGCCGAGCTGCTGCGGCGCCTCGGCGAACCGGCGCGTCTCCGCTAGAATGCGCCGCATGGATCGCATTACCCGCAGGGATGCCGCACGCCTGGTGCTGCGCAGCCTCGCCCTGGCGCTGCCCCTGGCGGCACTCCTGACCGGCCCGCGCCCGCTCGCGGCCCAGGACGCCGCAGCTGCTGCCGCCGCCACCCCGGGCGGCACCGTCTACAACATCGAGGTCATCGTGTTCCGCGCCGCAAGTCCGCTGGGTGGCGCCGAGAACTGGAGTGCCGAGACCGGCGAGCGCAGCGTCGCCGGGGACGAGGGCGCGAGCGGCTCGTCCCAGGTCGGCCACTTCGTGGCGGCGCTCCCCTCCTCGGCCTGGCAGCTCGGCGAACTCGAGAGCCGCCTGCGTGCCAGCGGTGCCTACGTGCCGGTCGCGCACGCCGCCTGGTCGCAGACGGCGAGTTCCTGGGGCACGCGCGCGGGGTTTGCCGTGCAGCGGCTCGGCATCGACGTGCCGGGGCTGTCCGGCACCGTGTTCCTCGAGCGCGGCCAGTTCCTGCATCTCGGCGTCTCGCTCACCTACTCGATAGCCGAACCGCCGGCCGGCCTCGGCGCCGCCGCCGGGACGCCCTTCAGCCTCAACGAGAGCCGCCGCATCCGCTTCTACGAGCGCAACTACTACGACCACCCGGCGTTCGGCGTCATCGCGCTGGTCACCCCGGCGCAGGGAGCACGGCCCCCGGGACGCTGAGGCCGCCGCTCCCGCCGGCTATTCTTCCGGCGTGCTGCCGAGCAGCTGCGCGCCCGTGAATTCCCAGGTGGCGCCGCCGCGCTCGTCGCGCGCACAGCGCACGCGCTCGCGCGAGGCGGCGATGAACCAGGTCTCCTGCGCGCGCGGCTTGCCGCGCCCGAACACGGCCGGATCGAGCACGGCTGCACACGCGGCGTGCTCCGGGTCGCGCACCGATTCGTAGCGGATGATCTGCAGCTGCGCCGCGCGGGCCGCCGCCGCGAGTACCTGTGTGTCCGCATAGCTGGTGCGGTCGGTCCACAGCGCGCGCTCGCGCGCGAGCGGTGGCCGCGTCAGATCGAGCGCGGCGCGGGTGCGCACCGCGGCCTGGAAGGCGGTGTGGGGCACGGGCTTCAGCGCCGGGGTGGCGGGCGAGTCGAGCAGGAAGCGCAGCCGCCAGTAGCTCTTCTCGGCGAGCGCGGTGCGCAGCGCCTCGGCGCCGTACCATACCCCCGCCTCGAGCGCGGCGCGAAAGCGCGAACCATGGTACGGGCGGTAGCGGAACGGCGTCGCCAGCAGGTAGTGCAGGCGGCGCGCCGCCGGCGGCAGTTGCGGCTTGCTGTCCTCGAGCACGGTCTCGAGCAGTGCCTGCTCCTCGAGCGAGTCCGCCAGGCGCATGGTGGAGGCGGTGTGCTGCGCCTCGACCACGCGCCATAGCGTGCGCGCGTAGGTGCGCGCCTCAGATGCGAGCGCGCGCAGCGTCCAGGTAGTCAACGGTCCGCACCAGGCCCGCCGGCTCACGGATCAGCGCGAGCGGCACGCCGCCGAGGGCCTGGTTGTCGCCGCGCAGCCAGGCCTGCGCGGCGGCATCGTCCGAGCCGACGATGGCATCGAGGGAACGGAACAGCCGCACGAACAGCGCCGCCAGCTGCCAGGGCTTGGAGCCGGGGTCGAGGTACTTCTGGCCGTTGGCGAGGCGCGAGAGTGTCGCGTCGCTGACGCCGATGACCTGCGCTAGATCCGCCTGGGCGACGCCGAGAAAGCGCGCGGCCCGCACCGTGGCGCGCGACAGGACCTCGCGCGAATCGGCGGCGGTGCGGGCTCGGGCGCTGCGCGGACGGCTCATTTCACTAGAAATAATACATCACTATTGTTTCCATAGCAAAAATGCAGCGGGGCGCCGGTGCCGCCTGATTGCGGCCCGCGCACGGCAGGGAATCGCCGCCGGGCTTTAGTTGAAGTCGGGGGCTTCGGCGTTGACGATGCCGGCCTTGCCGTTCTTCTTGGCGCGCTTCAACGCGGCGCGGCAGGCTTTCAGCAGGCCCTCGAGGGCGAGCGTGCGCGGCGGTACCAGGCTCGCCACGCCGGCGCTGATGGTCACGTAACGCCCTGCCCCGGCGGTCGGGTGGTGCATCAGCAGGTCGCGCACGCGCTGGCCCACGATGTGGGCGTAGTCCGAGGCCTTGGCGGCGGCCTCACCCTGGGTCAGCACTGCAAACGTGCCGCCGTTGAGCCGGCCGACCAGATCGCCCCCGCGGCGGTAGGAGGCGTCGATGACGCGCGCGACGCGGCGGATGCAGGCATCGCCGGCCGAGCGGTCGAACTTCTCGTTGTAGGCACCGAGGTCGTCGATATCGAAGAGCGTCAGCCCGATCTCGTGCGAATCGCGCTGTGCCACCTGCCAGTCGCGCTGCAGCAGCTCCTCGAAGTAGGCCCGGGAGTGCAGCCCGGTGAGCCGGTCCTCCCGCAGCCACGTGGGCAGCCCGGCCGGCGCGCGCTCGGCAGTCTTCAGCCGCTCGCTGGCATCGCGGTGGTAGCCGACGAAGTGCGTGAGCTTGCCGGCCGTGTCGCGGACCGGCTGGATCACGCTCTCGTTCCAGAACAGCGAGCCGTCGGGGCGGTAGTTGCGCACCAGCACGCGCGCCGGTTCACCCTTGCTGATGGCGTCCGCCATGCGGGTGCGCGATTCCTGGTCGCGGTCGGCACCTTGCAGGATGCGCAGGTTGCTGCCGAGCAGCGCCGCCGGCGAATAGCCGCACATCTGAGCGAAGGCGGCATTCACGAACACCACCGGACAGTCTGGCGCCACGGCATCGCAGATCACGATGCCTTCGGGGGTGCTCTCCACCACGCGCCGCCAGGCGTCGGCGGACCAGTTATTCATGCACTGCCGCCCGGATCGAGGGTCAGGGACGGCGCGGCGGTGACCCGGGCGAGGAGCTCACGGGCGCGCTGCCAGTCGGCCGAGGCCTCCAGCGCCGGGCGCAGCGCCGCCCCGGCGCGGCCGTGCAGGCGCACCAGACGCAGGCTCGAGGCCGGCTCCGGCTCGTGGTCGAGCCCGGACAGCAGCTCCAGGACACTCGCTCGGTTGTTGCAGACCGGTAGCATGTCGCAGCCCGCCGACAGGGCCTGCCGGGCGCGGGCGACAATGTTCCCGTACGCGGCAGCGGCCCCTCCCATGGACAGATCGTCGGCGAACACTACCCCCTGAAACCCCAGCTCTCCGCGTAATACGTCGCGAATCCAGCGGTTAGAGAGGCTGGCGGGGGTCGAATCCACGTCCGGGAACAGCACGTGGGCCACCATGACCGCCGCCAGGCGGTTGGCGATCAGGCGCCGGTAGGGGGTCAGGTCCGGGGTCAGGTCGGGGAGCGGACGCCGGTCCACCGGCAGGGTGAAATGGGAGTCGGCCACGACGGCCCCGTGCCCCGGAAAGTGCTTGGCGGTGGCCGCCATGCCGGCTTCCCGCATGCCGTGCATGTAGGCCCCGGCGAGCTGGGTGACCGCCTCGGGGTCGGCGTGGAAGGCGCGGTCGCCGATCGCCTCGTTCACCCCCAGATCGAGGTCCACGCACGGCGCAAAGGAGATGTCGACCCCGTGGGCACGCAGCTCCGCGGCCATCAGCCAGCCCACGCTGCGGGCGAGCGCGACACCGACGCGGGGGTCGAGATCGTACTCGTGCCCGATGCGGCGCGCCGGCGGCAGGCGCGAGAAGCCATCGCGGAAGCGCTGCACGCGACCGCCTTCCTGGTCGACGGCCACGATGAGCGGCGGAGAACGCGCCGCGTGCACCGCCTCCACCAGGGCGCTGAGCTGCGGCGGGTCGACGTAGTTGCGGGCGAAGAGGATCACCCCGCCCACCAGGGGGTGGCGCAGCAGCTCGAGCTCGTCGGCGGCGACGCCGGTCCCCGCCAGGTCGATCATCAGCGGCCCGAGGCTCATGTGCGGGTGGCCGCAGCCGCCGCGGACGCCCCTTGCCGGCTGAGCAGTGCCAGGGATTCGACGTGCGCGGTGTGCGGAAACATGTCGACTACGCCTGCCGCCTCGAACGCAAAGCCGTGCTCATGCACCAACACCCCCAGATCACGCGCCAGACTTCCCGGGTGGCAGGAAATATACAACAGCCGCTGCGGCGCGAGCGCCGCCACGGTCTCCAACACCGCGCGCGCGCCGAGTCGCGGCGGATCGAGCAGCACGTGCGTGTAGGGGCCCTGCCGCCACGGGGCGGTCGCAGCCGGCGCCGCGGCGAGGTCGGCGACGTGGAACTCGGCGTTGCCGAGGCCGTTGCGGCGCGCGTTGCCGCGGGCGCGCTCGATGAGCGCCGCATCGCCCTCGACGCCGACGACGCGCGCCGCCCGCCGCGCCAGCGGCAGCGTGAAGTTGCCGAGCCCGCAGAACAGGTCGAGCACGGTGGAGGAGGCAGCTGGCGCGAGCAGCTCGAGCGCGCGCTGCACCAGCGCCGCGTTGATCGCCCCGTTCACCTGGATGAAGTCGGTGGGCGCGAACTCCAGCTCCACACCGGCCTGCGGCAGCGCGTAGCGCAGCGGTTCGCCGGGGGAGCCGAGTTCGCGCACCGAATCGAGCCCGGCGCTCTGCAGGTACAGGCGCACGCCGTGCGCGGCGCCGAACGCGGCCAGCAGCTGCAGATCGGCAGCCGTCGGCGCAGCCAGCACGCGCAGCACCAGCGCGGTGCCATTGTCGGCCACCGCCACCTCGATCTGTGGCAGCTGCTCGCGGATGCTCAGGGCGTTGAGGAGCTCGGCCAGCGGCGTGATCAGTGCGCCGGCCGGCGGGGCCAGCACCTCGCAGTGCCGCAGCTGCGCCACGTAGGGCGCGGCGCGCTCGCGGAAACCCACCACCGCGGTACCCTTCTTGCGAACGTACTTGGCGCCGAGGCGCGCGCGGCGGCGGTAGCCCCACACCGGGCCCGCGAGCGGTGCGAGCCAGGCGGCGGGGGCGGCGCGCGCGACGCGCGTCAGGGTGTCGCGCAGCTCGGTTTCCTTGGCGGCCAGCTGGGCTTCGCCCGAGAGATGCTGCAGCGCGCAGCCGCCGCACACGCCGAAGTGCTCGCAGCGCGGGGTGACGCGGCTGGCGGACGGGTCGAGCACCTCGAGCAGCTCGCCGTCATCGTGCTGGCGGTGGCGGCGGGTGCGGCGGAAGCGCACGCGCTCCCCGGGAAGCGCGCCGGCGACGAACACGGTCTTGCCGCCATGCACCACGCCCTCGCCCTCGTGGGTCAGGCCGTCGACGAGTCCCTGCTCCTCGGCGGCCGGCGCACGCGTCAAGCGGCGGCCTGCCAGGCGCTCAGGAACGCAGCGAGGTGCGGGTCCCGGGCCGCGGCCAGGTAGGTGCGCACGCGCTCCAGCTCCTCGGCGTGCTGCTCGCGCGTCAGGGCGCCGCGCAGCTGCGCGAAACGCAGGTAGATGAGCCAGGTGTTGAGCACGTCGGTCTCGCAGTAGTTGCGGATGCCGGCGATGTCGCCCGCCTGCCAGGCATCCCACACCTGGCTGCCGTCGAAGCCGAGCTTGCCGGGCAGGCCGAGCAGCAGCGCCATGTTCGTCAGCGACACGCGGCCGCGGTGCTGGAACCCGGACAGCACGTCCATGAGGTCGGTGTGGCGCCAGTGGTAGCGGCTCAGGTAGTTGTTGTAGCGGAACGCCTGGTCCTGGTCGCCGGTCTCCCAGAAGCGCCGCGCCTGCACCCCGGCGAGCAGGCCGCGGTAGGTCAGCACCGGCAGGTCGAAGCCCGAGCCGTTCCACGACACCAGGTCGGGCGAGAACTTGTCGATGCCCTCGAAGAAGCGCTGCACCAGCTCGCCCTCGGGCGAGTCGTGATCGCCGAGGCTCCACACCTTCAGGCCGTCGGCACTGCGCAGCAGGCAGGAGATGGCGACTACCCGGTGCTGCTCGAGCGGCAGGAACTCGCCGCCGGTATCCTGCCGGCGCAGCGCGAACATCGCCTTGGCGACCTGCGCATCGGCGAGGCCCTCGAGGTTGTGGAGCCGCCGCCCGAGCGCCACGTCCGGCACGGTCTCGATGTCGAACACCAGGGTATTCATGCCGCCTTCATCAGTACCGCGACTGCCACCACCAGGCCCGCCTCGTCGGTGAGCGTCACGTGCCCCTCGCCGATCCCGAGCGCGCGGCGCACGCGCTCGCCGCGCGGCGAGAACACCACTTCCGGTTTGCCCCAGGGGTTCTGCACCACGCCCACGTCGCGGATCCACACGCCGTGGCCGAAACCGGTGCCCATCGCCTTGACGATCGCCTCCTTGGCGGCAAAGCGCATGGCGAGGAAGCGCGCCGGGCGCTGGGTACGCTCGAGCTGGGTGCGCTCCTCGGGCATCAGCAGCCGCTCGATGAAGTGGGCACCGAAGCGCTCCAGGGTGCGCGTGACGCGTGCGCTCTCGAGCACATCGACGCCGATGCCGAAGATCACGCGCGCGCCTCGTCCATGAGCGCCTTCATGGCGCGCACCGCCTGCGGCAGCCCGACAAACAGGGCGTGGCCGATGAGGGCATGGCCGATGTTGAGCTCGACCACCTCCTTGAGCGCCGCCACCGGCTTGACGTTGTGGTAGTTGAGGCCGTGGCCAGCGTGCACCTCCAGACCGAGGCTGGCGGCGAGGCGCGCGCCGGCGCGCAGCCGCTCCAGCTCGGTCGCCTGGCGCGCGCCGTTCGCCTCGGCGTACTGACCGGTGTGCAGCTCCACCACCGGCGCGCCGCAGCGCGCCGCGGCCTCGATCTGGCGCGGCTCCGGGTCGATGAACAGCGCCACGCGCACGCCCGCCCCTTGCAGGTGCTGCACCGCCTCGGCGATGCGCACCGCCTGGGCGCCGACGTCGAGGCCGCCCTCGGTGGTCAGTTCCGCGCGCCGCTCCGGCACCAGGCAGCAGTCCTGCGGACGCACTTCGGCGCCGATGCCGAGCATCTCATCGGTGACCGCCATCTCCAGGTTCATGCGGGTCTGCAGCAGGCCGCGCAGCGTGCGCACGTCCTGGTCCTGGATGTGGCGGCGGTCCTCGCGCAGGTGCAGCGTGATGTTGTCGGCGCCGGCGGACTCGCAGGTCAGCGCGGCGTGCACCGGGTCGGGATAACGCGCGCGGCGCACCTGGCGCAGCGTCGCGACGTGATCGATGTTGACCCCCAGAGCAATGCCACCCGCGCTCATCGCGCCACCTTTCGTACCATCGCCCGGGCCACCGCGCGCGTCGCCAGCGGCCGGCCCTCGAGGCAGGCGCCGAGCGCTGCCTGCAGCAGTCGCCGCGCGTCCTCGAGCGTGCGCGTATCGCTCAGCTCCTCGCGCGCCAGCGCCAGCAGCGAGCGGCCGGCGAGCGCCCCGGCGGCTCCCGGCAGCGTCGTGGTCAGGCCGTGCCCGGCACGGAAATGATAGTAGCCTTCGGCGCGCAGCGGCTCACCGCCGTCGGCCTCGCAGGCGAGCTCGACACCGTAGCCGAGCATCTCCAGCAGGCGCTTCTCGAACAGCCGCAGGCAGCCCTCGAGCGGCGCCCCGCCGCGCAGGCGCACGAGCGTGGCGTGGTAGTCGTCGAACAGCTGCGGCAGGGGATCGTGCCGCGTCGTCAGGCGTATCAGCAGCTCGTTCAGGTAGAAGGCGCCCAGCAGGCAGGCTGGCGGCAGCGGCGCGCAGGCCTCGGCGCGCTCCGCGCCGGTCAGCTGCGGTGCCTCGCCGCGCCCGCTCCAGGACAGCAGCAGCGGCTGGAACGGCTGCAGCAGCGGGGCGAGCCTGGCGTGCGGACCGCGCACGGCACGCGCGAACAGCGTGAGGCGACCGTGCTCACGCGTCAGCACCTCGAGGATGCGGCTGGTGTCGCGCCACGGGCGGTGATGCAGCACGTAGCCGGGGGCGAGCGCCACGCGGTGCGGGCTGCGGCTCATTCGACTCCCAGCTCCCTGAGCGCGCGCGCGTTGTCGGCCCAGTTCTCGCGCACCTTGACCCACAGATTGAGGTGCAGGCGCCGGCCGAGCAGGCCGTTGAGCGCCAGCCGCGCCGCGCGCCCGACGCGCTTCAGGCGCTCGCCGCGCGCGCCGATGACGATCGGCTTCTGCCCCTCGCGATCGACCCAGATGGCGGCATCGACACTCAGCTGGCCGTCCTCTTCGGCGAGGCGTTCCACCTCGACCGCGATGCCGTAGGGGACCTCCTGGTTGAGTTCGAGGGTCAGCTTCTCGCGGATCATCTCGGCGATGCGGAAGTTCAGGCCGCGGTCGGTGAGCTCGCCGTCCGGAAACATGGCCGGCGCGACCGGCAGGTGCGCGGCGATGGTGGCGCACAGGTCCGGCACGTTGTCGGCCTTGAGGGCCGACAACGGCACCAGGGCGAGAAAGGGATGGCGCGCGCCCAGCTCACCGAGATACGGCAGCAGCTGCGCGCGCGGCCGCACGCGATCGATCTTGTTGACCGCGGCGATCGCCGGCCGACCGGAGCGCGCCAGGCGCGCGAGCACCAGCTCATCCTCGGACGTCCAGGCGAGCGCCTCCACCACCAGCACCACGAGGTCGGCGGCCTCGAGGGCGGCGGCCGCGGTACGGTTCATGGCCTTGTTGAGGGCGCGGCTCGCCCGGGCGTGCAGCCCCGGGGTGTCGACGAACGCGATCTGCGCCTGCGGCAGGGTCACGACGCCCAGGATGCGATGGCGGGTGGTCTGCGGACGCGGCGTCACGATCGAGAGCTTGGTCCCGACCAGCGCGTTGAGGAGCGTCGACTTGCCGACGTTCGGCCGCCCCACCAGGGCGGCGAAACCGCTGCGAAAATCCGGAGCCGGGGCACTCAACTGGGTCTGTCCGGGGGCGTTTCGATCTCCTCGAGCATGCGGCGGGCGGCGTCCTGCTCGGCGCGGCGCCGGCTCGAGCCGCGACCCTCGCAGCGCAGCCCCAGCCCCGGCACCTCGCAGCTGACGCGGAAGGTCTGCTCGTGATCCTCGCCCTCGATGTGCAACACCGCGTAGCGCGGCAGGCTAAGACTGCGCGACTGCAGGTACTCCTGCAAGCGCGTCTTGGGGTCCTTGAGTGCCTCGGGCGGTGGCAGCGCCGCGATGCGCGGCGCGAACAGCCGCGCGATGAGGGGCGCCGCCGCACCGTGCCCGCCGTCGAGATAGATGGCCCCGCACAGCGCCTCGAACGCATCCGCCAGGATTGACTGGCGGCGGAACCCGCCGCTCTTGAGCTCCCCGGAGCCGAGCTGCAGCACCGCCCCGACACCGAGATCGAGCGCCACCTCGGCGAGCGGCTCGCGGCTCACCAGGCGGGCGCGCAGGCGGCTCAGGTCCCCTTCGGTAGCGTGCGGGAAGGCGCTGTACAGCTCGTGCGCGATGAGCAGGTTGAGGACCGCGTCACCGAGGAACTCGAGCCGCTCGTTGTTGGGGCCGGCGGCGCTGCGATGGGTCAGCGCGGCGCGGAACAGCGCCAGGTCTTGCGGCGCGTAGCCGAGGCGGTCACGCAGCCACGGCGCCGGCCAGTCGGCGCTCATCATGTCCGGCACAAGAGTTAGAGATTGCCTCCGCTGCTGATCTTCACGACCTTGTCGAAGGTGACGTGCAGCGACACATTCGCGAATAGCGGTGCCTCGTCCTCGTACTGGCACTCGAGCACCCAGTCGGCGCCGTCCTTGGTGATCTTCATGTCCTTGGTGCTGGGGTACTCCACCATGTCGATCTCGAAGTGCTTGTCGATCGCGGTCTTGATCGCGGTCGGACTGGCACCGCCGGCCTTGACTTCGTTGCCGGACTGGTCCATGGCCTTGGCGACTTTCATGTAATTGAGGTAGATCGGCGCCAGGCGGATGCCGGCATAGATGACTATGGCAAACGGCGTGAGCAGGATCAGCCAGCCGATTGCGGTGACGCCGCGTTGCCTGCTTTGCATCGCTGTAACCCCCTGTGCCCCGTTACGGAATCGCCGCGCCAATGCGGCTCCAGATCGGGCCGCCGGAGCGGCGCGGGTCCCAATTGAACCAGATCCGGGTGGCCTTGCCGACCAGGTTCTCCTCCGGCACGTAGCCCCAGGAGCGCCCGTCGTCGCTGTTATCGCGGTTGTCACCCATCATCAGATAATGCCCCGGCGGCACATCGCCGACAAACGGCGGCGCGCGCATCCCGCCCGGGGCGTCCTCGTCGCCGCACACGTAGCCGCGCAGGCCGCTGCGCTTGCACGAGGGCAGGAGCGGTGCGCGGTCGAGCGCCACCGGGCAGAAGATCGCCTCGTGCTGGTGGGCGCCGAGCTGCTCGCGCGCCAGCGACAGGTTGACGTAGCAGCCGTCGTTGAAGCGCTGCGGCCCAACATAGAACTGCACCGGCTTGCCGTTGATCACGATGAGATTGTCGTGCACCTCGACATGATCCCCCGGCAGGCCCACCAGGCGCTTGATGAAGTTCACAGATGGGTCGACCGGCCAGCGGAACACCACCACATCGCCGCGCTGCGGCTCGCCGATACCCACTACCTTATAGTTGAGGACCGGCAGGCGCAGCCCGTAGGTGTACTTGTTGACGATGATGAAATCGCCGTCGAGCAGCGTCGGCATCATCGAGTCGGAAGGGATGCGGTACGGCTCGAACACGAACGAGCGCAGCAGCAGTACCACCAGCGCCACCGGAAAGAAGCTGCGGGCGTAGTCGACGGTGCCGGGCTCGGCGACGGCCTCGGGACTGCGGCCGACGCCGCGGGCGGCGGCGGCGCGCTGGGGGCCGAGCCACAGGGCATCCAGCGCCCACACCAGCCCCGTGACCACGGTGATGCCGAGCAGCACGGCGCTGAAGTCGAGCCGCTCGGCGAGCAGCAGACGCAGCACCGCGGCCGCGATCAGCACCGGCAGCACGTTGTACAGCAGGTTCATGACCGGCGGATCGCGGGGCGCGGGCGGCGGCGCGGGCACGGCCGCGCCGTCGGCGGCGCCGGTGGAGGTGGCGGGCGCGGCGACGGCGGCCAGCGTGCGGCGCGGCCGCAGGAACCAGTCATCGAAGATACAGACGATGAGCACCGGCAGCGACAGCCAGGAGAGGAACACGACGATCGGCATCAGCTGTGACATGGGAATCCTTACGTACCCTTGCGCTAGTGTTTGCGGCCGACCTGCAGCACCGCGAGAAACGCCTCCTGCGGGATCTCGACGTGGCCGAGCTGCTTCATGCGCTTCTTGCCTTCTTTCTGCTTCTCGAGCAGCTTGCGTTTGCGCGTGACGTCGCCGCCGTAGCACTTGGCCAGCACGTTTTTACGCAGCGCCTTGACGGTGGCGCGCGCGATCACCGCGCTGCCGATGGCCGCCTGCACCGCCACTTCGAACATCTGGCGTGGGATCAGTTCCTGCATCTTATCGACCAGCTCGCGGCCGCGCTGATAGGAGCTCTCGCGGTGCACGATGATCGACAGCGCATCGACCTTGTCGCCGTTGATGAGGATGTCGAGCTTCACCAGCGGGGCGGCCTCGAAGTGGCTGAACTCGTAGTCGAAGGAGGCGTAACCCCGGCTCACTGACTTCAGGCGGTCGAAGAAGTCCAGCACCACCTCCGCCAGCGGCAACTCGTACTGCAGCGACACCTGGGTGCCGAGATACAGCATCTTCTTCTGCGTGCCGCGCTTGTCGTTGCACAGCTTCAGCACCGCGCCAACGTGATCCGGCGGCACCAGGATGTTGGCGATGATGATCGGCTCGCGGATCTCCTCGATATCGCCGGTGCTCGGGAGCTTCGCCGGGTTGTCGACGTACTCGATTTCGCCGTCGGTGCGCAGCACCTCGTAGACCACCGTCGGGGCGCTGGTTACCAGCGTCAATTCGTACTCGCGCTCGAGCCGCTCCTGCACGATGTCCATGTGCAGGAGGCCGAGGAAGCCGCAACGGAAGCCGAAGCCGAGCGCGCCCGAGACCTCCGGCTCGTAGTGCAGCGCCGAGTCGTTGAGGCGCAGTTTGGCGAGCGCGTCGCGGAACTTCTCGTAGTCCTCGGAGTTCACCGGGAACAGGCCGGCAAATACCCGCGGCTTGATCTGCTTGAAGCCCGGCAGCGGCGCGGCCGCGGGGCGGTTCTCGAGGGTGATGGTGTCGCCAACCGGCGCGCCGTCGATCTCCTTGATGCCCGCCACCACGAAGCCGACGTCCCCGGTGCCGAGCTCCTGCTCGACCACCGGCTTCGGCGTGAAGCGCCCGAGGCGGTCGACCACGTGGCTGCGGCCGGTCGACACCACACGGATCTTGTCGCCGGTCTTGAAGCCGCCGTTCATCACCCGTACCAGCGACACGACGCCGACGTAGTTGTCGAACCAGGAATCGATGATGAGGGCCTGCAGCGGTGCATCCCGCGCACCGCGCGGCGCGGGAATGCGCCGGATGATCGTCTCGAGCAGCTGCGGCACGCCCTCCCCGGTCTTGGCACTGACCTGCGCGGCATCGGCCGCCTCGATGCCGATGATCTCCTCGATTTCGCGTCCCACCCGCTCGGCGTCCGCCGACGGCAGGTCGATCTTGTTGATGACCGGCACCACCTCGAGCCCCTGCTCGATGGCGGTGTAGCAGTTGGCGACGCTCTGCGCTTCGACCCCCTGGGAGGCGTCCACGACCAGCAGCGCCCCGTCGCAGGCGGCCAGCGAGCGCGACACCTCGTAGGAGAAGTCGACGTGCCCGGGCGTGTCGATCATGTTCAGCTGGTAGCGCTCACCGTCGTGCGCGCTGTAGTAGAGCGTCACGCTCTGCGCCTTGATGGTGATGCCGCGTTCGCGCTCGAGCTCCATCGAGTCGAGCACCTGGGCCTGCATTTCGCGGTCCGCGAGCCCCCCGCACAGCTGGATGAAGCGGTCGGCGAGGGTCGATTTGCCGTGGTCGACGTGGGCGATGATGGAGAAGTTACGTATGTTGCGCATGAATCCGCTGAGCTGCCGCCGCTGGCTTGCCGCGCACCCAAGTCCAGCGGCGGGCGGATTATATAGGGAAGTTCAGCACTTAGGCGCGCGTGGCCGCGTGCGGCCCGGGCTGCAGCAGCCGCAGCAGCTCGCCGCGGTCGAGCCGGTGCCGGCACACCACGGTGCCCTCCAGGAGCAGCACCGGCACGTCGAGGCCGTGGCGGCGCTTGAGCACCGGGTCGGCGTCGACGTCGACCACGTCGATGGGGGGCAGCGCCAGTGTGCGGCCGAGGGCGGTGAGCTCGGCGAGCATCTCGTCGCAGAGCTGACAGTCGTGCCGGTGCACGACCGTGAGGCGGGCAGCCGACACGCGCTCAGCGGCCCCGGGCGCCGACCGGCGCAGGCCCCTGCGCGCGGACCTGCGAGGCGATGAACCTGACGGTCTGCGGCGGCACTTCGCCGACCGCGGTCACCTTGTGGCCGTCGACCATGGTCGAGAACGCCGACGAAGAGCCGACGGCGGCGGACTCCGGCTCGGTGCTCTGCGCGCCGGCCGCCTGCTGCGTCTCGACGAACACCGACACCGAGGCGAAGCCGTCGGTGAACACCATGTGATCGACCAGTGCCGGCGAGCCCGGCAGCGTCTGGGCCGAGCGCATGGTCATGCGGAACCCGGGGGGCAGACGCATGGCGCTCCAGGCGAGCGCCGCGGCCGTCGGCGGCGGCTGCGGCGGGGCGTCGTTGCGCAGCCACTGGAAACCGGCGGTTGACACGTCGGGCTTGAATTCCGCATCAGCGATGCGCGAGGACAGCTTGAGCTCCGCGAACACGATCTGCTCGATCACGTGGCCGCGCGCATCGCACAGCTGCGTCCTGAGCGGCATAGCCGTGGAGTCATCGATCCACAGCCGGTAGCCGTAGCGGTACTCGTCCTTGGGCGACACGGTGATGACGTGGGTGTCGCGGCGGTTGTAGCGCGTGCGCCCGACCTCGCGGATGTCGTAGAAGCTCGCGGTCTGGTCGTTGACCGTGGGGAAGCCCACCAGCGGCTCCTGCGGTGGGCGCTGCTCGACCAGCACCGTGCGCCGGTCGGGCAGATAGCAGGTGAGGTTGGCGCCGGTGCGGATGAATTCGCGCCCCGAGCCGTCGAGCGAGGCTAGGCGCTCGGAGACGACGCCGTCCTCGACGCGGTGGATGATGCGCAGCATTTCCACGCGTCCGCCCTGCCAGTGCGTGAAGGTGCCGTCGTAGTTGCGCGTGGTGAGGGCATGGTTCATGCGCTCCAGCCACTGCGCCGGGGCCGGATCGTCGGCGAGCGCGATGCCCGCAGCGCCGCAGGCCAGCAGCACGGCGGCGACGCGCTCGCTAGTGCGCATCGACCTTGGCGTCCATCTTGGCATCCTCCGGCGGCTCCTCGGTGCCGGCGGCGGCCGGATCACTGGTCATGAAGGCCGACAGCAGGTTGCGCCGCGCCACCGGGGTGGAAAACATGCTGTGCGCCACGACGTAGTTGGCGAGCTCGGTGCTCGGCACCACCAGCGCGCGGGTGGCGGGCGCGGGCGGCGTCACGTAGCTGTCGTGCGCGCCGGCAGTGTTGATATTCACGACGTTGACCGCATGCGCAGCGGCCGGTGGCTGCGCCGCCGCGGTGAGCGCCGTCGGTGCCAGCGGCACCTGGGCGCGCAGCCACAGAATGGAGGCGGCCGCGACCCCGGCGGCGACCGCGCCGCCGGCGAGCGGCTGCCACCAGCGCACGCCCGCGCGGCGGGCGGGGACGGCGGCGGAGGCGCCCAGCTCCGGCTCGGCGAGCAGCACGGCACTCACGCGGTGGGCGAGCGGGGCGTTGAGGCGCACGCCGCGCTCGGCGCGGATGACCGCGCCCATGACCGCGTACCGGCCCCAGCGTGCCTTGAGCTCGCCGTCGCGCGACAGGCGCCGCGCCAGCAGCTCGCACTCCTGCGGCAGCAGCTCGTCATCGAACATCGCCGACAACTGACTGTCGAGTTCCTCGTTCATCCCAGTTCCTCCGCGCGGCCGAGGCCGCCCTCGAACACCTCCCGCAGGCGGCGGTCGATGGCCTCGCGAGCTCTGAAAATGCGCGACCGCACGGTGCCCACCGGGCAGTCCATGGCGGCGGCGATCTCCTCATAAGACAGGCCCTCGAGTTCGCGCAGCACGATGGCGGTGCGCAGGTCCTCGGGCAGG
Organism: Steroidobacteraceae bacterium; assembly: GCA_025451275.1. Lineage (GTDB taxonomy): Bacteria > Pseudomonadota > Gammaproteobacteria > Steroidobacterales > Steroidobacteraceae > 13-2-20CM-66-19. Next base: position 59,486 of record JANWKR010000023.1, read on the forward strand.
GCGTCGATGGCGGCGTTCACGGTGGTGCGGATCTCGTCGGTGAGCACCAGCCCCTCGGGGGTCTCGGCATCCTTCATGCGGCCTTGCATGTCGTAGGACTCTTCGCTGTTGTTACGGTCGAGGTCATATTCAATCGGGCTGCGGTCACGCGAGACCACGGCGTTCTTGGCGGTGTTGATCGCTATGCGGTACAGCCAGGTGTAGAAGGCGCTGTCGCCGCGAAACTGGGGCAGCGCCCGGTACGCCTTGATGAAAGCCTCCTGGGCAATGTCCTCCGCCTCGGCCGGGTTGCGCACATAGCGCATGACCAGCTTGACAAGTTTGTGCTGGTACTTGAGCACCAGCGCATCGAATGCCCCCTTGTCTCCGCGCTGTACGCGGCGTACCAGACTCAGATCACTTGCATCGGCGCTCATGCGCGCCCTCTACTCCCGTCCAGAAGGCCGCCGCGCTGTGAGTTCCAATAGACTGTGACCTCTTGTGAAAGTTCAGACCCGCCCGCGGTGGGGCCGGCACCTCCTCTCAGAATACAGCCGCCGCGCCGCCCGATCGACATAAGGCCCGGATTCGGGCCGTGAGGCCCGCCAGACGGGCCTGCGGGGGGGTGGCCTCCCCCAAAAGCCAGGCTGCCAGGAGCGGATCGGGCTGGGCGAGCAGCTCCGACAGCAGCGCCCGCTCCTCGGCCCCGGCACCGGGCAGCGTCGCCCGGGCGAACCGCTCGAGCATGACGTCGAGCTCCTTCATGCCACGGCGGCAGCGCCACAGGAGGCGGCGCGCCTGCGCATCGCAGCCGGCGGACGTGACGGCGTTCACATTTCAGCCCTGGCGCTCGACCAGCATTTTCTTGATCTCGGCAATCGCGCGCGCCGGATTCAGGTCCTTGGGGCACACGTCGGTGCAGTTCATGATGGTGTGGCAGCGGTACAGCCGGAACGGATCCTCGAGGGCATCCAGGCGCTCCCCGGTGGCCTCGTCGCGGCTGTCGATGATCCAGCGGTAGGCCGCGAGCAGCGCCGCCGGCCCGAGGAAGCGGTCACTGTTCCACCAGTAGCTCGGACAGGCCGTCGAGCAGCAGGCGCACAGGATGCAGGCGGCCGGGCGGTCGATGCGCTCCTCCTCCTCCTTGGACTGCAGCCGCTCGCTGTCCGGGGGCGGCGGCGTGGTCGCCTGCAGCCAGGGCTTTACCGAGGCGTACTGGGCGTAGAACGTGGTGAGATCGGGCACCAGGTCCTTCACCACCGGCATGTGCGGCAGCGGGTAAATGCGGACGTCGCCCTTCAGGTCGTGCATGTGCGTGGTGCAGGCCAGGCGGTTGATGCCGTTGATGTTCATGGCGCACGAGCCGCAGATGCCCTCGCGGCAGGAGCGGCGGAAGGTGAGCGTCGAGTCCGTCACCGCTTTGATCTGGATCAGGGCGTCCAGCACCATCGGGCCGCAGCTCTTGGTATCCAGGGTGAAGGTGTCGATGCGCGGGTTCTCGCCCGAGTCCGGGCTGAAGCGGTAGATGCGGACGGTGCGTGCCTCGCGCACGCCGGGCGGCGCCGGGTGCGTGATGCCCTTGACGGGGCGGGAGTTGGCGGGCAGGCGGAATTCGGCCATCGCTGTCCCTGCTAGTAGGTGCGTGCCTTGGGCGGGATCGATTCGACCTCGCCCGTCATGGTGTGCAGGTGCACCGGGCGATAGTCGAAGCGCACCCGTCCGGGCCCTTCGACCCAGGCGAGCGTGTGCTTCATCCAGTTGACGTCGTCGCGCTGCGGGAAGTCCTCGCGTGCGTGAGCGCCGCGGCTCTCGGTGCGATTGGCCGCCGAGTGGATGGTGGCGCTCGCCTGCAGCAGCAGGTTCTCGAGCTCGAGCGTCTCGATGAGGTCAGTGTTCCAGACCAGCGACCGGTCGGCCACCGCGACCTCGGCGAAGGAGGCGAAGGTCGCGCCGATGCGCTCGATGCCCTGCGCCAGGCTTTCGCCGGTGCGGAACACGGCGGCATCGAGCTGCATGGTCTTCTGCATCTCGAGGCGGATGGCGGCGGTCGGCCGGCTGCCCCGCGCGTTGCGCAGCCGCTCGACGCGTTCGAGCGCCGGCGCGCCGGCGTCGGCCGTGAGCGGTCGCTGGCGCTCACCGGGCCTGATCACCTCGGCACAGCGCCGCGCCGCCTCGCGCCCGAACACCACCAGGTCGAGGAGCGAATTGGATCCGAGACGGTTGGCGCCGTGCACGGACACGCAGGCGGCCTCGCCCACCGCCATGAGGCCGGGCACGACGCTGTCGGCATCGCTGTCCTTCGGACACACCACCTCGCCGTGGTAATTGCAGGGGATGCCGCCCATGTTGTAGTGCACGGTCGGCTGCACCGGGATGGGCTCGCGGGTGACGTCGACACCGGCGAAGATGCGTGCCGTCTCGGTGATCCCCGGCAGGCGCTCATGGATCACCGAGGCGCCGAGATGCTCCAGATGCAGCTCGATGTAGTCGTGCTCCGGCCCGGCACCGCGACCCTCACGGATCTCCACGGTCATGGCGCGGCTCACCACGTCGCGCGAGGCCAGATCCTTGGCGTTCGGGGCGTAGCGCTCCATGAAGCGCTCGCCCTTGGCATTGGTCAGGTAACCGCCCTCACCCCGCGCACCTTCGGTGATGAGGCAGCCGGCGCCGTAGATGCCGGTGGGGTGGAACTGCACGAACTCCATGTCCTGCAGGGGCAGTCCGGCGCGCAGCACCATGGCGTTGCCGTCGCCGGTGCAGGAGTGGGCCGAGGTGCAGGTGAAGTAGGCGCGGCCGTAGCCGCCGGTGGCGAGGATGGTGGTATGGGCGCGGAAGCGGTGCAGCGTGCCGTCGTTGAGGTCGAGTGCCACTACGCCGCGGCAGGCGCCGTCCTGCATGATGAGATCGATGGCGAAGTACTCGACGAAGAAGGTGGCGGCGTGGCGGATCGACTGCTGGTAGAGGGTGTGCAGCAGCGCGTGCCCGGTGCGGTCGGCGGCCGCGCAGGTGCGCTGCGCGACGCCCTTGCCGAAGTGCGTGGTCATGCCGCCGAAGGGGCGCTGGTAGATGCGCCCGGCCTCGGTGCGCGAGAACGGCACGCCGTAGTGCTCGAGCTCGATGACCGCGCCGGGTGCTTCCTTGCACATGAGCTCGATGGCGTCCTGATCGCCCAGCCAGTCCGAACCCTTCACGGTGTCGTACATGTGCCAGCGCCAGTCGTCCTCGCCCATGTTGCCGAGCGCGGCGGAAATGCCGCCCTGGGCCGCGACGGTATGGCTGCGCGTCGGAAACAGCTTGCTGATGCAGGCGGTCGACAGGCCGCTCTCGGCCAGACCGAGCGTGGCGCGCAGCCCGGCCCCGCCCGCGCCCACCACGATGACGTCGTAGCTGTGGTCGATGAAGCGCGCGGCGCTCACGCGGTGACCCCGAAGGCCACCCTCAGCACCGCGAACACACCGGCCGCCGCCGCCAGTACGTGCACGAAGGTGAGCAGCACGAGCGTGAGCGTGCGCACGCCATTGCCGTGCACGTAGTCCTCGACCACGACGCGTACGCCGAGCTGCGAGTGCCAGGCGGCCACCAGCAGGAACAGGATGAGCAGCAGTGCCGTGGAGCCCTGGCGCAGCCAGGCCACCACGGTGGCGTGGTCCAGGGCCGGCAGGGCGAGCAGCGACACGACGAACCAGACCGACAGCGGCAACAGCGCGACCGAGGTGAGGCGCTGCGCCCACCAGTGGTGCACGCCCTGCTTCGCCGCCCCGAGCCCGAGTACCCGCCCGAGAGGACTGCGCAGGCTCACGGAGCGTGCGCTCCGGCGAAAGCGCACCAGCCGAGCACGAGCATCAGCACGATGCTGACCAGCACCACGAGCCACGCACTGCGCTGCGACTGGGCGCGCTCCAGGCCGCGGCCGGTGTCCCACACCAGATGACGGATGCCGGCGACGAAGTGGTAGCAGTAGCCGATGATGAGCGCGGCGTAGACGAGCTTGGCGACCGGCAGCGACAGCAGGTGCGTGGCGCGCGCCTGGGCCTGCGCCCCGCTCGCGACCGCCGTCAGCCAGTAGACGAGCAGCAGCAGCCCGAGCGACAGGCCGAGGCCGGTGAAGCGGTTGAAGATGGACGTCGCCAGCGTGTAGCGGGACATCCTGTACACCGACAAGTGAGGCGAGAGGGGTCGCGTCGGCATAGACTAAAAATCGATGCAGCGACCGTTCTTTTCCCAGTCGCCGAAGCGCGTGGGCTCCGGTCCCGGCGGTCCGCCGATCTCGCGCGGCGGTGGGGTCGGCGGCGTGCCGACGGTGGCGGCGGCTGGGTGTGCGGGGACTGGAGCGGGGTTCAGCTCGGGCGCGGGCGCGCTCTTGCTATGCGGCGTCGACATACCCATTTAGTTTGACAGAATTCGCGCCCGGCGGCCACGGAAAGTTAAGCAAAAACAACGGTCAACTTCATGCCATCGTCATGGACAACAGTGCCGCAGAACCAACTCGGCGTACTGCGTGCCAGCGGACCCGACGCCGTGCGCTTCCTGCAGGGACAGCTGTCCAGTGACGTGGCGGCGCTCGGTGCGGCGCGCACGCAGCTCGCCGGCTTTCACAACCCGCAGGGGCGCGTGATCGCGCTGCTGCGCCTGGTGCCGCTCGGCGGCGATGATCTGCTCGCGCTGTTGCCGCGCGAGCTGGTCGCGCCGGTGGTCGCGCGCCTCGGCAAGTACGTGCTGCGCGCAAAGGTGAAGCTCGCAGACGACACCGCTGCCTGGCGCATCACCGGCCTCCTCGGCGGCGATGCGCCCGGTTCCCCACCGCTCATCCTGCCCGCCGCGCCGGGCGAACTCACGCGCAGTGGCGCGCAGCTGGTCGCGTGCGTGTCAGGCGCGCCGCCGCGCTATTTGCTCGTCGCGCCTCACACGCTGCCGGATCCTGCGCGCTGCGCCGCGGGCGAGTCCGCGGCCTGGCAGCGTCTGGCAATCGCCGCCGGCGAAGCGCAGGTGTACGGGGCGACCTCAGAGGAGTTCGTGGCGCAGATGCTCAATCTGGACCTGCTGGGGGCGATCGCCTTCGACAAGGGCTGCTACACCGGCCAGGAAGTGATCGCCCGCGCCCACTACCGCGGGCGCGTCAAGCGCCGCCTGCAGCGCTTCGTGAGCGCCGGCCCCGCAACGCTCGGACCGGGCGCGGCCGGCACGTTCAACGACGGGCGCAGCTTCAAGGTGGTGGACGCCGTGACGCGCGCCGACGGCCGCTGCGAGTTCCTGGCCGTCACCGCTGTCGCGGCCGGTGAGGCCGGTGAAGCGGGTGCGGGCCCGAAGGCGCTCGCCGCCGAGCCGCTGGCGCTTCCCTACGCGCTGCCGGACTAGCCGCGACGGCCGCCGGCTCAGCCGCCTTCTGGCCGCATGTGCGGGAACAGGATGACGTCGCGGATCGAGGGCGAGTTGGTGAAGAACATCACCAGGCGGTCGATGCCGACGCCGAGGCCGGCGGTCGGCGGCATGCCGTACTCGAGCGCGCGCACGTAGTCGGCGTCGTAGAACATCGCCTCCTCGTCACCCTTGTCCTTGCGCGCCGCCTGGGCGCGGAATCGTGCCGCTTGGTCTTCCGCGTCATTGAGCTCGGAAAAGCCATTGGCGATCTCGCGCCCGGCGATGAAGAACTCGAAGCGGTCGGCGAGGAACGGATCAGCGTCGTTGGGACGTGACAGCGGCGAGATCTCGGCCGGGTAGGCGTGCACGAAGGTCGGGTCGAGCAGCGCACTCTCCGTGGTCTTCTCGAACAGCTCGATCTGCAGCTTGCCCGGACCGTCGTCGCCGTGGAACTTGATGCCGAGCCGCTCGCAGCGCCGGCGCAGGTAAGTCAGGTCGCGGAGCGACAGCGGGTCGAGGTCGGGGTTGGCCTCGATGAGTGCCTGTTCGAGCGTCACGCGGCGGAACGGCTTGGAGAGGTCGTAGGCACGCCCCTGGTAGGTGAGCTGCTGCGAGCCGTTGAGCGCGTCCGCCAGCCCGCGCGTCGCTTTCTCGATCCAGTCCATCAGGTCGCGGTAATCCGCCCACGCCAGATACAGCTCCAGCATGGTGAACTCGGGGTTGTGCTGGGTCGAGAGGCCCTCGTTGCGGAAGTTGCGGTTGATCTCGTAAACGCGCTCGATGCCGCCGACGATCAGGCGCTTCAGGTACAGCTCCGGCGCGATGCGCAGGTACATGTCGAGGTCGAGCGAGTTGTGGTGCGTCTTGAACGGCCGGGCCGCGGCCCCGCCCGGTATCGGCTGCATCATGGGCGTCTCGACCTCGAGAAAATCGAGCGCGTCGAGGAAGTCGCGCAGGTAGCGCACGATGCGGGTGCGGGTGCGGAACACCTCGCGGCTGGCATCGCTCATGATCAGGTCGACGTAGCGCTGGCGATAGCGGGTCTCGGTGTCGGCGAGCCCGTGCCACTTGTCCGGCAGCGGCCGCAGTGACTTCACCAGCAGCCGCACCGCATCGACCCGCACCGACAGCTCGCCGGTCTTGGTGCGGAACAGCACGCCGCTCGCGCCGAGAATGTCGCCGACATCCCAGCCCTTGAAGGCGTCGTAGCCGGCACCGAGCGCCTCCTGCTGCAGGTACAGCTGGATCTGGCCGGTGCGGTCGGCCAGCTTGGCAAAGCTCGCCTTGCCCATGACGCGCTTGAACATCACGCGCCCGCCCACCTTCACGTGCGTCGGATTGGCCTCGAGCCACTCGCCGCTGCGCTCGCCGAAGGCGGCCTGCAGCTGCGCCGCCAGCGCGTCGCGGCGGAAGTCGTTGGGAAACGCCGTCGTGCCCGCGGCGGCCGTGCTGTGACGCAGCGCGGTGAGCTTGGCGCGCCGTTCAGCGATCAGCTTGTTCTCGTCGCCGCCGTCGTCGCCGCCCGAACTGTCGTTGTCTTTCTTCATGCCTCTCTTATAAGCCCGCTTTGAGCGATGCTTCCATAAATTGATCGAGGTCGCCGTCGAGCACCGCGGTCGTGTTGCCCACCTCAACTCCGGTACGCAGGTCCTTGA
>JANWKR010000024.1 GCA_025451275.1 Steroidobacteraceae bacterium
CAGACCGGCGCCTCCACCTACACGTTCAGCTCGCAGGAGCTGCAGTCCCAGCCGGGCGGCGAGAACGTGCAGATGAACCAGGTGATGCTGCAGGTGCCGAGCGCGGCGCAGGACTCCTTCGGCCAGCTGCACATCCGCGGCGACCACAACGGGCTGCAGTTCCGTCTCAACGGCGTGATCCTTCCCGACGGCATCAGCTTCTTCGGCCAGACCCTGCCGCCGCGCATGATCGACCAGTTCAAGCTGATCACCGGGAGCCTGCCGGCCGAGTACGGCCTGCGCAGCGCCGGAATCATCGATCTCACCACCAAGTCCGGCGCGCTGCAGCCCGGCGGCGAGGTGTCCCTGTACGGCGGCAGCCACGGCTGGATCGAGCCGAGCGTCAATTACGCCGGCAGCGCGGGCAGCAACAGCTACTTCCTCACCGCCGACTACATCGCCAACGCTCTCGGCATCGAGTCCCCCGACGGCAGCAGCACGCCACTGCACGATCACACCAAGCAGTTCCACGGCTTCGGCTACCTCGAGCACATCTTCGACGACAGCAACCGCCTGTCGCTCATCGCCGGCACCTCGGTCGACCGCTTCCAGATCCCGAACCTGCGCGGCCTGCACTCGCAGGACGTGTTCGCCCCGCCGCTCACCGTCGACGGCGTGTCCGACTTCCTCAGCGACGACCTCGACGAGAACCAGCGCGAGATCACCCATTTCGCCGCGCTCAGCCTGCAGCACTCGAGCGGACCGCTCAGCGTGCAGACCTCACTCGTGGCGCGCTACTCGAGCCTCGACTTCTCCCCGGACCCGAACCTCGGCGACCTGCTGTTCAACGGCATCTCGCAGAGCGCGTTCAAGCGCGACCTCGCCTACGGCCTGCAGAGTGACGCCGCCTACAGGCTCAGCGACGCGCACACCGTGCGCGCCGGCCTGTTCGTGCAGGCCGACCGCCTCACCAGCGACACCGCGTCCCAGGTGCTGCCGACCGACCCGCTCACCGGCCGGCCGCTCAACGACGTGCCGGCAGGCATCGCGGACGACACCAGCGCGACCCAGCACATCGAGAGTCTCTACCTGCAGGACGAGTGGCGCTTCGACGAGGAGTTCGTGGTGAACTACGGGCTGCGCTTCGATCACTATTCCGCGTTCTCGAGCGGCAGCCAGCTCAGTCCGCGCCTGAATATCGTGTGGAATCTGAGCGCGGACACCACGTTGCACGCCGGCTACTCGCGCTTCTTCTCGCCGCCGCCGTTCGAGCTGGTCGGCAACACCACGGTTGGCAAGTTCGCCAACACCACCGCCGCGCCCGCCAACTTCACCGACGACGTCGTCAAGCCCGAGCGCTCCAACTACTACGACCTCGGCATCGAGCAGACCTTCAGCAAGTCGTTCACCGCCGGCATCGACAGCTACTACAAGCAGTCGACCGATCTCATCGACGAGGGGCAGTTCGGTGCGCCCATCATCCTCACGCCCTTCAACTACCGCTACGGCCAGGTGTACGGGGTGGAGTTCACCGGCAACTACAGCCGCAGCCACTTCCAGGCCTACGGCAACCTCGCCTTCCAGCGCGCCATCGGCAAGGACATCGTCTCGAGCCAGTTCAGCTTTGACCCGGTGGACCTCGCCTACATCACCGACCACTACATCCACCTCGATCATGAGCAGCAGATGACGGCGTCCGGCGGCGTCGCCTACGCCGCGCACGGCAACCGCGTGAGCGCCGACATGCTGGTCGGCTCGGGACTGCGCTCGGACCTGACGGCGCCGGCCGGCTCGAACGTCCCGAACGGCGCGCACCTGCCCTACTACCGGCAGGTCAACTTCGGCGCCAGCCACGCCTTCGACGCCCAGGGGATCGCGGGGCTGACGCTGCGTTTCGACGTCATCAACGTCTTCGACCAGAGGTATCAGATCCGCAACAGCACCGGAGTCGGAGTCGGCGCGCCGCAGTACGGGCCGCGCCGCGGCTACTTCGTCGGGGTCTCGCAGGCGTTCTGAGCGGCGCGCGGGGCGAGGCGCCGCGCGAGACGCCCGAGCTGGCTGTCCCAGCCGTGCCGCGCGCGGCCCGCCCAGGGGGCCGCCCGCACCGCATCGAAAGTCACCGCCATGAGCACCTCGTCGGCGGTCGCGTGCAGCTCGAGCAGTACGGCAGACTCGTACGGCCGCACGCCCGGGATGAAATCGACGCGCTGCGTGTAGCGCAGGCGGCGCGGCCTGAGCACTTCGGTGTAGGTGGCGCACACCCGCAGCGTGCGCGGCAGGCCGGTGCGGCGCATGAGCCTGACCGCCGCCGGCGTGCTCGCGGCCAGGACATAGCGCCACTCCCCGCCGGATCGCAGGTCGAGGTGCTCGACGTGGGTGCTGAACCCCCGCGGCCCCCACCAGGACTCGAGCCCGGCGGGGCTCGTCCACAACACCCACACGCACGGCAGGCGGGCCCGATAGCAGCGCTCGAGCGTGAGCCGCTCCCCGCGCGGCGCCAGCGCGGTGCGGAGCGTCGCTGCGGCGGCGGCTTGCGCTGGAGTGTCACGGTCGGTCATGTCTCGCCCGATCGCCGCCGGCACGGCCCGGGCACTGGGCCCGGGCCGTGCGCTCAGTGGGCGTTCACTCGTCCAGGCGGGTACCGGTGGCGCTCGCACACCCCGAACGCAACACCGTCCCGGAAGGGTCGGTGAAGGTGATTGCGGCGTCGGAGCTGAAATGCTCGCCGCCCGCGTACTCGATGCTCTGGTCGATACGCTGCCGGCCCATGTCGAACTCGGGAACCGGTCCGTGCGCCGGGGTGGTAAAGATGATGAATGCCTCGGATACGGCGCGGAACTCGTCATGGCGGGTGCGCTCCCAGAATCCGTGGCCCGGCCCGCGCTGACCGGGCGCGAAGCCGGTGTTGGCCGTCGTCTCGATGAGCGTGCCATCGCGGCCGAAGGTCAGCAGCGACTGGAACGGCAGACCAATGTTCGTCAGGGCCTTGCAATCGATCTGCTGCACCGTGACCAGCCACGTCCCGGTAAGTCCCCGCTGCTCGGGTTCGGCCCAGGCGGGCTTCGAAGCCGAGAGCAGCATGGCCGTGCCAGTGAGTGCCGTGACGCTGAACAACACCCTGATAGTCTTGGATATTTTTGAGTTCATGAGGGCCTTCCCGTGTAAGCGATAATGGAGTCGCCACACCCGTGGACGACCTCGAAGAGGGACGATACGGAGCGCCGCGCCTCACTCCCATGGAGAGCGGCTGAAGCACCTGTGGAGTTTTTGTGACGACCTTCCGGTTCCGGGATTTCGAGCTGGACGTGGCGGCCTGCGAGCTGCGCCGCGCGGGTGCTGCGGTGCGCCTGGAACGCCGGCCGATGGATCTGCTGATCCTGCTCGTGGAGCGGCGGCACGAGCTGGTGTCGCGCGATGACATCGTCAGACGCCTGTGGGGCGAGCGCGCCTTCGTGGCGGTCGAGATGGGCGTCAACACCGCGGTGCGCAAGGTACGCCAGGCGCTCGGGGATTCTCCCGAGGCGCCCACCTTCATCCAGACCCTGCCGGCGCGCGGTTATCGCTTCCTGCCTGAGGTGGAGCTGGTGCAGCCAGTTCGCGCCGTGGATGCGACGCGGCGCGTGCGGCTCGCGGTGCTGCCGTTCGACAACCTCGGCACCGATCCCGCGCGCGAGTATTTTGCCGACGGCCTCACCGAGGAGGCGATCGTGGCGCTCGGTCAGATCGACCCCGAGGGCCTGACGGTGATCGGGCGTACCTCGGTGATGGAGTACAAGCGCACCACCAAGTCGCTCGAAGACATCGGGCGCGAGCTCGGCGTCGAGTACCTGGTCGAGGGCGCAGTACGCGCCGAAGGACCGCGGCTGCGCATCACCAGCAAGCTGATCCGCGTGCGCGACCAGAGCCAGGTCTGGTCGCTCGCCTTCGACAGCGAGAGCGGCGGCCTGCTGGAGTTTCAGCGCGAGCTATGTACCGCCATCGCGGAGAAGGTCGCGTTGCAGATCGCGCCGGGGCGCCTCGACAGCCTGTCGCGGCGCCAGACGCGCGACGCGGAGGCCTACGACCTGTACCTGCGCGGCCGTTACTATTGGAACCAGCTGACGCCGCCCACCACGCGACGCGCGCTCGAGTACTACACGCGCGCCGCCGAGCGCGATCCGCGCTACGCGCTCGCCTGGTCGGGGCTGGCGGATGCGCACGCCTCCGCCCCCATCAACGGCGATGCACCGCCGCTCGAGGCCGCCGAGCGCGCGCACGCCGCGGCACGGCGCGCCGAGGCCGCCGATGCCCAGCTCGCCGAGGTACAGACCTCCCTCGGCAATGTGCAGCTGTTCATCGACTGGAACTGGCCGGCGGCGGAAGCCCACTACCGCCGCGCCATCGTGCTCGATCCGGCCTACGCGTTCGGCCACCGCATGCTGGGCGTCGTACTCACGCATCGCGGCCGTCACGAGGCCGCGCGCGCCGCCCTCCGCCGTGCGCGCGAGCTGGACATCTACGCCATGCACTATTCGCTCTCGGCCATGGTCGAGATACATGGCCGCAACCCGCAGGCCGCGATCGCCTTCGGCCGCCAGGCGACGGTGATCGCGCCGGACTTCTGGGTGGGCCACTACCATCTGTCGCACGCCTACGAACAGGCGGGCGAGCTGGAGCTGGCGCTCGACTCGATCACCACTGCCGGACGCCTCGGCAACGGCAACAGCAAGGCAATCGGGACGCGCGGCTACCTGCTGGCGAGGCTCGGGCGGCACGAGGAGGCGCGCGAGGTGCTCGCCGGGCTCGAGTCCATCGCGCGCGAGCGCTTCCTGCCCCCGTACGGCATGGCGCTGACGCTGCTGGGGCTGGGCGAGCACGAACGCGCGCTCGAGGCGCTCGAGCGCGGGCGGGAGCTGCGCGACGTCGGCCTGATATTCCTGCCGGTGGATCCGAAATGGGATGGACTACGCTCGCACGCGCGCTTCCGTGAGCTCATCCGGCGCTGCGGCTTCGAGCGTCCCGATCCGTGAGCGAGCGCCGTCCCGGCGGCGCTGCCGCCAGCCTTTCTGGCGCGCGAGGCGGCAGGCCTCGATGCGGTTGGCGGCGTTGAGCTTGCCGATCGCCTCCGGTAATTGCGCACCGTGCCGCGCGAGAGATTGAGCTGCGCAGCGATGTCGGCGGAGGCCATGCCGTGGGTGAGACTCGCCGCGGTATTCGCCTGCATGTGCCGACCTCCGGTATGGCGTGCAGGTTAAGCAGCCGCCGACGCTGCGGTAAGTCGCGCCCGTCAGGACCTCGGTGTGACGAACGTCAGCCGGCAGCGCAGCTCACGAACGCAGCCGGCCGCTGAGCGCACCGGCGGCATCGGTGATGCCGTGGCCCATCAGCCACTGCCGGGCATCGGTTGCGTCCTGCTCGAACCAGGCGCGGGTACTGCCAAGGCGGAAGCTGTAACCCCAGGCGTCCATGTCCGCGAACAGCCGCTCGCGTCCCACCGCCGGCAACTC